>JAISZO010000034.1 GCA_031269105.1 Planctomycetaceae bacterium | reverse complement strand
TTTGATGATTTGCCATTGCTTGTCCGTCAAATCCGTGCGATAATGCAACTTCACTTCCATGTTACGTGCTCCATTAATAAGGTTTGCTATGCCCAAAAACGGAAGCGTAACATGGTTTTTGGATTTCCTACAATACCAATTCCGGATTTTTTAATACAAAAAAGCCGGTTAAAGACTTACTTTAAGAATAAAAGCCAACTTTCATTCTCTTGACTTAATTTTGCGGTCGTTTTCAAAAATTCCCTGTTGCGATGAAATTGGTTTCGCGTTATACTGAACAAATAACGAGATTTCTTAATTGAAACAAACGATACGCAATCTCACCTGACCGCAAGAAATAAAAGAGAATGTCCGTTACTGTTGAACAAATTGCCGAAGCCGGCGTGGTTGGCGCCGGCGGCGCGGGGTTTCCGACGCACGTGAAACTTTCCGCAACCGCCGATACCGTCGTAATTAACGCCGCCGAGTGCGAGCCGCTATTGCATAAAGACAAAGAATTGTTGCGCAACCGCACGCGGCAATTTGTGAACGGTTTGCAACAGGCGATGCAGTTAGTCGGCGCGAGTTGCGGCGTGGTTGGAATTAAGAAAAAATATACCGAAACGATTGAAATTGTTCGGTCGCAACTTCTGAAGAATATGATTGTCGCGCCGCTTGACGACGCTTATCCGTCCGGCGACGAATTCATTTTAGTTTATGAAGCGATTGGTCGCGTCATTCCGCCGGGGCAAATTCCGTTGGCGGTGGGAGCGATCGTTCTCAATGCGGAAACGACGTTCAATATTGCCGCAATTGCCGACGGCGTCAATGTTACGGAAAAGTGGCTGACAGTTGCGGGAGACGTTCGGCGTCCGATTTCGCTTCGCGTTCCGATTGGCGCTCCGTTATCCGCGTGTCTTGCGGCGGCAGGCGGAACGACGATTTCCAATCCGCGTTACGTTATTGGCGGAGCGATGATGGGATATCTTGAATCGGATTTATCGAAACCGGTCGCGAAAACGACCGGCGGAATCATTGTTTTACCCGACGATCATTTTATTGTCCGGCGAAAATCATGGGATTGGAAAAAAACGGCGCGGATCGGCATGGCGGCATGCGATCAATGTTCTTATTGCACGGAGCTTTGTCCTCGCAATTTGCTGGGACATCCGATTGAGCCGCACCGCGCGATGCGGAGCATCGGTTTCAGTTTATCGCGTCAATCCGACGTTCCCGGAACGCAATTTTGTTGCGAGTGCAATTTATGCAGTTATTGTTCGTGTCCCGAAGGTCTTGATCCGCGCGGCGTTTGCGCTGAAAATAAGAAACGAATTTTGTCGAATCGTCAACGCTGGGAAAATCCGCCGTTTCGTGAAAACCGCGCGGCGAACATGATGCGAAACCGCAAAACGCCGACTTCGCGGCTGATGCAAAAAATCGGTTTATCCCGTTTTGAAAATCATGCGCCGCTTCACGACGAGTTGCTTGAGGTTCCGCGCGTAGAAATTTTATTGCGGCAACATATCGGCGCGGCGTGTCAACCGATAGTCAATGTCGGCGACCGCGTCGCGGTTGGTCAAACGATTGCAAAACGTCCTGTCGCCGACGGCAAAACGGCGCTCGGCGCGGATTTACACGCTTCTATCGACGGAACAGTCGCCGCCGTTACGGAAATATCGATTGTGATTGACGTCGCTTGAACCGCCGGCAAAAGGCGGCGTGATCGTAGCGATTTGCCGGTTGATTGATTTGCCGGTCAAATATGTCGGAGTGGGAGAATCGGCGGACGATCTTGTCGTGTTTGAACCGATTCCATTTGTTGACGCCCTGTTTGAGGAATAACGCAATCGCCTACCGTAAGCCAAAGCATACGGTTAATAATGCAACGTTCCTAGCGGAACTGAAAATTGCACTACTCAACTCAATGGCGATATAGTTACGAAAATTCCGCTGAATCGTTACTATTTTTCTTTCACTCGTCCCGTTTTCGGATAGTCAACTGTAATATCGTATTTCGTTGCTCCGTCGATTTTTATGATCAAACCGCTATTTTCCGGGTCGCTGAATTTTGCGTCCACCATCGAAACGCCCCGTTTCCAACCCGGCGTATCATTGCTCGTTGAAGTACTTGCCGCAACGCAAACCTTGTATTCTCCGCGAGGAATGCCGGAATTGGTTTTACTGCCGGATACTTTGTAAGTTCCATCCGGTTGAATCGGCGCAGAACCAACGTAAGTCGGCGTAGAGAACATCACTGTTCCCTGATTGAGCGGCTGCCCATCCGTATATTTTACCGTTCCGCTAACGGAAACGTCTTTGCTGCATCCAACGCAAAGTAATGTTAAAGCAATTAAAAATGTAAAATGTTTCATGGTAATAAAAACTTCTGGTTCATCCGACAAGTTCGTACCTTGCGTTATGTATTGCCAAGATTTTGAGTTTGAAAAATTCGAGATCACGGAAATCGTATGCTTGTCTTTTCATGGTTTTGATTTTATTGTTTAGTCCTTCAAGCGGACCAGTCGAGATTTCGCAAGTGACGTCGTTGATGAGTTGATCGGCGTGATTGCGCAACGTTTTCGCAAAACGCTGTAATTCCGGGATATTCGTCGCTTCCGCTGTTTGTATCCAGCGAAGTAAAAAACGACTTGCCGACTTATTGTAGCAACTTGTCCGTTTTTTTGTTATGAGAGAGGTAAGGTACGGACTTGGCGGATGAACCTTTTTCTTCTTGAATGATAGATAATAAATATTCTTTTTCTCGTCGATATTTTTCCGGCTTTTCCGCATAAACCTTCAAATAGTGAAGAAGATACGAAAGACCAAGTTTATCATTTTGAGGAAGCGAAACAAAATTCCAAATCAAGTCCTTCTCTTGCTCTGTTAATTTTAAAAGCGGTTTTTTACGAGTATTTTTCTTGTAAGGAAGTTCGCAGATTTTTACGGAATCAGAAAAAGAAAGAGGATTTGTCTGATAAGTCGATTGTTCGCACGAGGCGAAAACAAGGAAAAAAGAAATCAATAAGAAAAAGCGGAAAGACGCGACTAATTTTTTATCTACAACAATCGCATGTCCAATATTTTCATTGGTTTTCAAAAAATATTTCTGTAAACGATCATTCTTTGTTGCGAACATACGAAGACCTTATACGAATAAGTATTTTGCGATGCGTTATTAAAAAAATAAAAATGGCAATAAATAATAATAAATAAATTTGAATAACGATAGCGTAAAAGTTTTAGATAATTATAAGCAAGTTAAATTTAAGCGCCAAGAATACGTCTTTAATAAAACAATAGCGTTAATTTTACTCAATCAGTATTGATAATGCGACATAACATAAGTATTGGTAATGACTTATGTTTACCTACATTTAACAATTATTCTCAAAAATATTTTAAAATTTTTCCTAGTGTTTACGAATTGGTATGAAATCTTGTTTAATTTGAGGTGTATTTATAGAAGATTTAATTGTTTGAGTTTCCAGCGAAATACAACGCTGAACAGTTTCACTCTTTTTTCTTAATGAATTTCATAGATACGGCATAAATCATCATGGCGAGACCTATATATAATGAATAGCCACCGAACAATAATTGCCGCTCGCGACGGTAACGGAGTCGGCGTAAAATCTTTGTCGGTCAACGCCGATTCAATCACGCGGTCAAGTAATAATATGCCAAACGTTACACGAAATAACGTGTTCGGGTGAGATGTAAGAATCATTGTGATTCTCCTTTCTAAAAATTTGTCTTGGCTTTGATTGCCGTTTTGAACGCCAAGCAAAACCGGATTAAATTTGTTCGGAATATTTTGAATAACAGTTGCGTATTGACGAAACGCTTTCAAAACGACATTGCCGTAATTCGATGCGTTCTCTTGTCCGGTCAATTGAACTACTGATTCATCGACCGCAAGTTCCCGTTCCAAGCGAAACCGACCCAACAAAATCCAAACAAACGGATTCCACCAATGTAACATAAAAACAATTTGAGACAAAAATTGCGACAACGGATCAAAACGTTGATGATGTAACAGTTCATGCAGCAAAATAAGCCGCAATTCTTTCGCGTCAAACGATTCGGTTAATTCTTGCGACAAAATCATTGCTGGATAAAAAATACCGCACGACGCCGCTCCAACCGGTTCCGGCGTCATAAAAACCGTTACATTTCGACGCAAACCGTATTGTTTCCGACATTCGGCAACAAGTCGCAACAGTTCCGGCGATTCGGCAACTTTCCAATATTGACGTTTTTTGAAAAGCCGAAATTCGTCGCAAAAAAAACGAATTGCAAAAAACAATATTCCGGCAAACCAAATCAACGCGACAACACAAATCGCCAACAGAATAATCACGTCGCGATGAAGTAACGACATTGCTTGCGAATGTTCGTCAATGTTTATTTGTGTCGAAATTTGCGTTGAAACAATCTTATTTTTATTGGACAATTTTTGATTCGATAAATCAGAGAAAACGTTTTGCGAAGTTGCCGTTTCGGAAAATGTCAAAAAATGAGCAGGGACGGAATTTTCGATATTGGCAATTTCGGGCGCTTCAAAAAATGTCGAAACGAAATTTGTTGCGTGTTGAGAAATTTCAAACATGCTTGTTACAACCGGCGGAGTATAAGGCGATAAAAACCGTATCAACACAACGCCGATCAGCAAAAACCTGAAACGTGCCGGAATCCGTTGACCGAAAAACCACAGGATTGCGACAACCAATAACGCCAAAACTGATCCTTGCCACGCGGATCGCCAAAGCGTTGTAACAAATAGCGAGATAAATTCATCGAATATAGTCAACCTCTCATTTTTTATTTTTCTTGTTTTGTTGTTCGTCAATCATTTTTTGTAATCGGTCAAGCGTTTCCTGTTGAACTTTTCCTTCACGGACAAAATGGACGAGCAACGAATCGGCGTTACCGTGAAAGAGCCGTTTCAGAAACGATTCGCTTTCGTTCCGCACTGATTCTTCGCGGGACACGAGCGAAGAATAAACGTAATAATTCCGCACCGGACGTGTTTGCAACACGCCTTTTTGTACAAGTCGTGCAAGCAGAGTTCGGACGGTTTGATGATTCCATCCGGTTTCCGGCGTGATTTCGTCAATAATGTCCGCCGCCGTTGCCTCGCCGCGCGACCAGACAACTTCCATCACCCGCCATTGAGCGTCCGAAATTTCAAAATCCGACATCTTTTCCTCCGCAAATTCAATTTCAATCGTTAATTAAATACGAATGTGGTTATTTTGACTACAAGTGTAGATTGCGTCAAGAGGGTTAAAATATTTTCTGTCTTTTCCTAAATTAATGAGTTGCGTTAGCGGCGGCATGATCTGGATTCCGTAGCGACCGCTTCGAATCAGCGACGCAAAATCCTACTTTTTTCAAAAATTCTGTAGAACTCCTTGAAAATTATGAGAAAACTTGACATAATAAGAAAGAAATGTTAAAAACAAAAAGTAATAAAGTTGAGCGGGCGGTTGTTTTGACCGCAGAACCGAAAAACAAAACGTTTTTAACTTTATCGTTTTCAACCAAAACTTTCACTCAAAAAACTTACGGAGTAACTATTTATGACCGACGCGAAATCGTCTTCCGGGATTTATCCCCGCTTGTGTATCGCTTATTTTTTACAGTTCGCCATCTGGGGAAGTTGGGCGGGAGCGCTTGGCGGTTATGCGAGCGATATTCTTAAACTGCCCGGCACGCAAATCGGGTGGCTTTACGCCGCCATTCCATTTGGCGCGATTATTTCGCCGCTGTTCATTGCGCCGCTTGCCGACCGGTATTTTTCGGCGCAAAAAGTTGTTTCGCTGTTGCACCTATTCGGCGGTCTTGCCTTGCTCGCCGCCGGAGCGGTCTGTCAATATCATCTCGCATCAGGAACGGCGCTGTTTACCGTCCTGATGGTTTTGATTCTCTTTTCGGGAATTTGCTTTATGCCGACTATTGCGTTGGTCAATAGTATCGTGTTCAAACATTCCGCTCCGGGCAAAGCGCCTTACGTTTTCGTTTTCGGAACGATTGGATGGATTGTCGTCAACTTGTTTATCGCCGCGTTCCTTGACGGAGCGAAACAACCTTACTTCCTGTTTGCAGGCGGCGTTTGCGGTATTTTACTCGCTCTTTACGCCGTAACTCTTCCCGACACGCCGCCCAAAGGCGCTCCGAAAGAAGGCGAAAAATCCGACGCTCTCGGTTTAGGCGCTTTGAAGCTTTTCAAAGACCCATCCTTTGCAATTTTCGTGCTGTGCGTTTTTCTTGCAAGTATTCCGGCGTGTAACTTTTTCTTTGCGTTTCAAGTGACTTATTTGACGCAGCACGGTTATCCTTCGCCGGTTGCGTTGACGACGCTGAATCAGTTTAGCGAAATTTTCTTTATGTCGCTTCTGCCGTTTTTCATTACCCGTATCGGTCTGAAATGGGTGGTCGTACTTGGCATGGCGGCGTGGGCGTTGCGGTATTGGGTATTCACGATTCCAACGTTTGAGTGCGCCGTGATTGCGCTTCTCTTGCACGGATTCTGCTATTCGTTTCTGTACGTTGCCGCTTACATGTACGCGGACAAGAAAGCTCCGGCGGATTTGAAAAACAGCGTGCAAGGTTTGATGGCGTTTCTGTTGCTTGGCGTTGGTCAGGTTCTTGGTTCGGTGGGTTATGGAATTATCCGCGATCAGCCGCAAAACGAGCCGACAATCAACAGCGTCGCTTCGGCGAAAGCGTTTGAATCGTTACCCGCATGGGACGACGTCAAAGCCGCCAATTCGGCTTGGAAATATCTTGATCTCGGTAAAACCGTGACAGATGCTCTGTTTCCGAAAAAAGAGCAAACTGCGGCGGTTGCGTCGGATTTGGGTTCTGTGCTTGATGAGAACCAAGACAATAAAATTACGTCTCAAGAATTAGCCAAAGCGGATGACGAACTTGAAATCAGCGGAAACAAATTTAAGAAAGACGATTTAATAAAACTCTTCAAAGAAATCAAGAAAGAAGAACAGGACGAGTTTGCGATTGAACGCCGCGAGTATCTTGTGGCGCAGGCGTATAATTGGAAAGGCATTTTATTGCCGCCTGCCGGTTATATTGCCGTTTTCTTCATTCTGTTTGTATTGCTTGGTAAAAATCCGGTCTCTACGGAGGAAGCACGGAAAGAGGAATAAAAATAAATTTTGAAAGTTTTTCTGTTGTTTTTTCATTTGCTTTTTGCGAAGGCGGCGTTTCGCCGAAACGCCGTTATAACGTCAGAAAATAGAATGTCGTTCTTGTATTTTTATTGGCGAGCCAATAGAAACGACGGCAAAGATAGTGAAAATTTTTCTATCAAAACTCTTATTTTCGTTGGAAAATAAAGGTTTATTGCAAATTCCAATTTCGCTGAAATATTAAAATAGTCTAAGTTTTTTATTTTACTTAATGTGCCAAATAAACATTCTATTTTAATTTAACGCTATAAACTCATCTCTCGCTTAATTTGCAACGACCAACATGGTAGCGTTTACAATATAAAACAACTGATTCAGATATAGCGATTGTAGTAATAGTATTGTCATTTTTTTTGTAAAATATTAAAAAATACAAAATATTTCAACAAAAATATGATGTTTTGAATTAACATTTAAAATGTTGATTATTCAATAAAGGCGCTAACTTATCGAAAATTGTCAAAATTAAAAACGAAAATTCTGACATTTTCCAATATTTTTCGTCCCAATTAGGGCAGATCGTCGTAGATACATCTATGAAAACGTTGATAAATACCTCTCATTGATTTGTATTCAAAGTATTTTAAGGAGAAATTTTATGAAATATCAATCTTTAAATTTACGATATTTTGCAACATTAAAGAATTTTGTTCTTTTTATGGCGCTCACGGTTTGTTTTTGTAATTTTACACATGCGTCAGACTTTACCGATTGGTTACTCGGCGGACGCGGTTCGCGTACGACTGTGTCGCAACCTTATATTCCGCCTGTTGTTACGACGCCTGAAATCATTCCGGTCGCCGATTCGTATCCGCAAACTGTTGCGCCGCCGTCCAATGGCGTTACGCTTCCGCCGGGCGGCACGGTTGTCGCAAATGGCGTTGCGTCAACAGGTTATATTTCAACAAATCAACCGACTATCTGGAACGGTTTGCCAAGAACAACATTGCCGACAGCAGCTGTTCCGCCGGTACAACCGACAGTAGAATATGAATGGTCGTATTCGACAATAAAAGATACAACTTATGATCCAATAACAGTTTACGATTCTTCCGTAGGCGGTTATGTTACTTCTTATCGGGAACGGCAAACAGAATCGGTTCTTCCTTGGTTGCATCGCAAACAAGTCATTCGCTACAAGCCAATTACCGGAACAGAAAAATCCAACAGACCGATTGTTGGCGCGTTAAACAATGTCATTTCAAACATTACCCCGCAAGAAAATTTACCGGCGTCCGCTTTGCCAACTTACGCAACGCCGGCAACAACAATTTTACCAACAATATCTTATCCTGTTGTATCATCGACGGCTCAAACAAATATTGTTTCGCCCGGTAGCAATCCTGCGTCATTCCTTCCGACGCAGATTGCTCCGGCGGCTTATATAAGTACAGTTTCACCAACGGTTTCCGTGCAGCCAAGTATTGCCGATATTCCGCCGACATTGCCGCCTGTTTCACTGAAAAATTCATCGTCAATATCTGGAATACCGATAGTTTCAACGACGCCAAATTCGCCAACATCGGAAACAAAGTTGCGTCCTGTGCAGACGTCCGAGTTCACGCAGTTGCCCGCCATTGTTTCTCCTTCGCAATATCACACAGCCAATCCTTCCGCGACAACGCCTGCTGTACCGTCGTCAGATTCGTTACCTGCGACTCAATCGCCTCCGGTAAATTCAAAAAAATTCTCCGATTCACCCAAGTTGAATCTCCCGAATACGCCGTCGCCTCCGCTTCGTGATTCCGACGCATTGCCGAATACAACCGCGAAACCGCTCAAAAGATCGCCTTTCACTATTTATCCTCTTCAGAAAGAACTGAAATAACTTGATTTTTGCGGATTATTAAAATCACTCAAAATTTATTTTAGAGAAGACGACATGATGAGATACGAAAATCTAATATTTTTAGAGCATCTTTTTTCATCAACAAAGAGGAAATAAAACCATTCATTTCACTGAAATATTTTTAGAGATAAATTTTGAATATCTCTGTTATAAAATAAGGTATTTTTCAATCTCGCGCGTAGAAGGTCTTGCGTATGAACGATCAACGGCATGAAATTTTATTAGGATATTTGGCAGGCGCGTTAGAACCGCAAGAACAAAAAGAAATTGACGCAAAGTTAAAATCCAGTCAATCATTGCGAGATGATTTGGCGCAACTCTGTCAAACAATTGCTCCTTTAAATGAGATTGCCGACTCTCATGAACCGCCTGTTGGTTTGGCGCAACGTACTTGTCAAAGATTGTGGTCGAAAACAGACGCGTCTCAAAAGTCGGAAGACGTTGTTTCTCACGTTTTTACAACGAAGCCGCACTCATCGCATTCACGAAGAGCAACGATCCGTTTCATTCCGTCTCAAGACGTCGATACGCAAAATACGGATAAAAGTAAATCGAATATTAATTCAGATATTCTTCTTCCGTTAAGCCAAGCTGTAACTCATGTTACGCCGACGCCAAATTCTCACGACAAACATTCGTTATTGAAGCCGCAGGAAACGAGTAAAACGATTCGACGAATAGATACTTTAGATACGTCAAAAAGCAAAATTTCTTTGATCGTGTCGGAAACGCCCAGCATGATTGTCAACAAACACGTCAAGTATTACGGAGAAAAAAACAAAACGACGAAAAAGGATAAACGTTCTTGGACGTTCAAAGATATAATTGCATCGTTGTTCGTTGGAATGGCGGCGGCGATTTTGATTTTTCCGCTTGTGCAAAGAGGATTAAGTCAAGCGAAAAAAATTATTATTCAGAAGAAAGTGCAACAATTTGCGGAAAATGTTCCTAATAACAATTCTTCTCAATATTCTCCTTACGGTCTTTCACAAAGCGATCTTCGGCTTTTGACCAATATGAATTTTGATAGCAATTCAGCAAGCCAGCTTCAAAATTATCGAACAAATTCCGCGTTTTCTTCGTTTTACCAAAATGCGTGGATTTCTATCGACGTTCAAAATTCTTCTTTAGCGATTCCTTATCTTTTTCCGGTCAATATTTCCGACCCGTCATTTTTGAAGTACGCCGGATTGAACAAGCCGAAAATCGTTCCAATGATTTCCGTCATTCACGATACGAATATTTATTTTGTTCCGCAACAATCCGATTCTGTCGTTTCGTTTTTAAAAAATGATTTCTTTTTATTTTCCGGTCGTGATGAAAAAGGTAATTTAAAAGCGTTTCCCAATTATTCGTTTCCGATACTGAAAGAAAGCGCCGACAATTCTAATCGGTCAAATTAAAATCGCTTGGGTTGTCGAAAAATAACCTTGCGATAGTGATAAGGAAATAATTCGTGCAACGGCGGATTGATGAAATTTGTTTCGCCGTTCATTCTTTCGGCAACAGCGAATAATTTTTATAAAGTTTGTTAAGATCGAGCGAAGCCGCGTCGCCTTTATGCAAAATGACGCGATAATAAAATGAAAGCGATTCTCCTTTTTTCAAAACGACCGTGCCGTTCTGTTTGAGCGACGGTTCAAAATCTTTGATTCCAAACGGATTCGCGGCGAAAAGTCCATACGTTCTTACATGCCACCATGTCGGATAGCGAAAACTTTTCGGATGATTAAACACCGTAATTCCCGCCGTTTTGCCGTCAACTGTACCGGAGTAATCCACCCAGTCGGAACGTTTTCCCCATGCCGCGTCGTCCTTGTCGCCTTGCGCGTTGACGATTGTACCGCCGAGTTTCGGATTCGTTTTTTTCGCGTCCCCATCCATTGACGTCGGTACGCGAATGCCAAACGTTCCTTCTTTTGTGTCGCCGATGGTCACATTTTCTTGCTCGGCGGTCAGTTTGAGATCGAAATCAATGCAACGCGTATCGTCGATAACGCTGAAAACGATGGTGCGAATATCGCTGCATATTATTGCGTTGTTTTTCGGATCAAGCCAATGATTTTTCGTAACAAGCGTTGCCGTTTTGCCGTCGCATTCCGCTTTCAGAAATTCCTGATGAACAATCGGGTCTTTCATCCAATGACGATTCCCGTTCACACGATCGTGCGTAAACCAAAGCGAACGGTGATGCGGATGATCTTTTTTTTCGCCTTGAACGTTTTCATCCATCGGATACGCGCGGGTCATCGGCTTTTCATTCGGTCCGATAATGGGCCAAATAATCGGAGCGCCGTTGAAGCCGGTGCGATATTCGGTAAACAACTTGCCGTCGATAGTCGCTCGATAACCGAAATCTGTTTTGGTTAATTCCAGATTTCCCGTCGATTGACGCGGCGATTCCTCCGCCGTCAAAAAAAGCGATCCATTCGCCAATACTGCCAAAAGAAACAAAAAACTACACCCATTTCGCCGCGTTTTCATCGAATCCCTTTTTCTTTTTGTATTTCATTTTATAAAACGAAACGCTTTTTTATTCATTTTTAATATTGCACCCCAAATTGCAATAAATATACTTTTTACTTTAAAATTCGGTTTTTGTTTTATTGTTCTGAACACGGAGATCACGGAATTTTTAGCGTTTTTTTCTGTGTATTCTGTGCGTTCCGTGTTCAAAAACCGAAATTTCAAGTATGATGAGTATCTTTCACGATTCTTTGAGCATGTCGCGAAGTTTCCAGCCGCCGCCAATGAGCATCATAATAATTCCTAACGCCATCATCCAGAATCGCGGTTCGTCGGGTCCTGAAATGTATTTTTTTATGAGTTCGTCTTTTTTGACTTCCATCGTATCATTGGCAATGATATCAAATGACATTGGAATGAGATAAACAAGAAAACAAATTTATTGTTTCATGAGAGATAAATATCCTATAAACAAATCTAAAGTCATTGAACAACAATCAGTATTATTAATCGTTGTTCAATTATGACTAATGGTTAAAATCTATTATTGGGAAAATTATGTTTGGTTTGCAATGTTTTACTCGCCGCATCCAACTGAACTATAATATAGGATTATCGGGTTGTGGACAAACCGGATAGAGTACGTCGTTAAATCTTCCTTTACAATACAAACGTAAAATCAATTTTCAGTGATTATAACCGGCGTTTTTGCTTATGCAACAGAGTCAGGAACAAAAAATTCAAAATATTTTGCAGCGCTCTATTTCATTGTTTCCCGATGAAAAATAATAATCGTAATACGGTACAAAGTTAAAGTAACCGCGTTCCGCCTCTGCGAAACGGATATAACAACCAATGTCGTTCGTATCTCTTTTCCGACTGTCTTAAAAGAATATATCAAATCTTGAATATCGCGTCAGGATAATAACAAATAAGACAATAATAATTTGGAGACGCTACTTTCACTCTTAATTTACTTCGGCGTTTCTCGTGTCCTTCGCAGTAAAAAACAATGAAGTTTTAAAAGTTACTTATCAATTCACCCTTCATTTTGCGTTTGATTACGCTTTTTATTAATGCTTAAAATGCCGCCGTCCGGTGAAAATCATAGCGATTCCGTATTTGTTGCACGTTTCGATGACTGCGTCGTCGTTGCGCGAACCGCCAGGTTGAATCACCGCTTTTACGCCGTGTTGCGAAATCGCGTCAATCGAATCCGGGAACGGGAAAAATGCGTCGGACGCTAACACCGAACCGTCAATTCGGTCGCCCGCTTTTTTAATCGCAATTTCCACCGAATCCACGCGGCTCATTTGTCCCGCGCCCGCTCCGAGCAACATTCCGTTTTTGGCAAGCGTTATTGCGTTCGACTTGACGTGCCGCACGATTTCCCATGCGAAACGAAGATCGGCAAGTTGATTTTCCGTCGGCTTTGTAGCGGTAACGACTTGCCATTGATCTTCAGGATCGTTTTCCGTATCGGCGTTCTGCAATAACGCGCCGCCTTCAAGAATCCGAACCGACAAACCGGACGGCGATTTCGCCAGCGAACCGCATTGCAACAAACGAACATTGAGACGCCATTTCGGTTGAGTCTTGAGAATTTCAAGCGCTTGCGGATCAAAATCTGTCGCGACAATCGCCTCGACAAAAAGTCCCGGCTGCGAAAGAAATTCAGCGGTCGCCGCGTCAACGTTTCGATTGAATCCCAATACGGAACCGAACGCGCTCAGCGGATCGCCCGCCATCGCGTTTTTCGCGGCGTCAACAATCGTTTCGGCAACCGCAACGCCGCACGGATTGTTATGTTTGACGACCGAAACCGCCGGACGCTCGAATCGCCGAACAATCGCCAACGCGGAATCCAAATCGAGAATATTATTGTAAGAAAGTTCCTTACCGTTCAATTGACGGGCGGAAACGACGTTTGCCGACTTCGCTTTTTTGTCCACATACAACGCCGCTTGCTGATGCGGATTTTCGCCGTACCGCAAAACGGTTTCCCGATGAAATTGCGAATTGAACGTTTCAGGAAACAAACCGTCGGCGGAACGTTCGACAAAATATCGGGAAATCGCGGTATCATACGACGCGGTATGCGTAAAAGCGTCTTTTGCCAGCGAGCGGCGGAGTTGCAATGTTGTTGCGCCGTCTTTTTGAATTTGTTCCAGAACCGCAGAATATTGTTCGGAATTTGTAACTATCGTGACAAACTGATGATTTTTCGCCGCCGCCCGTACCATTGTCGGTCCGCCAATATCGATATTTTCAATCGCTTCTTCGTCGGTGACGCCTTCTTTTGCAACCGTCGTCTCAAACGGATAAAGATTAACGACAACCAATTCAAACGATAAAATCCCGTGTTCGACCATCGCTTTCATATCGCTTTGATTATCGTGGCGGCAAAGAATTCCGCCATGCACTTTCGGATGAAGCGTTTTGAGCCGTCCATCCATCATTTCGGGGAACCCTGTGTAGTCGGAAATATCGCGTACCGGTATTCCTTCGTGTTCGAGATGTTTACGGGTTCCGCCGGTGCTGTAAATCTCAACTCCCGCAGCCGTAAGACCTTTAGCAAACGCCGCCAGTCCCATTTTATCACTGACGCTCACCAACGCCCGACGAATTTTCGGCAATTCCATCGTTCAATCCTTTCCAATATTTGAAAAGTAATCCCAAAAACAAAAAATATTTCTCTTTAATTATATGTTTTATACCAAAATCTCAAATAGGGGAGAAGAGGCAAGCGAAACGAATCGCGGTCATTTTTTCATTTCATTCCGGCGTGCCGAATGCGCTGCGGAGTTCCTGACGCTCGTATTCGAGAAGACCGTCCACGATGTATTCAAGACGTCCGCTCAAAATCACGTCGAGTTTGTAAATGGTCAAATTAATGCGGTGGTCGGTAACTCGGTTTTCTGGAAAATTGTAAGTGCGGATTCGTTGGCTACGGTCGCCGCTGCCGATTTTTGTCTTGCGTTCTTCGGAGCGTTTACGGTCTTCTTGCTCGCGATAATAATCATAAATTCGCGATTTCAACACTCGAATCGCTTTGGCAAAATTTTTGTGCTGACTCTTTTCGTCTTGACAACTGACGACGATTCCCGTTTCGTAATGCGTCAAACGTACCGCCGACTCGGTTTTATTGACGTGCTGACCGCCCGGACCGCTGGAACAAAAACGGTCGTAGCGATAACTTTCCGGCGGAAGGTTAACTTCAATATCTTCCGGCTCCGCCATAATCGCGACAGTTGCTGCGGAAGTGTGAATACGTCCTTTCGCTTCGGTTTCCGGCACGCGCTGTACGCGGTGTCCGCCGCTTTCAAACTGCAAATGACGGAAACATCCTTCGCCGTCAATCGCCAACACTACTTCTTTAAATCCGCCAAGTTCCGTCGGATTCATCGACATCAACTCGACTTTCCAACCCTTATCTTCACAATAATGTTTGTACATTTCGTACAAATCGCGAGCAAAAAGCGCGGCTTCATCGCCGCCGGTTCCCGCACGAATTTCAAGAATGCAACTGGAACGGTTTGCATCTTCGCCGCCGATTGTCATATCAAGCAACTCGTTCCAAAGCGTTTCACGTTCTTCTTTGAGTTCCGGCAACTCCATTTCCGCCAATTCCTTGAGTTCGGCGTCATGTCCATTGAGAATTTCATTGGCTTCCTCAATTTGCTCATTAAGCTGTTTGAATCGTCGGTATTTTGTCGCAAGTTTCGCAATTTGTCCATGTTCCCGCGCCACCGACTGCATTTTCGATGGATCGGCAAGAACTTCCGGATCGGACATTTGATGTTCTAATTCTGTAAAACGATTCAGCTTGTCTTCAAGTAATTGTCGCATGATTCAAATTTCCCCGCAAATTTTTATAAACATCGAATAAAAGAGACGTCTATATCAAGCTGCGGTATAGATATAATATCAATAGTTAATCTACAAAATCAGAAAAACGAGCGCAAAATAAAGAAGAAAAGCGGGGTAAAATCCCTGCTTTTCAAAAATTAAGAAACGCGGCGCGCTAACCTTTTTTCTTGAGACCGTAGCCGCCGGAGAATTTGGAGCGGAACTTTTCAATTCGTCCCGCTGTATCGACATATTTGAGCCGTCCGGTGTAAAACGGATGACAAGCGTTACAAATATCGACTTTCAATTCCGGTTTTGTACTTCGGGTGACAAACGAATTTCCGCAACCGCAGGTAACTTTCGTTTCCATATATTTAGGGTGAATGCCGTCTTTCATTTTCATAAACTCCTACCAATTATTGACTTAACGCGATTTTTTGTCGTCTCAATATTTTTCTTCATACTGTCTGTTTAAATCAAATCAACAAGAACGATAAATTTTACTCCAATTTTCCACAAAAATCAAGAGGGGGAGTTTTGAGAAAATCATCGGTTTCAATTATCAAAGAACAAAATGTTTTCGCCAATAAGCCAAATCGTGCGAGCGTCGTTCGTTTTAGCCCGCGACCAATTAAGCGAATGCACGCCGTTGGCACATTAAAAAATATCGAAAACATTACTCTTCCAAATTGAGATACAGTTTCGCTTGTTTTCGGGAAATATGGTTTTGCTTTAAAATCGTTTCCGTCGCCTGTTCTAACGTCCGCATACCAATATCGTAATTTGTCTGCATGATATTTTTCAGTTGATGCGTCTTTTCCTCCCGTATCATCGCCCGCACCGCCGAATTGACAACCAAAATCTCCGCTATTAAACTCCGTCCCTGATTATTATCCCAAGGCGTCAGGTTTTGACATATAGCAAACCGTAACGTCGACGCCAACTGGATGCGAACCTGCGATTGCTGCACCGCCGGATACGCGCTAATCACGCGGCTTATCGTTTGCACCGCCGTTGACGAATGAAGCGTTGCAAAAGTCAGATGTCCCGTTTCCGCCAAAGTCAACGCCGCCGAAATCGTTTCCAAATCCCGCATCTCGCCAACGACAATCACGTCGGGGTCTTCGCGCATCGCGCGCCGTAACGCTTCCGCAAACGACGCCGTATCGACGCCGACTTCCCGTTGCGTAACAAACGCTTTTTGAGAATAATGACGATATTCCACTGGGTCTTCAATCGTCAAAATATGACAAGGACGCTCTTTGTTGATTTCATTGACAATGCTCGCAATCGTCGTCGATTTTCCGCTGCTGGTAGCGCCGGTTACCAACACAAGCCCGTTATTCAAACGACAAATTTTTTCCAAAACCTGCATCGGCAGACCAAGTTCCTTGAAACTAAAAAACTTGTTCGGCAAAAGCCGGATAGCCGCCGCGTACGTTCCTTGCTGACGATAACCGTTGATACGCAATCGCCAGGGACGCGAATTGCCGTCGCCGGGGAATTCTATCGCAACGTCAAGTTCGCCGGCAGCCAATAGGCGTTTGAACGACGTTTCGCCGACAATATCTTTAATAAGCGTTTGAGTTTGTTCCGCAACGAGCGGCTGATAATGTTCCAGCGGATACAAGACGCCGTGTATTCGCATGACCGGACGGTTTCCTTCGGCAAGATGAAGGTCGCTGCCGTTGCGTTCAACGAGTTCCAGAAGAAGGCGCTGCGATTCGGACTGCATTGTTAATACTTTTAATACCTCCCCGCCGGCAACCCGTAAGCAACGGGAGCGGGTTGAAAAGGAACGTAGTTTTTCATCACCAAATACAAATCGTCGTACATTTGACGGCACTGTTCCGCTTGCCGGTATTGACGTCGGCGCAGATATAATTTTTCAGCAAACTCGTACATCACAACGGCGCTTTGCGGTTTATCGGTTTTTGTATAAGCGCTTGCCAGATTTGCCGCCGCCGCAGGAAGCCAATCGGGAAACGCCGCATCGTTATCGTTATCAGAGTTATCCGACGAGGAAAGAGACGCTGTTACGCTTTCTAAATCGATGGATCCCGCCGCAATTTCAAGATAGACGACGGCTTCGCTTTCTCTGCGTTGACGCAACAAAATCTCGCCGGCAACCGCTAATTTTTGTGCGTCGGTATCGCAACGGACGTCCAGCGGCAACGGCTCCAGCGCTTTCAATGCCGCCGCATAATGCGCGATTGCCGTTAAACATTGCGATAAGCCGATTTTCGCCTGTTCCCGCGACGCCGCGTCGATCTTCGTTTCTAAAACCGCTTTGTATTGCGCAATCGCGTCGGGATATTCTTTTTTTTCCTGCAAAAATTTGGCTCTGTCGAGCGGAGTCAAATTTGTCGATGAAGTATCCGCAACGTCTTTTTTACCAAAAGGCAAGAATGATTTTATTGCGTCCTTCTCCGGCAACTGATGACAGCCGGCAAAGAATACAAGTAACAAAAACAGTAAATAACGTTTCATTTCATTATTCTCTTTCATCTGTTGGCATTGGTCTTGCTTGCGTCTTTACGGCGTTCATCGCATCTTGCGGAATGGGATACATTTTTTCATTAACGATTGTCAATGATCCTTTACCGATTCGCAGCGGCGGAGTATTGACCGTTGCGCTCGGATGTTCGCTCAAGCGCTTCATCAATTGACTCGTTGCGCAATCGGTTTCATCCGGCGCAAGAAGAATATAAGGGCGAATCAAGACCAACAATTCGCTACGGGATTTTATGTCCGAAGTCGTCTTAAAAGCGGCGCCGATGTACGGGATATTCATTAAGCCCGGAATCCCGGAGTCTTTGTGATGGACTTGTTCGCTAATCAAACCGCCGATTGCCGAAAGTTTACCGTCCGCCGCAACGACCGTCGTGCTTACCGTCCGCATATCAATATCCTGCGATTGAAACGTTCCCGCTCCGTAATTAATATCGTTTTTGTTACCGATTTGCGATTCTTCCTGCACCAAGCGAATCGTCGTCGTTTTGTCGGCGTGGATTCGCGGAGTGATAAGCAGCGTTGTTCCGACATTTAACCGCTGCGTTTCGGGAGTTGTTACCGTGTTGACAACCGGTCTGTCGTCGCCGAAAGTATAAGATTGAATATCCACAGAAGTTAATACGGTTGTCGTTTTACCGATAAAAATTCTTGACGCTTCGCCGTCTGCGACGCAAAGATTCGGCGTTGCTAATGCGACAAGACGACCGGATTCCTGCATCGCTTGGATTCGCGCCGCAATATCGTTGCTTACATATTGCAAGACAAACGCTTTCGGATCAAGCGCCGTTCCCGCCGCCGGCGCGAGTCCTTGCGGCGAAAGAATCGAACCGTAATCGGCGCCGAAAGCGATTCCGTCAACGGGACCTGTGGAACGTCCGCCAGACCATTTGCCGGATTTGAACATCCAATCAAAACCGAAACCGGCATTGTCGTTCAGATCAAGTTTCAGGACTTTTACTTCGAGTAACACTTGCGGTTTAGGTTTGTCAAGTTTCTTTATGACTTCGACAACTTCTTTGACGGCGTCGGCGTCGGAAGACCGCAACAATAAATCATTCGTTCCCTGAAATGCCGAAATATACACAATCCCCGGTTCGCCGAGAATTTCCCGATTTGCGGCGTCGTCTGTTTCATACGTTGCAGAATCTTTCGTAGAATTTTCCGCAGCCAGTTGAACTTTTAACATTTCTTCATCAATTTCATTCTGAAATAAATTCTGATCATTGCGGTATTGCTGCTGCTGACGCTGATTATTTGAAGCCCCTGAATTGCTGAAACGATTACGGCTGCTCGTACTGGAACTTGATCGTGAAGAACGCGAGCTGCGTCCGCTTGTCGTCTGCGTGTCGGGCAACGTCGCCTGAACGCGGTCTGCCATAAAATCCATACGATCCACAGCGCGCTCGACGTCGTAAATCGGATCGTTCAAATAATCGTCCGGCGGATTCCAAACGACTCGGTTTCTAAACAACCGCTGTAGCGAATCGCCGACGCTTTTCGCATCGGGATACAACACCGTAACGACCTGAACGGTATCTTGCGCAAAGGACAACATTCCGCGTTGGTATTCGTCAAGCGTTAATATGTTTATTAATCCGCTGTTCTTATCGATACGATACCAAAGATTAAGCGTTTGACAAACCGCTTTGATAGCGTCTTCGCCGCCGATATGTTCAAGATAAATATTCACCGGCATTACGGCGGCTTTCCGACTTACCGCAATTCTCCAACCGGCGCCCTGACTGACAAGTCGGGCAAATTCCGACATTGGCGTTCCTCTGACATTCAGCGCCGCAATTTTTTGAGCGTTTAGCGGAACAACGTCGGCGGGGTTGACGGGATCGCTTGCGGAATTTTCCGGCTCATCTCTCGGCGACGCCAAACGCGGAAGCGTTTGAGCGTTCAACGCCGCATTGGATAGCAGCAGTACGGTTAGTATCGTCGAAGATACAAATTTTTTAAGCGTTGATAAAAACATTAGCGGATAATATGTTTGTCTTCAAAGTTGTCTTTGGAGTGAATTTCAATTTGATACGGCGTAATTTTGGAAATTTCAATGAATAGCGTTTCGGATTGCGTACCGTCGTTTCGCGGCGCTCTCGCGGCGGACCTGGCGTTAAGCATACTCCGGTTCACTTCAAGCATTTCGCCTTCGCGGACATAATGAATCGTATCCGAACCGGCGGATCGGGACGCGGAACCGCCGACGTTTGGCATTTGAACGGCGGCAATCGGCGGCAATTTCTTATCTTCCATAATCAGCACGCCGACAATGCGAATCCCTTGCGGCAAAACGGAACTTCGACTCGGCGTCATCATTATGCTGCCGTCCGACATTCTGTATTGAAACGGATTGATAACAGCCGGTTCCGACGGCGCGGTATCGGGAAGCGGAATCGCTGTTTGAGATAACGGATCAGTTATTGGAGATTCCGTCGGCTTGGGTTCCTGCTGTGCAATCAGATACCGGTTATTGGCGCGGGGAAGATAACTATGATCCATTTGCGCGAATCTTGCCGTCGCCGTTATGCTGCCGTCCGGCATTCTGTATTGAAACGGATTGATAACAATCGGTTCCGGCGCAATATCGGGAAGCGGAATCACTGTTTGAGATAACGGATTAACGATTGGAGATTCCGGCGGCGTTGGCGCTTGCGGTGCAATCAAATACCGGTTATTGACGCTGGGAACGTAATTCTCCGTTTGCGCGAATAACGAACCGGTAAGAAAAAGGAGAAAAAAAGTAATCGAATATAATCGCATTGGGGTTTTTATAAATCATAAAATACTAACCGTATGGCTCCCCCATCTTGATTAATAAAGGTTGTACTGCTACCTAACGACTCTTCATCCGTTTCAGGTTGACGATAGACGAGTAAGTTTTTACTCCGCCTTAATTGTTATTATCGTCAAATTCAGAATAAAGGTTTAATCTATTTCAGACCGACCGGGTTGCCGCGAGCATCGCCATAAAAAACGCAAAATAGATGAAGCCGACAAAACCGCCGACAAAACCAAAGATCGCCGGTTCCACGAACTTGCCCAATAAGGTAACACGCCGCGTTAAACGGTCTTCGCAATAATCCGCCGTGTGCATCAGCGAAGTATCAATACTGCCGCTCTTTTCGCTGACGCCGAGCATTGTTGAACACATCGGACAGAGAGACCGCAGCGTTGTTTCCTGAACCGCTTTTGTCAATGAGATTCCCTGTTTCACCGACCCCCGAACTTTCTGAATTTGAGCGGCGTAATGCCGGTTGCTCATCATTCCTGCAACCAATTCCAACGCCGCTGTAATATCAATACCGCTGCGGACTAATGCTCCGAGCGTCCGTGTCCAGAGCGTGTTATTATGTTCGCGGATTGCCTGACCGATCAGCGGCACATAAAGCATCGCAAAGTCAATCCGTTCCGCAACAGTCGGATGACGCCGGAGCAAAAAATACGCCGCCGTCAAAAAAATCGGAACGATTAGAAAGTATTGCCAATAATGGGTGCAAATATCGTTCAGCACAAGCAACATTCTGGTTGAAAGCGGCAAAGCAACGGTCTTCGATTGCTTGGCAATGAAAGACATAATCGTCGGCAAAACATACGCGACGATGTAATAAGCGATTCCGAGAGCAACACACATCACTACGGCGGGATAAGCCAATGCCTGAAGAATCTGATTCTTGACATTGCGGTTGCGTTCCATTAAATCGGAAGCGTAAGCGAACATCTCGTCAAGCGTTCCGTTTGCTTCGCCGACGCCGATAAGACCGATAGAAACATTTCCGAAAAATGCCGCTTCTTCTTCAAGGGACTTTTTCATCGAAGAACCGTTGCGGACTCTGTCGGCAAGTTTTGCAAAGATTGCGGCAATACGTTTGGGAGCGTGTTCGCAGATTGATTCGAGAGCCGTTAAAATCGGAACGCCGGCTTTGAGTAAAAATGAAAGTTGCCGCAAATAAATTTCCTGCTGCATGGAAGACGGATGAAAAATCTTTTGCAGCAGTCGCAGAGGAGCGGCGGATTTACCGGTAGATGATCGGGACGCTGCGGGAGTCAACTGCAATAAAATACCTTGCTGACGCAGCGTCGCCGCCGCATTGTTCGCGTTATCCGCCTCAATGACTCCGGTTTGAATTGTTCCTTTTGTGCTGATTTTATATTGAAACTGCATTCTCTTTCTTACATTGCAAATGTCACCCGCTTGACTTCTTCCGGCGTTGTTAAGCCGCAGAGGATTTTATCGGCGCCGTCCTGCTGAAGTGTTTTTAAGCCGAGTTTCTCGAACGCATGACTTCGGATTTCCGATTCCGCAGCGTGCGAATGAATCATCTCCCGAATCCGTTTGTCAACCGGAAACATTTCGTAAAGTCCAAGCCGTCCCGCATATCCCATCCCGCCGCACAGCGGACAGCCGGTCGGAATCGGCACGCGGGCGTCGGAAGGAAACGAAAACAACTCCTTATCTTTGTCAGACGCTTTGCCCCATTGAACGCAATGCAGACACGGACGACGAACTAACCGCTGCGCAACGACAATCCGCAACGCCGAAGCCATCAGTTCCGCAGCAATACCGAGATTAAGCAATCGGGTCGTCACTCCCGCCGCATCGTTGGCGTGCAGCGTGGATAAAACAAGGTGTCCTGTGAGCGAACTTTTCACCGCAATATCCGCTGTTTCACTGTCGCGGATTTCACCGAGCATAATAATATCGGGGTCGTGCCGCAGCGAACTCCGCAACGCCTTGCTGAAACTCACTCGCTCACTGTCAATGCGAATCTGATTGACGCCGTCCAGCGGAATTTCAACAGGGTCTTCAATACTCAAGATGTGCTGCGTGCCGGGGGCTTTCAGATGACGCAGCGCAGCATAAAGAGTCGTGGTCTTGCCGCTGCCGGTCGGTCCTGATAAAAGAATAATGCCGTAAGAATGTCTCAACGCCTGCATAAATAAACGGTGATGTCCATCGCTCATTCCGATTTTATTCAAGTCCGCCAACTCGGCGGAGATCGCTTCGGTGGCAAGAATCCGAATCGTTAATTTTTCGCCGTGAAGAGTCGGAATGACGGCAACCCGCATCGAAATCTCTTCGCTTTCCTGTTGACGCTGATAAGGATTGATCGACATTTGTCCGTCCTGCGGAATCCGATGTTCCGCAATATCAAGACCGGCGGCAACCTTCACGGCGGAAACAACTTCGGCACACGTTGACAGCGGCAAAGTGTGGTCAACACGCATCACGCCGTCAATGCGCAGCCGGATTTTCGCATTTTCCTTTTCCGGGTCGAAATGAATATCGCTGCACCGGTAAAGCAGCGCACGCCGTAATATCTCTTCAAAAATTGTCAGCGGTGTTTCGAATGTTGCCGCAGTATCGGGATAATAACGTTTAATCGCCGGAACAACGTTTTCCGGCGCAAGCGCCGGTAGCGCCTTCACCGCCATTGGCAATGTTGATTCCAGTTGTGATAACGCGACGTCATCCTGCTCGTCTTCCATAACAACATAGAGCATTTCATCGGCAATGTAAAGCGGCAAAATTTTCAACCGCCGCGCCAACACTGCCGGAACGGATTTCAGCGCGTCGCGCGAGGCGACGACTTTATTTAAATCAATTCGCTGTTTGGACGTCATTTACAAATTTTATCACGCAAAGGCGCAAAGGGTTATTCTAAATTGCCGTTGATAATTCTTGAAACGCCGGTCTTCATTAACTCTTCGCCAAAGTTTAACAAGTATCCTAATTTCATGCCTGTCAATCTCAGGTATGTTAATAATTGCTTCTTATGAACCGGATGGACGGTCTCGATGGATTTCAATTCAAGAATGACTTTATTCTCAACGATAATATCTGCCGCAAATCCTTCCTCAAATTGTTTGCCGTCAAATACAATTGGGACGACAACTTGCCGCTGCACGGACAATCTCTTGGAACGCAGCCGGTCGGCAAGGATTATTTCATAAACCTTTTCCAACAGTCCCGGTCCTAATTCTCTGTGTATATGATAACAGGCGTCAACAACAATTTTTCCTATTTCGTTTTCTGTCATATACTGAAATCTTTTTATCGTTTTTGTTTCTCGCGCAAAGTCACAAAGAAGTTTTTTATTTCCTATAAATCTACTTTATCCTATTTTCTATACCTTTGTGCCTTCGTGCCTTTGTGTGAGAAATAAAATATCTACTATCATACTTTAATTTTTTTTCACACGGAGGCGCCAAGTCGCAAAGGCGGATTCTAAATCAAAATCTCTGCGCCTTCGTGCCTTTGTGTGAAAAACTTTTTATGTCTTGATTTAATAAAAATACAGAGTTAATTGAAACTTCAACTGCAAGCGGCGGTTCACAGGCGCCGCGCCCAACTTCGCGATACCGGGATCAATTTCAGGAAATCCCAAGCGGAAACTGTTCATCTTTACCGGATATTCAAATTTGTCCGCCGCTTGTAAAAACTTCAGCATATTTTGGTAGTCTCCCTCAATCAGATAATCATACGCTTCGCTGGGAATATCCGCGTTGACATTCTGTTTGACAGTAGTCGGCGTTTGCTCCGTTTTCGTCTTTGAGGCGGCGGATTCGGTTTTCTTTTTTGTATTTGTTTTGGTTTCAGGTTTCGGCGTTTCAGTTTTCACCGGCGGCACTGTTGCCGGACGGGTATTGATTAACTGTAAATCCTCCTGCAAAATCAGCGTTCCGAATTGCGAAATGACGGCGGTTTTGTTTTGCTGCGTGATTTTCTGTTTACTCTTGGCAATCCGCTCTTCTTCTTTTTTCCGTTCTTCAAGCATTGCGGAGCGTCCTTCGATTTTCGTCAAAACGTCCTGAATTTCCGCATCGTTTTCCGGTGTTGTCAGTATATCCGGCGGATTGCTTGCCTCGTATTTATCCTTTGCCGTTTTAATCTCAGTCAGCAGCGGATTGAGCCAATAATGCCGTGCCGCCATGATCATTGCCAACGCCAAAAGCAAACCGACCACCGTGCGGTGAAACGTTGTCAAACGGAGATACACCGACAGAAAATCATTTTTCCAAATTCGTAATTGCCGCCGTAACGCCCGCATTTTTACCTCGTACTGTTTACCCAAAAAACAAACAACTGCTCACGCGGATTATCTGCCGCTTTCTCAAATTCTTTCAATTCCAAATTGCAGGAAATCCCCGCCAATTCATTGTTAAACTGACTGCAAAATTGCAGCAACCCGTCCTGATAGATTGTCCGTCCTCTGATTTCAAACAGGTTTTTCCCTTGTCCGTTCTTTTGCTCAATCGCTTCAATCTTTGTATAAGCCGGAATATTTTGACTCAATTCCGTCAATATCTTCATCAAACCCGGCGGTGTGCGGGATTTGTCATTCAACAGAGCAATCACTTTATCGCATTTGCTCCGTCGCGCGTCAATGTCCGCTAACTTGTCGTTGACCTTCTTCCGTTCTTCCTGCAATTTATTCCACGCCGCCGCCCGCGTTTCAATCATTTTTAAATCATTCTGCAATTTCCATCTTCCGCCGACAGTAAGCACAATCGCAATCAGCAACGAGGCGACTAAAATATAAGTTCCCGCGTAATGCGGGTCGGTGACTTCTTCGCCGAGCGAAACGAGCGGGCAAATGTCTTCGTTTGTCGGGGTAATTTCCGCAACCCGCCGGGCAACCGCTTCCGCAATGTCGGCGAAACGAATAAACTCCGCTTCCGTTTCTTCGCTGACAAGCGTTCGTAATTTTGCTTTGTATTCCTCGTCGATTTCCGTATAACAAAGCGCCGCTTCAATTGGAATATTTTTATGCAGATCAAGACGTTTGCGAAGACGTTCCGATTTTTCGGGGAGTTTACTGAAGTTTTGCGAACCAACGGCAATATTGACGACAGTCGTCGGTTGCCCGTTTTCAGCGTCGACGTCCGACGCCCCGACGTAGTAAAAGCCGCTTTCCTGTCGTAAAAAAAGAAACCGTTTTTCCGGCGTGTTTTCCGAATGAACGGCTAATGTCGTTAATTCCAGCGCCGCGCAGCCGTCGAAACGAAGTTGTTCCTGCCGACATTGCTGTTGATACTGTTGCAGCGCCGCTTGTTCAAACTCCGCAGCAAAAATGGTATTCGGCAATCCGCTCATCGAATCATGATCCGCTTTGACGGCGGCAATGCGCACCGAACCAAATTCCGAACCGGTTATCTGCGACGCCTCTGAAACGAGCAACGTCTGTATTTCTTCTGCGGTAATATCCGGCGGCAATTCCGTCGTTAATGTATGAATCTGTCGCGGCAAAACAAGACGGACGCGCAGGCAATGATTCGTCTCGGCAAACGTCAACAACTCCGGCGGAATACGTCGCGGACTTTTACCGTTCAGCGTTGTTTGCGCATAACACCGCCAAATGCGCCGCTCAAAACGGAACGCAAACGCAAACCACGTCCCGCCGTCGTGAAGTAATACCGCAACTTTGCTGTGCTTGTTCCTGAAAAACATAACTCACCGTAAATAAATGTTCACCATATTACTTCCGCGTTGTAATTTTATTGTTACCACGCCGCTCTCCTTCGGCATGTTGTCGTCGCCGTAAGTTCCATAGACTAACAATTTTCGTATTCCCGGCGTTAACTTGTAAAAAGTCAATTCGTTCGGTTCGGTGAGAATAACCGGCGCCGGTTTTGTTATTGTAGGAACAGAAGTATTATTGGGAGTTGAAAACCACGTATCATCATCGCTTTTTGCCCATGCCGCCGACGCGGCTTTCGTTGCAACCGTTTGTCGTATATACGCATCGCCGTTCTCGTCAACGTAAGGGGAAAAAACGACGACATTCTGCACGTCGGCGTTTGTTGGCGACGTCCACCCGGAACCGTCTTTCACATGAATCTGCACCGTCAATTCCGCCAACGCCCGATCAGAAAAATCAATCCGTATATCGTCCTTATTCTGCCACTCAACACTTGTATCTTCTTCTTCGTCGTCTTTATCTTCTTTTCCGTCTGCTCCGTAAGTTCCGACGGAATCAATCGTATTATCTTCCCAATCCGCGTTCGCATTCATTGTTCCCGTATAAAATTCCCATCCGAAACCGTCGTAAAATTTTTCCCCGGCAATGTGAATGTAGGGACCCCGCCAACCGGCGTTCAGCGTGATCGGACGCCAGATCGGATTCGCGACCGTTCCGATGTTGTAATCCATCGATACAACCCCCGGATATTTTCTGTTGCATTCCCAAAGTTCGGACAACGCTTTTCCGTCGCCGACCTTTTGGATAGGCAAGCGTCCCATATCGTTGAGAAAACGGCTTGCTTCCGGTTCCGTTGGAGAGCCGACGATAGCGATCCCGATTTCGTCGAGCCGACGCCGCGTCGTTTCGTACCGGGCGCGGTCGTTGAGCGAAGCGGTCATTGTCAGCACGCTTCCTGCCAGCGCGGCAAGAATACCGAGAACAATCACCAATTCGATGAGCGTCATTCCCTTCTGTTTCTGATTCGCAAACATATTTCACCTATTCGTCATACTTTAATTTTGGTAATATATCAGCGGAAATTTTTTTATGGTTGAAAATGACAAGGTAGCCAACCTTTCGCCGAAAGGTTGGACGCCGTAAGGCGTCAGTGAATCAGCCAACGCGACGTTTCACGAAAATTCCGCTGATATATTACTAATTTTGTTTCTCACGGAGGCACAAAGGCACAAAGGTTTTGTTTGAGGAAATTCTTCTGCGTCTTGGCGTGAAAAATCTTTTATATTTTTCTTTTTCACACGGAGATACAAAGAGTTTTTTATTTCCTAAAAATCTACTTTATCCTATTTTTTATACCTCTGTGCCTTTGTGTGAAACATAAAATATCTAACTATCATACTTTAATTTTTTTTCTCACGGAGGCACAAAGGCACAAAGGTTTTGTTTGAGGAAATTCTTCTGCGTCTTGGCGTGAAAAATCTTTTTATATTTTTCTTTTTCACACGGAGATACAAAGAGTTTTTTATTTCCTAAAAATCTACTTTATCCTATTTTCTATACCTCTGTGCCTTCGTGCCTTTGTGTGAAACATAAAATATCTAACTCGTCATACTTTAATTTCTTTTCTCACGGAGGCGCCAAGTCACAAAGGTAGGATTCTTAAATCAAAATCTCTGCATACCTTCGTGTGAAAAAAGTATCTATAAAGTCTTGGCGCCGGCGCCTTTGTGTGAAACATAAAATATAAAGTAATTTCCTCATAACAACTCCCGCATCAGTTTTTTCTGTTGATCATTGACCAGATTGACATTGGGGTAAGGGAAATCTCCGGAACCCCAAAACGGATAAACGACCCATAATTGTTTTATCTCGCTGCTATCAGCACTGACAACATCGCCGTCTTCGTCCGTTGCAATCACCCGATAATAATGCCCGTCGGATTCGTTCACCGATTCCGGCGTTTCAATGACGGATAACTCCTGGTTCTTATTGTCGATATTAAAAACCCGTCTGCCTTCCGCCATGAGATACGGACCGTTCCAGCCGATTTGCTTTTCGTGATTCCATTCCGCAAAATTGTCATCGTCATTTTCCAAAAGAACCGACAATTCGTATTCGGCAACGAGTTGACAATTCTCCAGCCGATGAGAATTGAAAGAGACGTCGCCTGCAAACGTTTGAAATGCCGCCTGAATATCCGCCAGTTCTTTAACGACAACGGAGTCCTCAATCACTTGTTTGCGGTCGATTTGCAGATTTAACATCACCATCGCCGCTAATGCGCCGAGCAGTCCGATCACAATCAGTAATTCAATAAGTGTAAAAGCGCGTCTCATTGCGGTTTTTTCCTAAATTCTGCCGATAAAACGACTTTTATTCTACTCAAAATCAAGAACAAATTCAAGAGAATATTGACTGTCGCCGTTCCCCAACTTTATTTTTCTAAATCAAAATCTTTGTGGCTCAGCGCCTTTGTGTGAGAAAATATCTATAAAATACTTCTCACACTAAGGAGCTAAGTCACAAAGGATTCGGGAATTTCCTCTCGTCCCGCGGGGTTCTGCGGGGCGAGGTTCTTTCCCTTACGGATTAAGCGGCTCGCAATTCGAGTCCGTAATACCAAGCAACTTCGCAGTGCCAGCCGGTTGAAGCATGATAGTTACCGTGCCGAGAAACGCATCATTATTGTTAGGGTCAGTAACTGTTCCCTCAGAACCTGAACCATCAGGTGCGTCAACCCATGCGAATTCAGCATCCTCGTACGCAGTAACGTCTGTAATATGTTCCTCCGCCTCATCTTTGGCATCCGCTAATGTTGCCATCGAGTGGAGGTGAACATTGGTAAGAGTTGTAGTCGCCGCATATACTGTCTCGCCAACTCCAATGTAGACAATGTAGTAGGCAAACGTGTCATCCGCGACAAGCGGATTTTTTCCGGCAAAGTCCAGACCAAATTCCTTCACGGATTTCGTCCACGCCGCATTATTGCCAGTCGCATCGCTCACTTCCCAGTTGAC
The DNA here is from genome assembly GCA_031269105.1 of Planctomycetaceae bacterium. Lineage (GTDB taxonomy): Bacteria > Planctomycetota > Planctomycetia > Pirellulales > Thermoguttaceae > WRMR01. Next base: position 26,037 of record JAISZO010000034.1, on the reverse strand, counting down.
GGTCGGCGTCACATACAGCGCAATAACCTTTGTGTATCCTTCCTTTTCCAAAGATTCCACATTGTGACCGTTGAAAGTTAAGGGAGCGCCGCTTCCTGTTTGCCACTGTTCATTGACAACCAGAAATGGGAGGTTCTCGTTAGGATGTGCATAGCCGAGTACCTCGTGATAATCCTCTCCCTCCTTATCGCCTTCCCCTGTAGCAACGTGTCCAAGTCCTAAGCTTCTAAGCGCTGTTGCTTCAATAGTACTCAAAGTCCTTGATCCGTTGGCACCGCTGGCAGTGAAATTTTTCAGAACTTGTCCGGTGATACCGGGCATCAACGTCGTTGTCGTACCGTCGTCCTGCAACCCTGTGTGCAGTCCTTCGGGGAGTTTCCCAGTGAGCGTTTGATACTCTTTGAGCGTTTTGAGGATCGCCCCTTTGTTGTACTGGTTAATGCCGCTCAAGGCTTCCTCACGGTTGACCGACAACATCGGAAGGGCGGCTGCCGCGAGGGCGGCGAGAATGCCGATAACAATCAGCAGCTCGATAAGTGTAAATGCTTTTCTCATAGCATTTGTTTCCTAATTCTAATTTTTAATGAACAGGAGCAGTTTAATGTTGTTTGTTGTTATTGCCCTGTTCGGAGTTTGGCGTATCCCCCCAAAACTCCTTTGGCGGCGGATACGGGAAATGAAACAAAATAAAAACATAAGTCTCGAATCCCACATTCGCAGACAGACGGCGCAACAGTAATACGGCGATAAACCTCCTTTCTTGAGTCGACGCCAAATTTTATTTCACATGGAGGCGCAAAGTCACAAAGGTAAGATTCCTAAATCAAAATCTTGGCGCCTCAGCGCCTTTGTGTGAAACATAAAATATCTAACTTGTCATACTTTAATTTTTTTTCTCACACGGAGGCACAAAGTCACAAAGGTAGGATTTTGAAATAAAGTCTCTGTGCCTTAGCGCCTTTGTGTGAAAAAAATATCTATAAAACATTTCTCACACGGAGGCGCCAAGTCACAAAGGTTTTGTTTGAGGAAATTCTTCTGCGTCTTGGCGTGAAAAATATCTATTCATTAGTCTTTATGCAGCGTATTTTCCGGCACGTCAACGACATACCGATACTGCTTGCCGGACTTGATGATAACCTCTTTTTGACCGCGTTTGAGGAGCTTGACTTCAACTGCGACGTCGCCGTAACCATCGTGTAACAAAAGCTCGCGAAAGGTTTTGAGCAGACGCTGCGAACATGCTTCCTCTTGCGATACAATCGGTTGAGAGCCGGTTCTATCCATTTGAATCTCTGCTTGAATATCTACATTGACCGAAGACGTAAAACGTCGGCGGCGTGGCAAAAAACGATAGATTAAGCAAGAGAGATCGGCGGAGCGCGGCTTTGCGTAGAGAAAATACGCTGAAGAATATTGAAAACGGCGGGTAAAGATATGAAATCATCCGCTACGTTGGATTTTAATACCGGCGCGTCTGGAAGAGTATCGCTCTGACAAAGCGATACAAACTCGCAGATAGAACAGTTATCGTCTTTTTCGGCGGGAATAACGGCGGAGAAATGTTTCGTCTCCGCTTCGTGTTTTTCCCCGCAGGAACGTTGACAAACGTCGGTATGATCCGTTGCAAACGGTTGGGTTTGTTTGTTTGTTTGTTTGTTTGTTTGTTTGTTTGTTTGTTTGTTTCAGATTGGCAAACGCCGTGAAAATGATGATGACCAAGCCCGGGCAACGCGTGCAATCCCGAACCAATCAACATCGCCGGAGCGAATGTTGCCAGTAAGAGCAGAGCCGTGATTTGCCTGATATTTCGCGTCATTTTTCTGAAAATTTCTAGGAAAAATTTAGAAGGATTTCCAATCGTTCCTTAATATTTTACGCCCACTCGGAAAAAAAATCAAGTGAAATTTACCATAAAATTAAAAAATTGATAAAACTCAACTTTAATTTCATGAATTTTGATTGTACAACGCTCCCAAATTCATGCAATAGGGGGGACAAGACAATTTTTCTAAAAATTCCTTACATTTTTTCTTATTTTATGCCAACCCGAAAAAAAATCAAGTAAAATTTATCATAAAATCAAAAATTGATAAAATACAACATTGACTTTCTATGTTTTGATAAGATGAACAGGATTGACAAGATAAGACGTCTTATAAAATCCGTCAATCTTGACTCGCAAAGACAGTATGATGAATCGATATTTTATGTTTCACACGGAGGCACGAGCGAAAAATTCCGTAAGCAGAATGCGTTACTCTGGGATTGAAACAATCGTTTGCCCAACTTTAAAATCCTTCGTGAAATCTTCGCGATTCTTCGCGGTAAACGTGTTGAAATATTGACATGGAAAAAACATTCCTGCGGAAACTTTTTGGAAAACAATTTACTTTCTTCCTTGAATCGGATAAACGGCTTTCGCTGAGATATACGGATAGGTTTTGCCGTCTTGAACATAACTGCTTTTTACGCCGATAAGCCCAACGGTTTGGTTGACGTAATGATTCAAATCAATACCGACCGTTTGCGAAACAAGAAAAATTATTTTCCCCGCGTCGTTTACTAACGCGTATTTGGGAACGTCGTTGGGTTTATTCTGATTGACTTTGATTCGTCCAAGCCGCCCGATAGCGTCAAAAGCGCCGGCAGAAACTACGTTGCCGCCGTTTTCGCGGCGTCCGCTCGCAAGAGAATTTTTCCAAGGAGACGCGGTTTGTTCCGTCGGCTGACGCGACGCCGTTTGTTGCAAAAGAATCGGCTGTTGAGATTGCAAAACGGTTGACGTTTCCGGCGCAACAGAGGTCGTCTCTTGAGCCGTCGCGCCGTGCGATTGAATAATTTGCATCAGCGCCGTCGCTTGATCCGTTGTTTGCAAACCAGAAATCATTTGCGGCGTCAAATTGATTCCCTGCGATTCGTCGTAAATGACCACTTCCCCCGGAACTTCCACGCCTTCGGGGAGAACAATTTCTTGCGGAATATTAGAACGAATACTTTGTTCGGTTTTTCCTATTAACGAAACTCCGGTCAACATGTCGGCGTTATTATAGGAATAAGAATTTTGTATCGGACGCGAACGCTTGTAAGAATTTGCCGCAAAATGATTCTGTTGCGAAGAAGCGATAATCATCGGTTGCGAATTATAAAATCCTTTGCGCGGCGATTTCTTTGCGAAAGCGTTTGCGGCGTCGATAACGTTGCGATTATCGTTTTCATAAACGCCGCGATTTTCCGTCGAATACCTATCGGGAATAAAATTATGATCGTTCATGACGCCGCCATACGCCGCGTTTTTATTTGGCGTATTCGGATTGCCGCTTTGAAACAATTTACCGCTGATAAAACGCTGTATCCAACTTTGTTTTGGCGGCTCGTGCGGATAAGATTGATAGGGATATTGTTGTTGATACGTCGGCGTCTGTTCCGCCGTCAAATACCGTCCCCATTCTTGCGGCGGTATTTCCTGATACGCGCCGGTATTTGTATCGTAAAGCAAAACTTGCGTTGTTTCCGCTGCGTTTGGAAAAACAGCGCGTTCGGTAAAATCATTTTCAACGACCGGTTTCTGAATTGGCTGACGTATCGTTTGTTCGTAAATATCAGAAGCCCCGTCGCTATTGACGTTTTTTGCGACGATTGTTTTCTTATCGTTGTTTTTCTTGTTTGTTTGGGATTCGATAGCAACAACGTCGCGTTGCGGCGTCGGCAAGCGGGAAGGAGAAACGGCAGAAATCAATGGATCGTCTTTATTGATTTCCGTTTGTTTTTTCGCAAAATGATTTGCGTCGATTTTGATTTCCGTTTCATTTTGATTTTGCGTTTCATTGCGTCTGATACGGGTCGCTCGTTCCAAACCGGCAAGCAACCGATAAACTTCATTTTTATCCGTTTGCGTTGGGGCGGATTGATAAAGCATCCGCGCGATATGAGACAACGATTGCAGCGAGTCCGCCGCAACTTCCTGCTCCATAATTTTTTCCGCAAAATCCAGTTTCAATTGCTCTAATGCCGTATGAAAATCATCGGCGTTAAATTCCTCCGGCGTATTTTCTTGCGAAACGCGCGGTTGCAGATCGCTCGCCAATTGAATGGGTTGACGTTCCCGAAGCGTTTGCGGTTGATGCGACGTATTTACTTCCGAATTTTGCGGATTATTATTTTGAGCCGCGCTCGACGCGTTCTTCGGAACGACGTCCCATTGAAGATCGCTGCGCGAAATAAAACGAAATTCGCCGGCAGGCGGCGCAATTTTATACCAAACCGGCGTTTTGGCGTCTCCCGGCGTTTCAATACGTTCTAACACAAAAACTTTTTCGCCGCGTTCTAACGTAACCTGAACGGCTCCGCATTGATTACTTAAATCGCTTCCAACCCGCGCTTGAACGCCATTCACCAACACGGTTCCAATTTGCTTTTCGCCGAGTTCCACATTTCGCGCATCCACCCATGTAAAACATCCTTTCGGAGGACGCACGGCGCACCAAGTCTCTTTTACGGTAAAATAAACGTCAAGCCGATCTCCAACATGCAAAAGCGTTGTCGGATAATAATGATTTCCAGGTCCCGACCACAAAAAAGTTTCGTTAATAACAACGGCTGTCAACGGTTCATCTTGCGCCGACGCTGAAAACGACGTCAATATTGCAAACCCCAACGTTAACAATAAAATCCATCGGATTTGCGGCATGATAAAAAAAATCGTCGCAATCCGCCGCAATATTCCAATCGGAATATTTTGATTTCTGATAACGTCTCTGTTATTTGTGGGATTCATAATACTAAAAGTTTCATCAATTTGTATTTTATTTCATTGTTGATTTCAATTGTATCGTTAAGCGACTTATTTTGTCGTTAAGGAGGAGGATTCGCGGTTCAATAAAATTCGCACAACAATCCGCCGTACAAGAATCGTAAGGTACGTGGTTAAAGTTCCGCGACCGTCAAATTCACGTAAAAGCCGAAAAGAATCGTGATAAAACGTGGCGAACACATTTTCGCAAAGACGGTCGCGCTCGCGAGATTCGATTTCCAGTCCGCGAATTGTCGCAGAATAATCAATCACGTGCATAACCAATCCCATAAAACGATCCACAAAATATTCCCAACCGTGCGGCTGATTTTCGAGACAACACAATAGTATCTCTTCATCTAACTTATTGAAAGACACCGACTTACTCCATTTTTTAGCGAATCTATTATTCGTTATTTATTACATTTTTTAACAGAGGTACGAATTTTAAGAAAAAAAACGGCGTAAGTAAAGAGCAATTTTTTTACAGAGAATTATTTTGTATTTTGAAAAAATTTCCTTCTTTTTCGCGCGGAGAGGCGCCTGTTTCATTTTTTTTGATAAAATACAGAGAGTTTTATTACAAAAAAGAAAATTCTCTTACTCGCGACGTCGTTATTAAGAAAAAATTATGGAAACCCGAAGTGAAACTCTTGATATTTCGGTTCGCCCGCCGTCGCGCCGGTGGGAAATTCGTTCTTGCTTTTTGACGGCGCTGATTGGAACGCTTTGCGTCGCTAATATGCAACATATAACGACTCTTGCCGCGACGTCTCTTTTTGTCTTTTTCGTTTTACAAACGATCGGCTCGGCATTCCGCGAGCTTTATCGGCGTTTGAAATGCGTCGCGCCGTTTCTTCTTTTTTCCTTTGCGACGCTTTTGTTGTCAGACGGTATTCCGATAACTTGGGAAGCCGCAAAATTTGCAATATTAACGGCCGCCCGCATAACAACTTGCGTTTTTGTCGTTTCTTTATTAAAAAGAAGAGATATTCAGGAATATCTTGCCGGGTTTCAAGCGATGAAATTTCCGTCCGTTTTTACGGCGACGTTTTTTCTGACGCAACGTTATCTGCATTTGTTACTTCGCCAAACGAAAGCGACGCTCGCCTCTTTAAAATCCCGTTTATTTTCGCCAAGTTTGCGTCTCAAATCTTTGAAAGTTTACGGACAAATTATTGGCGGCATGACAATCAAAGCGATTGATCAATCCGAAATCATTCGTCAGGCAATGGAATCCCGCGGTTTTTCAGGACAGATTCGAACAAGAAAAGCAGATTCGATTCGTTGTACGGATTTATTTAAAAGCGTCGCGGTTATTCTTGTTTTTCTGCTGATTCTCATTGCGGAGAAATTGTATTTCACGAATACTTAGCGACTCAAACAGTCGGCGGAAATACCGTTCCGACAACATATCGATCCCAAATACAAAAGAATCGCTAACGCATCTTTTTTACCTGGAACTGGTCGATAAGCGTAATTTTCGGACGCGAAATCTGTAAAACGACGGCGTATTGATCAAATTCTTTATCGACCTGTTCAAAAAGATTTTCTAAAATGTTCGGCTTGGTTGGGAAAAGAACGTTAAGATAATGACGCAATTTTTCTTCTTCAAACCAATGCGTATTCACGACCGACGGCAATAGCGCGGATAACGAAACCGATAATTGTTCCGGGTTGCGAGTTGGTTCGTCCATGAACGGTTCAATTTGCGTGTGATTTGCCATGAATGACGAAAGGTCTTTGGGAATTTTCCAGCTTTGGCATATAATTTCCGCCGCGTCGGCATGCGTCCAGCCGAACATTTCTTGTTCTAAATCGGAAAGTCGGTAATTCGGACGGCGTTTTAATTCCTGAATCAAACCGCTTGTCGGTTGCGGACGTTTTTTCAGCAAAAGCGGAATCGCCATATCTTGCAACAACGCGCCGGCAAACGTCAAATCTTCATCGCCGCGTCCGAGCAGGACAAGCAACTTACGAGCAAATAACGCTCGCCGTAACGAATCTTGCCAGAGAAGTTTTACGTCAAAAAACGAATCGGCTGTTTTGGGAATCAAGCTGAACACCGCTTTCCACAAAACAAAATTTTTCACCGTGCGGATTCCGGCAAGCGCAATTCCTTGCTTAATACTTGAAATTGCGTTCTGAAATCCGAAAAACGCGGAGTTCAAAAATTTCAACACTTGCGTTGTCAATCCGAGATCGGCTTCAATCGGACGAACAAGATCGTTGATGTTGACTTTCGATAAATCGTTGTCTAATTGCAACACGATCAACGCGCTGTGCGGCATTGCAGGAAGTTGTTCCGCCCGAAACATATTCTGGAGTTCTTCTTTTCCGCGAGTTTCTTGAATTTGCGGGTTCTCGGTAACGATTGACATTGTGTTCCTCTTTTTTCAGATGGGGTAAACGAATGAGCGATTTAACGAAAGCGTTTCTGTTTGGTTAATAAGCAATTTCTTCCCGTTCCATTCCGAACATGGCGTAAACCACCTGCGTCATGTATTCCGAGTCGCAGGGATACGGCGAAAAATGATGAATCCGGTTTGAGGCGTGAAATTTTGGCGACCAACGAGATTCGGACAAAACACTTTTCTCCGTTGCATCGTCCGTGAGTAAAACGCGAATCATTTTGGGATAGGAATGGCAAGTGAGTTTCAAAAATTCCGTCCCGCTGATCCAATTCATATTTTCCTGCACAATCACCATATCGACAGGAACGTCGTCCAAAACGTCGATTGCTTCTTGCGCGGTTGGAACGGTGATTGTTCGCCACGGCTCGTCGTGCCAATACGAGGCAATCTTCATGAGCCGTTCCTGATCTTCATTGACAACCAGAACCGTTTTTTGCATGACATTTACTCCGAATACTACGTGTTGAGACGTTTTCCTGATGCGTCATGCGTTTTTCGCGCCGCGCGTAATTTGCATCTTGCGTATCGAGGAAAATCGCCCTGAAACCGGACGAAGTATTTCAACCATCCCTCGCCAATTCTATTTTAGCTTTTAAAAAAGCCGCGGCGATATTTTTTTACAAACCCTTTTTTTTATGGAAAAACCGGTGAAAAATGAAAAGTCAAGTATCCGTGTTGGTTTTCAACACGAAAAGTACGGCAAATGGCGTCCCAAAACGTCGGCGAGAGTTTAAACGTCGCTTACGTTTCAGAACGCCATTTTTCACTTTTAGCTTTTAACTTACTTGGCTTCCAGATCGAAGTTGAACTCTTCTTTTCCGGTGATTACGGTCGTTGTCGCTTCGTTGCCGAACCAGTATTTGTCGGGGATCATTTGTCGGGTTGGCGGCGGCGTGTAAGAACGCATGCCGTCTTTATCCGTTTCGTCTTTGCCGCCAAGCGGATTGCCTTGCGCGTCTTTCTTCAAATACTCGTTGCCGCGAAACCGGACGTGAAGTTCGCCGTAAGGAACGGTTGCGGTGAATTTTCCGTTTGCGATGATTCCGCCGCCTTCAAACGAATCCTGATTGACCGGAATAAATTGAATCATTCCTGAGTCCACCGGTTTTCCCGCAACCGTCACCGTTCCGGTAATCGTTACTTCCGTCCGTTTTTTGGCGCATCCGGTTGGCAAAATCGTGAAAAGTAATAAAGAACAAATCAGTATCGCGTTTTTTTTCATTGTTAAATGTTAAAACATTCCTTTTCAATTGTGATTGTTGAGAAGTTAAATTGTCTTAACTATGATTTTTATGATCCAAAATCATAGTTAATCCTAGCAATCATACGAATCATAAAAATCACAGTTCAGACAAATATCTTACAGCCCTTTACTTTCGCCGCCGTGCGCAGAGCCGATCGCGCGCCAAACGTCGATAGCTATCGTTTCCGAAACAAACGTTCCCGAACCGTCACCAAGACAAACGTTCACACCGCCGGTATGTTTACTGCGTGCGGTTTGCCATCGTTCATCACCGGTCGCACTTCCAACAAGATTTGTACAAGGCATTTTTGTAGAGAGCGACGCAGTAGCAATAGTTGAGGGAGCAGATGTGGCTTCACTTCCGCTCCCTTTACAAATACAAGCATCCGGTGTGCGGGAATTAGGACCTGTCACCGTCATATACGACGCGCCGGGACCCTCGTCATTAAAAATATATCCGCGAAAATCAAAATGATTATCTTCCGCACACAAAAGTTCCGACAAAAACATCGTATTGGAAAGCCCGTCGGAAATTTCCGATGCGTCCACATAGATATTGAGATAAAACGGCGCACCTGTCCAGCGATTTGTCGCCGTGTCCAGTTTATAAGGATACGGAGCGCCGGCTGTTGAGGTTCCGTGCCAGAACCAATCGTTTCCCATATTGGTTACGTAGTTTGCGCGGCAGCAGTAATTTACGTCGCCCGTCCACATCGCGCCGGGACGATCCGACGGACAATAGTAAATCGAAACTTTACTGCTGGTCGGCGTGATCGCCGTTTGATTGTCTTCGTTGTTCGGCGATGCGTAAAAGCCGATATCGAAACGGTACTGACTGTACAGCGCCTGCTGCTCGATGTAGGGCCAAATGCGCGGCATCCATGTGTGACGTTGCTGCGTTCCCTGAAAACCGCCGGTCGGATGGGAGTTTCCGCAGGGAAGGTACTGACGCCATGCGTCCATATAGGTGTGCATGGCAAGCCCGTATTGTTTGAGATGATTGGCGCACTGCATCCGCCGCGCCGCTTCACGCGCGGCTTGAACGGCGGGCAAAAGTAACGCGATCAAAACTCCGATGATGGCAATCACCACCAGAAGTTCGACCAGCGTAAAGCCGCCGCGAAAACCTTTTTGTAAGACTTTTCTGATCGCTTGAGAAAGTTTTTTCAGCATAATTTGCTCCTTTATGTTTTTGATTCCATTGAGTTTTATTTACGTCTGAACTATGATTTTTGTGATTTTATTGATTCTTAATGATTTTTTAAAATCACGTCAATCATAAAAATCATAGTTTAGACCTCTCGTTTACAGCAATTTTGACGTTTTCCCGTCGGACGTATTGCAATTGTCGTAAAACGCCTGCGGATCCACTGTTTTAGAAACGCCTTGCACGCTGCCGTCGCCGAGCAGCACGTTCAGCGTTCCGGCGTGATAACTGCCGTAAAAATACTGCGCCGAAGTTCCCGACGAAGGAAGCTGCGTATCGACCGCAATGCTATTCGGCGCCGGCGCAATCAGATCGGCTTGATTGGTTACAAGCCGGGCGTATCCGCCCGCGCGGTAATCCGTCCAACTCATCAGATAACTTCCGTTCCAGGAATACGCCTGATTATTGGCTTTTTTACGCGCCCATGCAGGAACGTGCTTTTCCGCAAAGATAATCTGATTGGACGTTCCGTCCGACCACGACGCCATCGTGTCGCCGCGAGGCTGCCAACTTCTGATCTTGTTGTGATCGGACAAGTCGTTATTGGCTCCCGAGCCGGTCACTTGGGCGGCGCGAAACGGACCGTTACTTTGGTTACTGTCCGTCGTCATTTTGTAGGAGTTTGTCCAGTTGTTATCTCCCGCATAGACCAGAGGAACAACGTAACTATTGGTCGCGGCATAATTGGTCGTCGCTTCAATACCTGCGGAAGGACAACGTACCCAACCAATATTGAACCCGCTTCGTTCCTGCGAAGTGAGTTGCTGCATTCCTGCACTTCCGTCGGGAAAATAAGGATAGTGTTGATTTCCATTGACGTTGGACGTGCCGGTGCAGGTGAGAATCCCGCGATTGACAATAAAGTCGTACATCTGTTGCTGTTCCGCGTAAGGAAACAGGAACAGGTAGATTCCCGGCTTGTGAATCCAGACGGTCAGCGGCGGTAAAGCACGCCGTGAATCGTGGAAGTTATGAACCGCAAGCCCCATTTGTTTGAGGTTATTCGTACATTGCATCCGTCTTGCCGCTTCCCGCGCGGCTTGAACAGCCGGCAACAAAAGTGCGATTAACACGCCAATGATCGCAATCACAACCAGCAATTCGACAAGCGTGAACGCCCGACGAATCAAAGATTGTTTTCCGAAACGGGCAAAAGCGCACGAAAGGAGAGAAATGCACGCAATTATACGGGCAAAAATACTCGTAATAACGCGGGCAAAAAAGAGCGTTAGAGTACGTAAAACACGGCTTATTAGCCATATTACGTACCCCCCCCCCCCGATACATTCTGCCGAAGTTCAAGAAAATCAAACGCTTTGTTCAACTTTTTCATAGTCGAAACTCCTTCTACATTTTTTTGTTTTTTGAAATTGAAATGACAAAAATCACAGCGATCTTATCATTTCAGTAAAGTGTATTAATCTTTATTATGAACAAATAATCCGCGACGTCAATACGAATTGTCGGAAAATTGAAATTTTTTTGAAAAAAAATTTATGAGTCAAAAAGCGACGATTAAAATGAGGGAAACAATGATTTTATTCTAAAAAGTTTTGTCAATTTGTTTACAGATACCTCTAAATTCCCCCTCTCTTTTCTGATAATTCAAATTTTGGCGCTTTTCAGAGTGAATGTCTCGCATTTTCTTTAACGATTCATTTTCTGATTTTGTTATCTCCTCACGGTCGGCGAATAGAACACTTGCGTTTCACGGCTTGACGAAACGCCTTCAAGGGCGGAACCCCATTCTGATTCAACATAAGAAGATTGCAAAGTATTCGGAATTTGATTCGGCGAAAATTGATTAGCTTGCCGTTCCGTTTGCGAAGGAATCATTCCCCACGACGGATAACGATCCGTCACCGTCACGCGGCTTTGATCGGTCGGAAATGTATTCGCGTTGTAATTGCTGAATCCCAACGGATTCGCTTGATTCCAATTGCGGCGTTGTTCCTGCTCCATCATCATGCGAGCCATCGCCTGATGCATTTCCTGACGCTTTGCCGTTTGAGTTGCGGACGTTTGCGGATTTGTCGCAACGTAAGAAACTTGCTGAATCTCGTCGTTGTTGAAATTCGCGGGAGACGTTGCGGCGTTGTTGAACGATTGACGCCGATCCGCATACAATCCCTCCTGCATCCGTTGATTGATTTGCGTGCCGATTCCCGTAACATTCGGACGAAACCGCGTCAAACGTTCCGGCGACATTTCTTCCGGCAGGGAATTGCGGTATGGCGCGGGATTTGCCGCGTATTGATTGTTCGGCGCGTTCGCCGGCGGAGCGCCGTTTCCAAAACCGAGCGCCGCAAAACGTTGATCGTTTGACGAAGAATACGTATTTGCCGCGTCTCCGCCGCCGAAACCAATTGCGGGCGTGCGAATTTCATCGGGCAACGTTGACGTTTTTTCCGAATGGAACGGCGAAGAGTTTTTGTTTTTTTCCGCGTCGGAATTTTGCGGCGTTTGAAGAATTTGACGCAAAACGCTCGGCGGCAACATTAACTTGTCCGAAGAACGCGAAATCTCCGCCGCGTTCATTCCCGATTGCAAACGTTGAACCGCTTCGCCGTAAGCCGTCATTTGAACGCCGTTGAAATTGACGGAATCGTTGTAATCGGCGTGACGTATCGCGTTGAAACCGTCAAAACCGTTGACGGAAACCGTGTCGCCAACCGGCTGAATTTCCGATCTTTCAATAGTTTTCGCGACGTTCTTTTCCGATTTCGCGGCAACAGGTCTGCCGGGTAAATGGATAGGAATTTGGTCGGAAAAAATCAATTCGCCGTCTTCTTCTTTACCTTCAAATTTCGCGAGAATGACAAAATTTTTCTCATCGCCGGGCGCCTGATCGTAAGGAAGCCAAACTCCATAGCTGATCAGTTTCGATTTTTTATTTTTCTCAACGCTTTTTCTCAACGTATTGGAGTCGAAAGTATATGCGCCTTCCGGTTGGATACCGTCAATGTTCCTATTCTCTCCGACGCTTTTGTCGGAATTAAAAAGATAAACGGTCAACGTTCCGTCCACTGCGGTTGATTTTTCCATTTTCTCATCGCGAAAAAAAATGATTTCGCCTTGAAAGCCGCGAATACTTCCCGATTTTTTTATCCGTTGTTTCGCTTCCCAAAGTCCCGTCATTTTCGCGGCGCGGTGCGGACGATTGACTAAAAACGGATTGTAAAACTCGATTTTTCGCGTTGAAACCGGCGACGAACAACCGCAAACGCCGTATCCGATTATTGTCAATAAGACAAAAAAGAACAGTGAAATATTATGTTGCGTTTTCATGATTTTGGAAAAATAAATTTTTATGGAATAATGCTTGCCGCCGTCCAATCTTGGGACTTTGGCGACTCTCTTCCGGCGACGTCCTTGTTGTCTCAAACAATCGTTTAAGTCGCTGACGTCCCTAAAGTCGCGAACCACCCCGTCAGTCGGCTACGCCGACGGGCGTCCCTCCAAAGAGGGGAATTTTGTTTTAGGTTGCAGGTTCCAGATACCAATATTGGCTTGCCGTACTTTCGCATGTTGAAAACCAACACTGGTTTCTGTTCCCTGTACCCTGACTCCTCATCATAGCAGATCGAAGCGTAAGCGACGGTTCACCCCTTGTTTACGTTTCGGGCTGCCATTTTGGTATTCCCGGTAAGTCGGCGGGAATCCGTAATTCCCGGCGGATTTTCGGAATGATTGGATTTACGGTAACGGCGGCGCGGGCGCTTCGGCGGAAAACGTTGGCGCGGGAGCGGTCGTCAGCGGTTGTAATTCGCTTTTATTGACCGGCTCCGGCGCGAGACGCGGCGTATTGCCGATTTCCGTTTGGGAACGTCGCGAAGTCGTATTATAAACGCCAAAATCTCCGTGAATTCGCGTCGCGTCCGGCAAACACCAACTCATCCGCGCCGCTTCGACACGTTTGATTTCTTCCGCGTCTTCCGTTTTACGGATGATGCGCGGACGCATAACAAGTATGAGTTCCGAGCGTTTTTGCTTCTCGTAATCGTAACGGAACAACCGTCCCAACAGCGGAACGTCCGACAAATACGGCACGCGGCGGTTGAGTTGTTGTTTGTCGGTACTGATCAAACCGCCGAGCAGCACCGTTTCGCCGTCCAACGCGCTGACAATCGTTTCCGTGCGGGTTTGATTGATGTTCGGAATGCGAACGATCGATGTGCCGGAAACAATCGGCATTCCGTCGTTTGCGCCGCCGACGCTGGACTTCGTGACGGAAATCAGCATGACGACTTTGTCCGGCTCGCCGTTTTCTCCTTTGCTGATACGCGGAATCACGCCTAAGAACAAACCGACGTCTTTGTCTTCCGTACGAGTCGTAATGTTTCCGTAAGACGAATCCGTTCCTGTGGCGCGCGAGACTCTTTGTCCGATAAACACGATTCCTAATTGATTGTCCTGCGCCTGAATTTGCGGACGGCTCAAAACTTCCAACCGGCTTCGTTCCTGCATCGCGCGAATCAAAACGCTGACCGCGTCGTTGCTTGCCGAAAAGACCAATCCGCCGAAACCGGACTCGCTGTTTACTCGTCCTGTTGCAAAATTGCTCAACATCTGCGTTCCGACCGTTCCCGCCGTCGCAAGCGAATCGGCGGCGGAACTGTTGCCGAGTCCGGTTGTTAAATTGTTGAAATCGAAACCAGGCGTCATTGTCGGTTCGCTGAGAACGCTTCGTTTGAATAACAACGGATCTTGCAAAGCGAGTTCAATTCCAAATTCGTCCGCGTCGCTCAACGTGATTTCGCCGATCAACACCTGAATCACGACTTGCGGCGGCTCCTGATCCAGAACTTTGATTATGTCCTCGATTTCTTTCATATATTCTTCGGCGGCGTTAATCACCAATACATTCGAGACCGGTTCCGGCACGACAATCGCGGCGCTTTCAAGTTTTTGATAGGGACTGATAACCTCCGCATTCTGTAACTCGGCGCGTTTTTGCAAGTAATTCGTTACGGCTGCCGACACGTCGCTGGCGCTGGAGTTTTTCAGTTGATACGTTTTTGTCATCCGCTGAATCGCGTCTTTCTGATCGAGTTTTCTAATCAGCAGGTCAATAAATTGAATATCATTTTCCGAACCGGCGACGACAATACTATTCGACCGCGTATCAATAGCAATTTTCAACGGAATAAACGTTTCGCCGCCTTCCGAGCCGGGAAGCTGCACGCCGCCGTTTCCCGCCATTTGCGACGGAATTAGCGTTTGCAATGTTTTTTGAATAGTTTCCGCGTCGCTGTGATTGATAGGAATCACTTTCACAACCGCGACTCCCGGCGTTACGTCGAGCATCGTAATCAGTTCTGTAATCAACGGCATACAATTCGACGGCGCGGTAACAATCACGGTATTATTTCCGGCGTTTGACGCGATCGTCGTTTCGCTCAAAAAACCGGATTCAATCACTTTTCGTCCTACCGGCGTATCGAGAATGATTTCCACAACCGGCAAGCGTCCGTCCTGCGTTCCGTGAATCGCCATATCTAACGCGCTGTTCAACGTCGTAACCATATCGGCGGCAAGAACGCTTTTCATTTTAAACGTTCGCACTTGCAATTTTGGTCCGCCTTTGGGAACGTCCAATTCGGCGATAATCCGTTCCATATCGCGGTAATCATTCGGCGCGGCTTGCACGATTAAGCTGTTGGTTCGCGGATCGCTCAACACGCGGATTCGCGGCTGAAATCCCGGAGCCAGCGTTCCCGGCGACGGTTGTTCGTTGAAAAAATTCGTCAGCGTTTCCGCGACTTCGGTCGCCGGAGCCGATTCTAATTTCACGACTCGCAAAATACTGTTTTCCGAGTTCACCGGTTGATCGAGTTTCTCGATCAGCGATTTCATCGCTTCGAGCGATTGTCCCCATCCGACAAGAAGCATTGCGTTAGGATTCAAAAGCGGAATGACCCAAACGCGTCCTTGTTTTGCCGCGAACATTTCCGTATAAAGATAAACCGTCGTCAAAGCCCCCGTCAAAGGAGAAACGGACGTTCGAAGCGGCATATTCAAAATTCCATAAAGCGATTGGCACTGCACGTTTTGGAGAAACAACACTTCAATCTGCGGTTCGGCGTATTTGCTAATATCTTCCAATTGTCTGATCATGTCTATGATTCGTTGCACTTCGTTCATCGGCGCGTCAATGATAACCACGTCGAGATCGCTCAACACTTGAATTTTAGTCTCCGGCTGCGCAATCAGTTGAATGTTCGTTGCGTCTTGCAGCAACGGATCGCCGGAAAGCGCGCCGGTCGCGTCTGGCGTCAGACTGTTGATTCCCGCGTTGGTTACGCCGCCGGTCAATCCGCCTTCCTCCTGATAAGAAACCTGACGGATTCCCGTATCGTGCCAATTTTTGCGGCGCAACAAGTTTCGGCTATTGTTCGGTTGGGCTTTAAGCCGGTAAATTTCAAGGAGTTTTTTGACTTTTTCCGCGTCGGTCTTTTGCACGGAAATAAATTTTCGGTCGTAACCTTCTTCCGGCGATTCCTGATCTATCGCTTGAACAAGCGCGATAAATTCTCCGGCAATTTTCGGCGGCGCTTTGACCTCCAAACGATAATCGGGTCTATTCAGCGTCAATTCGCAAACGGCGGTCTGTTGCGGTTTCGAAATCGCGATTCGGTATTTCGTGACTTTGTCGTTGGAATCCGGCAAGACGGTCATGCGCTGACCAAACAACGTTTGTAATTTGATTTCAATTTTTTCGATGGTTGTGAATTTCGGAGCGTGCGATTCTAGAATCGGCTTTTCTGTCGCGGAGGAAGCGGAATTTGCGGCGGACGATTTTGTTCCCGAACCGAACCGGACGAGCGTTCCTTCCAATTCGCGGGGATCGCGTCCCGGAGGAATTTCCGCCCACGCATGAGTTTGATTCATCAACGCAAAGATTTCTTGATGAATTCGCTGCGGCGCCCAAACCAAAATCTTTCCGCTTTCCGGTATAAAATCAATGACGATATTTCGATGGTTTTTATAACGCTGCCGCAATTCGCGAGAAATCATTTCCAAATGCGACGGCTTACTAAAATACGTTCCCGGCTCATTCGACTCCGACGAAATCGGCGCTTCAAGAGGCGGAATCGGCGGATTTTGCGGAGCTGAAGCGGTTTGAGCGTTCAAATAAATCGGCGGACGATTCGGCTGTTGCTGCGTTATTGGTTGCGACGTCATGGGCGTATTTACCGGTTGAGGCGGCGGCAGATTTTGCGAAAAATTCGACGGCGAAAGAATCGGCGGCGGAGTTGGCGTCAAATTTTGCGGTTTACTGGATTGTTGCGTGAAATCCTGATTCGGCGGAAGTTGCGGTTTATCGATACTTTGCAAAATTTGCGACGCGGCTTGAACCGCGCGCGCCGTTCCAATAAAATTGACGCTGTTGTTCGCGGAATCAACCTGAATGACGACAGATTTTGCGACGTCTGCCGGAAGCGTTTGCCGTAACGTCATTTCAGCGTTTTCCGCCCGAAGATGTTCCAAACGCCAACGCGATTGCGCAGCGACGTCTTCATTTTGGTTTTGCGGAGCGAGCGGCGTAAAACCGGCGGGTTGCTGCGCCCGCAGTACAACTGTTGCAAAAATCCAAAAGAATAACGCAACTCCCGCAATTATCAATGTTTCCATCAAAGTATTTTTTGATACGCGGCGGCTAAAATTGGAATTTTGTTGTTGATGTGAAATTGTTTTGGAACTGGTCGTAATTCTGTCGTATGCCATCGGATTTCGTTCCTGTATAACGTTCTTTACTCGCAGAAATTCAAAAAAGGAGGGGAATTTTGCGGATATTAAGAATTTTACCAAAGAAATTCAAGAGCAATTTTAGAATAAAAAACAAAACGGGAATCTGGTATCTTGCGGCTGAAACCTATCAACATGGCAGATTGAAATATCAGCGAGCCGTCAATCGTTGCTGGCGCATCGGGAGCGTCGTTTACCCAACTTTAAAATTCTTCGTGATTCTTTTGCGTTTCTTCGTTTTTTCGTGGCGAGAGAATTTCGCGGTTTCACGGTAAAAAAACGATGACGGGAGGAAGAAGAACCTCGTCATCGTTTTGTGATAGGAAAAATCAACAAAAGACGCGTCGGAAAAAGGAGAACGCGATCAAATTAAAAATGGAATCTCAAACTGGCGGCGTAAATATCGCTGTAATCTGAATCGCCTTGCAATTTGGGAACGCTGTGAACATACTCGAAAATCATTCGCGTATTGGCGTTCCAGAACCAGTTCAAGCCGAAAACGTAATCCTGCTGACCTGAGGACGGTACAATATCGCCGAAGTCGAGATAATTCAACTGGGCAAAAACTTCCCAGTCGCCAAACGAATCGATACCGCAATATCCATCGGAACGTTCCGTGAATTTCAGCCCGTTTTTGACTTTCGGCGCGCCAACAACTCCGTTGGCTTTATCGTACTCGCGGTACGCGTCGGTCAAAAAGTAGCGTAATTCGCCGTAACCGCCGTAAACCGTTCTTCCGCGTCCATACGACATCGCCTGAAATTCCGCCGACGCTCCAAACCGGTTATGCGTATAAACAAGTTCCGCTCCGGTCAAAGCCGCGTGGTTTACGTTACTAATAGTTCCCAAAGCAAGTTGATTACTTGCACTGTTAAACGTAATTCCCGGTTTGAGATTAAACGCTTGAGAGGCGTTCTTGTCATAATCGTGATACGTCCAGTTTCCGCCGACGTGCAAATAATGTTTGCCGTCTTCGGAAGCGAATGGAAGCAACGACAAACGCGTGTTGTAAACGATTCCGGGCGAATCGGAACGGGTCAGTCTATCGTTATTGAAATTGCCGCTGTCGCTCGTGAATATACCGGTAAACCATCGCACGCGGTCGTCGGCGAAAAGTTGCGTCGAACTGATACCGAACCGACGGTTAAACGACAGTTGATTTGTCGCTGCGGGAAATCCCATTCCGGTGGTGTAATTGGTGCTGACCAAATATGCCGCGCCGGTTTCCACTTTGTAATGCCCGATTTTTACGTAATCGAAAATCGGAACTTTCTTAACCCCCAAATACAAGTCGCGTATCCCGAAGTTACCCGAGCCAAAATAGAGTTCGGCTTTGTAGTCGTAATTTCGGTAGCCGGAACCGCTGAACGTAATTCTTGCTTCACTCAACGCAAAATAGTTTTCGGATCTGTTTCCAGCGACGGGTTCCAAGTCGGAAAAGTTCACGGCGTCTAAAAAGAACCGTCCGCCGACTTTATTTGTCCATTTGTTTTCGTCTTCTTTTTTTGTATCTTTGGATTTTGCTTTCGCAAATTCTTCTTCCAGCGCGATAAGACGCGATTCCAAAGCGGCGGTGGACGACAAAACCACCGCCGAACCAGATTGTTGCGACGTCTCCTGACCGTCGTCGTATCCCGCTTGCGCGAGCGTGGCGACGCTTCCGTCGGAGTTGAAACTTTCGTAATACGTGGTATGCGCCACCGGAATCGTACTCGCATTTCCGTATTGCGCAAAAACCGCGTTGCCGGATTCGGCAGAAAGCATCGTCAGAAAAAACAATATGGAAAATCCTCCCGATTTTCGTATTGTTTTTAACATACTCGGAACATTTTTTGAAAAAATGTTCCCCAATAAATTGGCGTCCATAAACATTTCTCTCAGAAAAAAGGGTGTTTGCAAAGTCAATTGAAATAACACGCAGTCAATCCATTGAGCGTTGAAGCGATTTCAATCTACCTGTAAAAAAATGTTATCGGATAAAAATTGATAAGATTCTTCTCATCGTGTTGTTCTCAAAGACTCAATCTCTTTGCATCCCGTTTTTTTTACTATTCCCATTTTCTCTCTCATTCCCAAGTCTTACGAACAGGGGGGAATTCGCCAGAGCAACAACAATGAAAGCAAATTAAAAGTGGAATAGCTCGTGTTGTTGTTAAATGAATGATGTATCGTCGCGAACACGGTCTCAAAAAAAGAAAAAAATACAAAATTACAAAAAATATGTTTTTTTGAAAAACGCTTTCCGACGTTCTCTCCAAAAAATCAATCGATTGTGGAAATAAGTTTTCGGCAATACGCCGGAAAAACGTCGGCGAGTCCTAACCCGTCGCTTACGTTTCGAGACGCCGACGAAGAATTTTTGCCTTCTCTTTTCAAAAGAAAGCCGGTTGATTTTCATACAGCCAATCTTTGACGTAATCGCGTTCATTCATTAAAAACGCTTCTTCCGTCTGTTTCGGCGAGACTTCGCGTCCGTTACCAATAATCAAAATGCAATCGTTGTCCTTCATTCGTGCAAGCGTCGAAGAAATGGCGTCGGCGCGACTGCGAATAATCCGCACTTTATTCGTGCCGCCAACGCTTTGTAACATGTCGCGGAGCGCGCGATCCGGTCGCTCGGTCGTCAACGATTCCGCCGTCAAAACAACATGATCTGCCATTCGTCGCAACGTTTCGCCGATCTCCTGCCGCTTTGCCGAAGTCGAACCTCGCCCGCTTGCCCCAAAAATGCAATACAATTCGCCTTCCGTTATTTCGCGCAACGTTGTAAGATTCGCGGCAAGCGTTTCGGGATGTTGCGCCGAATCGAGAAAAACGCCGAATAATTGCCCGCACTCCACTCGCTCCATACGTCCCGGAATACTTTCGACCCGCTCAATTCCGCGAACCGCTTGTTTGAGATCGATTCCTTGACTCGCGCCAAACGCCGCCGCCGTCAATGAATGATAAATATGCGATTCGCCGATAATTCGCGTACAAACCGGTACCGTTTCAGAACCGGCGGTAATATAAAACGTTTGTTCCGCCCGCGATTTTTCCAGCAAAATTCCGTTGATTTCGCAATTTTGCCGTTGCAACCCCACCGTTAAAATCGGTCTGTCAATACACGGAATCGATGCGTGAACGACCGGATCGTCCGCGTTACAAATCACAACCGCGTTTTTTTTGGCATAGCGAAGAATTTGCAATTTTGTCTGACGATAACGCTCCGCCGTTTGACAAGAATCAAGAGGATCCGCGCGAAGATTCGTCAAACAAACCGCGTCAAATTCTATGCCGCCGAAATATTCCTGATCAATCGCATCATCGGATGTTTCCAATACAAGATGCGTACAGCCGTTGAGCGTCATACGCGAAAACCAATACGCTAATTCGTTTGCGGGCGGCGTTGTTACCGTCGAAGGATACATTTTTTCGCCGTCATAAACGCCAACCGAACTAACGATTCCAACCGGACGTCCCGCTTCGGCTAAAATTCCCGCGATCAAAAAAGCCGTTCCGGTTTTTCCATGAGCGCCGGTTACGGCTGTAATTTTAAGTTTTTCGGCGGGATTGCCGTGAAGTTTTTGACAAAGAATCCCATATGCCTCGCGCGAATTAGAAACGGTAAAATGCGGCGCTTGCACATGAGAAATCGGACGCTCGGACAAAATCGCCCGACATCCAAGACGCACCGCCTCTTCAATATGATCGTGACCGTCGTCGCGTTCTTGTCCGTCGCAATGATCGGAGACAAGAGCGACAAAAAGATCGCCGGGACGAAGCGTGCGAATATTACAGGTGCAAGAATTGATCCAAACGTCCTCGTTTGTTGAACTCGATTGCAATTTTAATGTTTTTTGTAAAACAAACGGCTGTCCATTTCCGGTAAAACCGAGCATTATTTGCCTCCATGCGGTTTTTGCGTCAAATTTTAAAAGGAATCTCAATTTTGAGAAGACGAAACGAAACTCATCAGTTTAATGATACGTATTTTTCTCAAAAATCCAATGATAATATACAAATTTTGTCAGGAAAATAGAAAATTTTCATTTGTTCTCTGATACAAATTTTTATCAATACATTGTACTTATATCGCTTATTTTTTGTATAATGCATATTTTAAATCAATAAGGCGTTCATTATGCGAGATTTTTCATTTTTTTCCTTTGTATGTCAAGAGAAGTTTTTTTTCTCCTTATAAATATTTGTTTCAGTAGATACGCGATGGAAGCGTCTCATTGCAATTTACAGAAAATCTTTATAAAGCATACTCGGCTGAATATCCGTGTTATTTTGATATTTTCCATCACAATACTCGTCGTATTCGCCTTGAATCGTATGATAATAAATTTGGCAAATTTCGACAAACGAATAAATACGGATTGGCTGAACGCAATGAATTTCAAGCGTCCAAAAACCGGCAAATCCGACGTCGCCGAATCCCGCCGTAACATGAACGCAAAGTCCAAGCCGTCCCACCGAAGAACGCCCTTCGAGCATCGGAACGTAACGATGCGTTTCGGTATATTCAAAAGTCCGCCCAAGATACAATTGTCCGGGTTTCAAAAGAAGCCCGTTTTCAGGAATCGTCAGCGTTTCCATCGCATGTTTTTTTTTCATATCGAAAACGGAATCCTGATAAATCATCAACTTGTTATGCAACCGCAAATTATAACTGTTCGGATTGATCTGTTGATCGTCAAAAGGATCAATCGCGATGTTGCCGTTTGCCATTTCTTTCAATATTTCTTTACCGGAGAGTATCATAGTTTCTTTCATAATTGCCGCGCGGCGCAAGGTTTTCGATGGACTTTTGAATTTCAGACCAAATGATCGGAGTTTTGGACAATACGTATCGACGAAGGAGACGAATGTTGCGGCGTCAGGTGCGGAGCGGGGATGTTTAATTCGCGCGGTTCGCAAGGAGAAACCTGAGAAACGGCGGCATATTCCGACAGTGTCGATAAATACCGTAGCGTCGCGACAAAAGCAATTCCAAGCGGAACCGCCGCGCCAAGCCACGCTAACGGATTAGAAAGACAGACGCCGAAAAATCCCCAATAATCGGCGAGAAGTAACGCGCCGAAAGCCCGCATGACCAGTTCCATGACGCCGGAAATTGTCGGCATGATATTTCGTCCCAATCCTTGCAAACCGTAGCGAAAAATAAACACCATCGCTAAAATCAAATAGCAACTTCCGTTCACGGTCAGAAATTGATGAGACAATTGAGTCGCGCGGGGGTTGTTGGGAATAAACAGCGACGAAAGGTGATAACCGTAAAAGACGTTCGCCGCTCCCGCAAGAATCGCAAACGTTGCGGAAATACAAACGCATTGAATCATACCGTCGCGGATTCGCTTGATTTTTCCCGCGCCATAATTTTGCGCCGTGTAAGTGGACATGGCAATTCCAAACGACATCAAAGGAAAAACCGCGATTGTATCAATCCGCATCGCGGCGGTAAACGCGGCGTTTGCCGTGACCGTAATTTCTTCGCCGAGCCGATTGACGGCGTATTGAACAACCAACGCGCCGATAGCGATAATCGACAGTTGAAATCCCATCGGCACGGCAATGCGAATATGACTCCAAACGTCGTTCCATGAAATTCGCCAATCGTTTCTTGTCAGGCGGAACACCGAACCTTTTTTCATCAAATACGGAATGCAAAGCCCGCCGGAAATCATTTGAGCAATGACCGTCGCCGCCGCCGCGCCGCCGACTCCGGTGTGAAAAACCAGAATGAACGCGTAATCAAGAATGATGTTAATAACGCACGCCAACGCCAGAAAATACAACGGCGTATGGCTATTACCGACCGCTCGCAACAATCCCGAAACAAGATTAAACAACATCGCCGCACCGATTCCCATTAAAATGACGCTTAAATAATTGTATGCGCCGTCGATGACGTCGTCCGGCGTTTGCAGACATTCGAGAATCGGTCGCGTCAACGGAACGCAAACCGCCGTCATAAGAATTGTCATCGCCGTACTGACAACGATCCCGACAACGAAACTTCGCCGCACGCCCGCCGCGTCGCCGGCGCCGAATCGCTGCGCGGTTACGATTGTCAGCCCCGACGTAAAACCGATAGCGTAACCGAGAATCAAAAACATCGCGCTGCCGACGCAACCGACCGACGCCAGCGAAAGTTCGCCAAGAGTTCGTCCGACAATAAAGGCGTCCGCCATGTTGTAAAATTGTTGAAACAGATTTCCGACCAGCAAGGGAATCGTAAATAAGATGATCTGTTTAGCGGGATTTCCCGCCGTCATGTTTCTGATCGCGACCGCCGCCATGATGGTTATTGTCTCCAAGTTGATGAAAGCATTCTTTTTATTATACTCAATATTTATTGAGAAAGGTAGGGCGGTTTGACGTCTTAACAGAAAAAACAGAGAAGAGGAATAGTGGAATTTTCAGTTTTTCGATTCGCTTTTTGACGCATTTTTATGCCGCGCTCGTTTTGCCTGTTTATTCACGGCGGCGGCGCGAGACGCGTAAGATTCCTAAAACAAACGCTCGTCGTCTTTGCGGCTCTGTGAGAAAAACAAAATTTAACGCCTTGAGCCGATTTCTAAAATCATTGAGACGCGAATAATTTCTCCAACAAGTCGAGCGTTTTTTCCGTCGCGCCGAGCCGCCGTTGAACGAATTGGCGAGCGCGCGTTCCCAACGATTCGGCAAATGCGGGATCGGCAAGACAACGCGCGGCAAATTGCGTTAATTCTGATCCGTCGCGAACAACCACCGCCGCGTTTTCGGCAAGCATCGGCGAAACGACGTCGCGGAAATTTTGCGTATTTGTTCCGAAACAAACCGCCGCGCCGTAAGCCGCCGGTTCCAGCATATTTTGTCCACCGCGCGTTCCCATGCTGCCGCCGACAAACGCGATATGCGCCGTTCCCCACCACGCGCCGAGTTCTCCCATCGTGTCCGCCAGTATCGGAACGCGGGAATTTGCCGCGTTGTCGCCTGGCGAAAAACCGTTTGCGGAAAACGTTTCGAGAAACGAAGTTCGCCGACGCCAATGTTTTGGCGAAGCGCCCAAACGTCTGTCGAGCATTTTCGCCACCGCGTCGAAACGTTCCGGGTGTCGCGGCGCCAGAATCAACCGCAAATTTGCGTACTTTTCCCGCAAGGCAAGCCACGTTTCCACCGCAAGTTCTTCTTCCGGCTCTTGCGTACTTCCGGCGAGAAAAACGACGTCGGTTGAGGAAATACCCGCCAGCCGCCGTAATTTTTGCGTTGCCGGATTGTCCCGATCCGTCTGCGCGTTGTCGAATTTCAGCGAACCGGTAACATGTACCGATTCCGGTTTGGCGCCAATTTCCTGAAAGCGCTTGGAATATGTTTCGCTTTGCACGCAAACAAGATCGAGCCGCCGCATAACGAATCGCCAAAGTCCGCGAATGATACGATAACGCTTGTAACCGCTTTCGCTCATACGTCCGTTGATCAACGCGACCGGAATGTTGCGCCGCTTGCAAAATAACAGCAGATTGGGCCAAATTTCCTGTTCGGCGAGAATCAGCATCGACGGTTTGATTCGCCGCAAAGCGTTTCGCGCCGACCAGGTGAAATCGAGCGGCGCGTAAAAGACTTTGTAATTTGCGCCGTAATTTTTTTGAGCGACGGCAAATCCTGTTGCGGAGGTTGTCGATACGACGCATTCCCAATCGGGACGTCTTTCCGCAATCCGACGTAAAAGCGGCTTAAGTAAATTGACTTCGCCGACGCTGACCGCGTGCAACCAAACTCGTTTTGTCTTTTGAACGCAAGCGTTAAGAGAAGGCGTTTCGCCAAGCGGCGGAAGATTTGGCGCTCGCCCGAATAGTTTTGCCGCCAGTCCCTCGCGATATTTTTTGAGAAATGCCGCGCGATAAAAAAGCGTCGGCGACAACGCCAGTAACAAAACAAAATAGACAAAATTCAATAAGACGCCGATCATGAAATTTCCTTTTTCTTTCCTCTTTTTTGCGTCAAATTTATGGAAACCGTCGCGCTGAGCGACGCCGCAGAAACCTGCCGCATCGCAAGGTTATTCCGAACATTGTATCATTGATTTGTTTTTGCGGAAGTTCGACGTTCCGTTTGGGGCGTTGGAACGATCTACAAACGCCAAACCAACGCCGCGATTCTAATTTAGGATAATAAAGATTCGGCGTATGTTCATGGAGCCGCTGGGACGTGTAAGAATGATTAGAAAATAAGTACCTTAAATTACGAGACATTGCAAAATGGTGCAATAAGAGACAATAGAAAAATGGGCGTGTTTGGAGTAATAATAATTGCAATATCTTATTATATGACAATAACTTACGTCAAAATCAAAATCCCGTTTGTACTAAATCCGTACCTTTTCTTGAAAATTTAACTGCCGACGACGTTGAATCTTTGCAAGCAATTATCAGTCGCTGGAAGGAACTTTCACCGGCGGTTAAACAATCCATTCTTCTTTTGGTTGACGCTAGCCAAAGGGACGTTACCCAATGGGGGGTGTGATAGACTCGCCCTTATCTTTACTTTATTGTAAAAAATAAAAATTTAGGCGTCGGTTTGATTTTTAAAAAATGGTAACGATTCGAAAACTTTCTCATTACAACAACTTTCTAAAATTTATTAATGCTGTTATAAAATTCAT
>JAISZO010000014.1 GCA_031269105.1 Planctomycetaceae bacterium | reverse complement strand
CTGAAATATCGACGCACCGTATCAGCGTTGATTAAGAACCTATCAGCAACTGCGGACGCAGAATCCCCCTTACCAAGAGAAAGCACAATAAGAATACGATTCGCAATATGCGAATAACTCTTCTTGATCCTATGATACTTCTTCTTGAGTTTTTTAATCTGGCGAGAATTTAATTTATACTCCAACATAAAAAAATAAAAATGGTTGAAATAAAAACAACAAGCGAAGGATAAAAAATTGCAACTCACGCGTCAAGACGAATTTTCAAGTAGGAGGAGTATAATTTCCTTTCTTAAACGTAAATTCCAAACCGTCGAAATCAACGTCGATGTTAGCTTTGGCGTCGCTTGCGCGTTGTCCGAGTCCGTCTTTGAGCATTTCCACTGCAAGCGGATTTTTAATCTGACGCTGAATCACCCGTTTGAGCGGTCTTGCTCCAAACGTAACGTCGTAACCTTGTTCGCAAATTTCGTCCAACGCTTTTGGAGTTACGTTGAGCGCGACGTTTTGTTTCGCCAGCATCTGTTGCAAACGCGAAATTTGCAGCCGGACAATCTTGCCGATCTCCTCTTTTTTAAGCGGATGAAAAACAATCGTTTCGTCAATCCGGTTCAAAAATTCGGGAAGTAAATGCGTTCGCAAAATATCCAGAACCGCGTCTTTGATTTCTTCGTCGCTCCCGTTTTCGCGGGCGATTTCCTGAATCGCCTGACTGCCGATATTCGAGGTCATCACGATAATCGCGTTCGTGAAATCAACCGTATGTCCCTGATTGTCCGTCAAACGTCCGTCGTCCAGCGCTTGCAGTAAAATGTTGAACACGTCCCGATGCGCTTTCTCAATCTCGTCGAACAAGACCACCGCGTAAGGTCGTCGACGCACCGCTTCGGTCAGAACGCCGCCTTCTTCGTAACCGACGTAACCCGGAGGCGCGCCGATCAAGCGGCTCACGGTATGTTTTTCCATAAATTCGCTCATGTCGATTCGCACCATCGCGTTTTCGTCGTCGAACATCGCCTGAGCGAGGGCTTTGCAAAGTTCCGTTTTGCCGACGCCGGTCGGACCGAGAAAAAGGAACGAGCCGATAGGACGATTCGGGTCTTGCAATCCCGCGCGGCTTCGTCGCACCGCGTTTGCCACCGCGTCCACCGCTTCATCCTGACCGATAATTCTTTGATGCAAACGGTCTTCCAGCACGAGTAGTTTCGCCCGTTCCGTCTCCATCATCCGCGCAACCGGAATTCCCGTCCAGGCGCAGACCACTTCCGCGATTTCCTCCGGTCCGACAACTTGCCGCAATAATTTTCCTGCGGGTTCGTCGGCGGATTCTTCCTGATCAAGTTCGTCAAGCTGTTTCGCAAGTTGTTTTCGTTGCGTGTCGAGTTCAAACAAACGTTGATATTGCGATTCCTCGACCATTTTCCCGCGGGATTGTTCGTCGTTAATTTTCGTCTGCAATTGCTTAAATTCGCGTTCCGCGCCGGCGAGTTTTTCCCGAAGTTGATGCACGTCGCCGACGCCGCTTTTTTCTTTTTCCCAACGGTTGCGGAGCGTCTTCAAATCGTTTTGCAATTTGGCGATTTCTTTTTCGACGTCGGTAAGCCGTTTTTTCGCGTGCGGTTCGGTTTCGTCGGCAAGCTGACGCGCCGCCAATTCCAATTGAACAAGCCGCCTCTGCACTTCGTCAATTTCCGTCGGAACGCTTTCCAGTTCCATTGCCAAACGGCTCATCGCTTCGTCCATTAAATCAATCGCTTTGTCCGGCAAGAAACGCTCGGTAATATAACGATGCGAAAGTTCCGCCGCCGCGACCAACGCCGAATCGGTGATTTTGACGCCTTTGTGATGACTTTCGTAACGCGGTTTGAGTCCGCGTAAAATAGCAATCGTGTCTTCCAGCGACGGCTCGCCGACAAAGACTTGTTGAAAACGCCGTTCCAACGCCGCGTCTTTTTCAATATATTTCCGGTACTCGTCGAGCGTCGTCGCGCCGATACACCGCAAATCGCCTCGCGCCAACGCCGGTTTGAGAAGGTTCGCCGCATCGCTTCCGCCTTCGGCGCGTCCCGCGCCAATCACCGTATGAAGTTCGTCGATGAACAGAATAATCGAACCCGCCGCTTCTTCTATTTCGCGCAACACCGCTTTGAGACGTTCTTCAAAATCGCCGCGAAACTTCGCGCCGGCAACCAACGCTCCCATGTCGAGCGCAATCACCCGTTTGTTTTTAAGCGATTCCGGCACGTCGCTTTCGACAATCCGCAACGCCAAACCTTCCGCAATCGCCGTCTTGCCGACTCCCGGTTCGCCGATCAACACCGGATTATTTTTTGTCCGGCGCGAAAGCGCCTGAATGACGCGGCGGATTTCGGAATCCCGCCCGATCACCGGATCGAGTTTTCCTTTTTGCGCCCGTTCCACAAGATCGATTCCGTATTTTTCCAACGCCTGACGTTTGGATTCCGGGTCTTGATCGGTAACGCGGGTCGCGCCGCGAACCTGCATCACCGCTTTGCGAAGGGATTTTGCGTCCATCGCATTCAGTTCCAGAATCTCTTTGGCTTTCGACGGACGTTCCGCCATCGCAAGTAAAAGATGTTCAGTGGAAATATATTCGTCCTGCAATTTTTCCGCTTCATCGGCGGCGGCATGGAGTATTTTTTGCAGCTCGTGACTCGGATTCGGCGACGCTCCGCCCTGAACTTTCGGCAAATGCGACAGTTCGGCAGTTACCATTTGCTGCAACTGACGCTGATTGATTCCGAGTTGTTTCAAAATTGCCTGCACACCGCCGTTTTGTTCCAGCAACAACGCCGCAAGAAGATGCAGCGTCGAGATTTCGGGATTGTCGCCCCTAACGGCAAGACCTTGCGCGGCGGAAACGGCTTCTTGCGCTCTGGCGGTGAGTTTGTCAACTGAAAATGTCATGTTTTCTCCTTTACGTGTAAACTGCCGTTTTGACAGTTTCTATAATAGATTACTACCTTTTTGCAAATACGATACCACAACAAAATCAGAAAAATGTCAAAATTTTACTTTAAGAGAGTCGGTTTCATTTCATATTTTTATAAAAGCCGTATAAGAAATTCAGTAATATTTCCGCCTCTGGAGAAAATATTTTTCGCCAAGAACTTACGGAAAGACTTTTGCTCAAGCGTTTTCAAAACGCAAATTCGGCGGAAATGTTATATTTTCTATGAAAAAAAATAAAAAATATCGCTTTTTATTTTTTTTTGTTTACAATAGAGTTTAATCTTATAGAAAATCACAGAAACGGTAAGAAAATACAAGGGCTGTTTTTTTACCAAAATTGAAAGAGCGATATGGCAACGAAACTGGAATCCGAATCTTCTAAGGTTCCGTTTTTTTTGGTTGAAAAAGGTCAGGAATCTCCAAGCGGATACATTTATATTGACGGTAACGTTTTAGTCGTAGAGTTTGCTCATGCCAATACGTCTATAAAAATTCAACAAGCCGACGCGCGGCAATTCATTGAAATTATTGACGACACGTCAATTCAATTGGAACGCCCGGATAAGCGCGGCGCTTCCGCTCAACTGTTCTTCCCCGTAAACGGACAAGGACGTTTTCTGATTTGCGCGATTCAAAGTTGGATGGGATCGGACGGTACGGAAAAGAACGTCGCAAGAAAAAAACAATTTCTTGCTCGTTTTGAATCTTTTGGCGCCAAATGCGCGGCTTTGTGGCAATTGATACTTCCTTACGTTTTGTTCGGAATAACATTTTTACTGGACGCTCTTTTTCCGGAAATATTGTTACCGGAATTGAAAACGTTTTCTAACGCGTGGCATATTATTCCGACGTCGCCGATTATTGCGGCGCATTATATTTTGTTCCTGATTCCCGGACTTGCAGTCCTCGTTTTCAGCCGCGTGTGGGGATTACGAATCCTGTTTTATTTGAGTTTGTTAACGACGTTGACTCTTGTTGGAATCGGTTTTCTCGCGCCGCAGCTTTTGGAAAATCTGGTCGCGGCGGAACCCAATACAATTTTGCCCGGTTATTGGTTAATCACGACTCCGTATTTTGCGTTTCTGATGGCGCCGGCGTTTTATTATTTCGTTGTTTGGCGGCGACAATAAAAGCCGCGAAAAAATTTAACGGTTTCTTTCAATCATTTATGTCCGATTACGCGATTCAATCGTTGAGCATTCATCATTACAAATCCATTCGGCGGCTGCAAAAACTGCCGTTGGATTCGATGAACATTCTTATCGGCGCAAACGGAGCGGGAAAGAGTAATTTTGTCTCGTTTTTTACGTTTCTTTCCGAATTGGTCAACCAACGGTTGCAGGCGTATATCGCCGAATTGGGCGGCGCGAAACGAATCGTTTCCGCCGACAGCAGCCCGTCCGAGTGTTTTGCGACGATTGTTACATTCGCGGGCGGTTCGTTGATTTTTATCGCCGGAACGACGGAAGACGATCGTTTGCAGCTTTTGCATGAAAAATTTATTCCGCCGAAAGTCGATCCGCATCAAGAACTTTCTAAAATCGTTGAAGAATACCGCAACCGCAAATCTCGCCGCGAATCGCGATTATTAAATCTTACGGCGCAGGAAGGTTTGTTGACATTGGAAGAAGAACTTGCGTTGACGGCTGTTTCGCTTTGGCGGGTTTATCATTTTCACGACACAAGCGCCGCCGCGCCGCTCAAACATTACGCCGCGTTGAGCGATAACAAAATTTTGAGTCCTAACGCTTCCAATCTTGCCGCCGTGTTGTATCGGCTGCGCGGGGAAGAGCCGGAACATTACGAATTTATTCGCACGACAATTGAGTTTGCCGTTCCGTATTTTGAGGATTTTGTTCTCAAACCGCGCGAATTGCCCGGCGCCGACGAACCGCAAATTTTGCTTCGTTGGCGGCAAAAAGGAGCGGCTTCCGCTTACAATCCGCATCAGTTTTCCGACGGCACGATTCGTTTTATTTGTCTTGCCGCCGCGTTGTTGCAGCCGAATCCGCCTGCGACTATGATTTTTGACGAACCGGAACTCGGCTTGCATCCAAGCGCGATTGAACTGCTGGCGTCGATGCTTCACGCCGTTTCGCTCGACGCCCAAATTCTTGTTTCAACGCAGTCGCCGCCGTTACTCAGCCGTTTCGAGCCGGAAAACGTGCTGATCGTCGAACAACAACAAGGAAATTCGACGTTCCGCCGCGTCCGTCGCGAAGAACTCGGTTCTTGGTTAGACGAATATTCGCTCGGTCAACTCTGGGAAAAAAATATACTCGGAGGACGTCCCAAATAAAACAAGTGAAAAGTTGGGCAAACGATTGTTTCAATCACAGAGCAAAATTCCGCTCGCGAAACTTTTAGTTTTTAACTTTCGCTTTATCAGAAATATCCGTGCGAAACCATGAACCGTTCCAGTGAATTTTTTCTACCGCGTTGTACGCCGCGCGTTTCGCTTCGGAAATCGAATCGCCGAGCGCCGTAACGCCTAAAACCCGTCCGCCGTTGACGCGGACGACGCCGTCGGCGTCTAATTTTGTTCCGGCGTGAAAGACTTTGACGTCTTCAAGATTTGCCGCCTCGTCTAATCCGTAAATCGCGTCTTCTTTGCGGTATTTGCCGGGGTAACCTTCGCTTGCCATGACCACGCAAACAGCCGGGCGCGGATCCCATTTCAAGAGATCAATCTGTTCTAAACGTCCTTCAATCGTCAATTCCAACAAGTCAAGCAAGTCGGTTTGAAGCCGCATCAGAAGCGGCTGACATTCCGGGTCGCCGAACCTCGCATTGTATTCCAGTACCTTGGGACCTTGCGGCGTCATCATCAAACCGGCGTACAGCACGCCTTTGAACGGCGTAGCGTTGCGGTTGAGCGAATGAACGGTCGGCACAAAAACATGTTCTTCAATCCAATGCAGTTTGCCGTCGTCAACGAGTCCCGCCGGAGAATACGCGCCCATTCCGCCGGTATTGGGTCCTTGATCGCCGTCGTAAGCCGCTTTGTGATCTTGCGCCGGCTGCAACGTGACGATTGTACGTCCGTCGGTGAGCGCTAAAACGCTTGCCTCCTGACCGCGCAAACGCTCTTCAATAATAACGCGGTTGGCGGCGTCTCCAAATTCGCGGTCGCGAGTCATACGAAGAACCGCGTCTTTCGCTTCGTCCCGATTGTTACAAACCACCACGCCTTTTCCCGCCGCAAGACCGTCCGCTTTCACGACAAGCGGTCTATCGCCGTATTCTTTCAAATACGCCATCGCCGATTCGCCGTCGTAAAAAACGCGATGATTTCCCGTCGGAACGTTTCCTTTTCGCAAAATTTCTTTACAAAAAACCTTGCTTCCTTCAAGTTGCGCGGCGGCTTTATTCGGTCCGAATATCCGTAGTTTTTCTTTTTCAAACGCATTGACAATTCCGGCAACGAGCGGGATTTCCGGTCCCACGACCGTCAAACCGACCTCGTTTTGTTTGGCGAATTGAATCAGCGCCGGAAAATCCATTTCCGAAATCGGAACATTTTCCGCGTCTATCGCAGTTCCCGCGTTTCCCGGCGCGACAAAGATTCGTTCCGCGCGAGGACTTTGTTTCAGTTTCCAAGCCAGCGCATGTTCCCGTCCGCCGCTTCCGATAATTAAAATGTTCATGGTGAAAATAAATCCAAAGGTTAAATGTTAGTTTTATCGTGATTTGATTTTAATTTTTCGTAACGTTTCCGCCAAATTTGTATTTTTTGAAGAGTTCCGTCGTTGATGGCGGGGAAAAATCGGTCGCTTCGTTCTCGTCCGCCATTTTAGGAGTCAGATTTCAGGAGTCGGTAACAGGCGCGGCTTTCCGTACTTTCACGTGTTGAATACCAACACGGGTATTGGAAATCTATAACCTGAAACCTTTTTTGCGGCGCTTCGCGACTTCGCGGTAAAAGTTCTGATTCCCGTTATTTGACATTGTCCGGCGTCGTTCGTCTGAACCGATTCCAGGATCAGCGAAAATTTTTTTTCTATTACGATATTCGGGCGAAATATTAAAACCGGATCGCCGCCGTCGGTTGATTGTTCCAAATTCCAATCCGGTTGATTGAGAGCTTTTTTGAGTATTTCTGTTAATTTGTTTTTGTCGAACGGATAAACGCCGAGTTTTGCCGAGCGAATCCGCAGCGCGATTTTTCCCGATTCCGGCGCTCTTATTGAACCCACGAGACAAACAACGCCGGAAAACAAACCGTAACGAACTTGCGCCGCTAATTCAAAGCGGTCGCCGTGAATCGCTATTCGCGGATTTTTCACCTCGCGCGGCAACGCTCGCGATAAATACGGCGCTCCGTCGGAAGTCAGCCAGCCGTTGAGTTGCTTGTCGGTGATTCGCAGCGTCCAGACGCCGGATTTGGACTCCTGAATTTGCGAGTAACAATCAAGCGTTTGCCGAATCATTTCGCCGCCGAGTTTTTTGCGTTCCGCCTCGCCGACCCTCTCGAATCGGCGATAAAATCCGGGACGTTTCGACGCGGCAAGATAAGCCGATACCAAAATCAGCGTCAATACGACGACGCATCCCGCCGCCCGCAACAGCTGCCGCCCGGCGCGGGATTGAAAAAACGCGGGAAGTTTGAAATCGGACATTGTTTCGTTCTTTACTATTTTATCGCGGAAAAGTTTTGGGAAGCGGCGCTGATACCCCCGCCGGAAAGGAATTTGAGACCGTCCTCAAGAATGACGAAACGTTTATTCTAAAGTACGAATCCAGATATTACGGAATTTCACGCCGGAATGGTGTTCTTGCAACACGATTGGTCCTGTTTCTTTGACCGGATATGCGCTGGGAAGCGCACGATGGGTAGTAATTCCGAGAATCGCCTGATGGTTTTGTACTAACACGCCGTTGTAAACAACCGTCGCGTAAGCCGGAACAGTTAATTTGTTCTTTTCAAATTTCGGAGCGGTGAAAAAGACGTCAAAACTTTGCCAATCTCCGGCTTTTCTCGCGGGATTAACTAACGGCGGAAATTGCCCGTAAATCGCTCCGGCGTTACCGTCGGCATAAATGAAACTGTCGTGCGACTCGATAATTTGAATCTCAAAGCCGCCCATAATAAGAACGCCGCTGTTTCCCCAATTCATTCTGTCCGCGCGTTCCGTCGGCGTACTCCATTCCAAATGCAATTGAAAATCGCCAAATTCCCGCTTGGTTTGCAACTGTCCGGTTTGCCGGATATTGAACGCGCCGTTTTCGATTTTGCCGTCAATCGGTTTACGGTCGCTTCTTTGCCAAGCGTCAAAATTTGTTCCGTCGAACAGCGCAATCGCATCTTGGGGAGGCGCGACTCCAATATCCCCCGTTCCCGGCGAAATAATTTTCGGCTGCGGTCTCGATGGATCGTGAACCCGCCATTTCGAGTTCGGCAAAAATGGACTATCCGTATATCCGGGCAAATCCTCCGCCGCGCAAAGAACGGATAAACCGCCCGCCAAACATACCGCTAAAATTGTTTTTCGCATTGTCGTTATTTCTAAATTTTCTAAAATTGTTCATCGACAAATAAAATTTAACTCGCTCAAATTGTAAACAATAATGAATTGAAAAACCTGCGAAATTCGTTGACGAGAGTAAAATAGAATATTTTATCGCGGTTTTTTCTGCTGGAGTTTTCTCGCCGCAGATTGATTTGGCTCTGTCGATTTCGATTCTTTTTCTAATGCGGAAGTGCGTTTCGTTTCCGAATTTTCGCCCTTGTTATCTTTTGCATTTTGATTGCCGGAAGATTTTTTTTCGTCCGATTTCGTAACGACGTCTTTATTCGATTTAGAAAGATCGTCTTGGGAATGGTCTAATTTCTTCGAAGAGTTAGCCGACGTTGTTTTTTTGCTTTTTGGATTCTTTTTGGCTTTTTCTTTGGACGGCGCTCCAAGCGACGCTAAATTATGTTCAATGAACGACGTGGATTCTTCCGCCGCCGATAAATCCGCCGTGATGGATTCTTCGTCGTCCATTTCAACATCCGGCTTAAAACCTTTCGGCGGCGCAGTTTTGGGGACGATTTTTATATCGGCTTTTTTCAACACGCCGTCCGGCTCAACCCAAGAACGTTGTTCCGCCGCCGGATCAATCGTTTTCAAAATTGCTAAAAATTCCGGCGCATTTTGTTTTTCAAAAAACTCGACGCCCATCAAATGCAGCAATCCGGCAAACTCCGCGCCTTTGGGTTTTATGACAAACCGCTCCGCGCTGGGAACGTCTTCTTTTCCATTTTGAACCCGCGTCAGTTCAAGCCGCCGCAGAATCCGCATCGCCGCCTCGTCAAACGGAATCAAATGTCCGCCAAGTCCGGCTTGCACAAGATAATTTGTCATAAACGGCGTGCAGGACGGAATCGAATCGAGATACTCGATTGTTTGTCCGATTGTCTTTTTGCGGTAGTCTTCGAGATCGAACATATACGTCGTTTCAAACACCCATTGCAGCGTTTTTTTGATTCGCTCGCCCGCTTCCAGCGGCGCGGGGAGCATCGGCAACGTGTCGGCGATTTCCTGCGGTGTGGAAACGCGAAGCTCGTTCCAGTCAATATAATGATGTTCCAATACGGAAAACGCGGCTTCCGCCGCTTCAAACGAAGCGTTCTCAAGGCACGCCGCAAACATCAGACAATCCAATAATTTGCGTTCCGTCAGTTTTGGCGCGTGTTTATATCGTTTTTGCAACGCCTTCAGAAGGGCTTTAAATTTGTCGTTTTTTTTGGTTGCGGTCATTGGAAGTTAAAAGTTGGAAGTTAAAAGTTAAAAGTTGGAATGTAAAAGTTGTTCAAAGCGATTCGTTTTCTTCTTTTCCCTCCGCTCCGTCGGGGAACAATTCGCTGAGAATATGCGTCACTTCGAGAGAATCTTTAATACCTTGATCAATTTGAAATTGCAAGCGCGGCGTGTAACGGGTATCGATACGTTTGGCGCACTTTGCTTGCAAAAAACCGGCGGCGCTTTGCAGACCGCGTAAAGTCAATTGCTCTTGGATTTCGTTTCCTCTGACGGAGATGAAAACTTTTGCGTAACGCATATCGCCGGAAACTTCGACGCGAGTGACGGTTGCAGCGCGAATTCGCGGGTCTTTGACGTCCGTCAAAATTGACGTCGCAACGACTTCCCGAATCGCTTCGGCGGCTTTCAATGTACGGCGTGAACCTGTCATTTAGTCTATTCCTGTCTAGATTTCAATAAAAACTCATAATTTCATTTATTTTATCACATTTTTTGAAAATTCACTAGAGGGCGGTGAAAGTCGTTTCAAACCCTCGACGGGGGCTTCGCCCCGCGGCGAAAGTAGGTACGAGCGCTTTTTTACATTTTCACGAACCGATGAAAGGTTCGGCAAAGTCGAATTTCTACTTTTGCCAAATTGTTGGTTACGGATATTAAAAATCGTAACGCTTCCGCCGAACTTGCAATTTTAAAATGAGGGAAATAAGGTTATTGGTTTTGTGGAATCTCGTGGCTATTGAGATTGTTTTGTTGGGGAATTAGGTAGAAATGATGTTTTAGATAAAACATTGAATCGCCAAAAACTCGTAGAGATACTTTTGCACGAGCAGATGGATTCTCGTAAAAGCGTCCATTCCGCAGGAACAGAATAATATAGAGGAGTTGCGCGACTTTTGACGGCAATTCGTCCGCGAGAGTAGGTAACGCTGCCGATGTTCTTTACTTTTCTTCGGCAATCTTCCGCACCGCTTCCAACGCTTGTATCGCGTCGAGATATTCCCGCGATTGCGGAATTGCGGCAAAATGGTCGAATTTGCGGAGCATTTCTCCCCAAAGTTCCGACTCGAAACGTTCTAAAAAAATCCCTCTTCGCCACGCGGCATACTTTTGCTGAATCTCAACCTTGATTTCCGCAATCTTCAAACGGATTTCCTCGCCGAGAATCTTTAAAATCGTTTCGCTTCCGCCGGTAACGCCGCCTACCGTAAGAAAATACGGAAGCGCTCCGCTGACGTTCGCCATCATTCCGGCGCCGAAAACGCCGCATGTCGCTAACGCCCCGACGCTCAAAACCGCGTGCGTTCCGAATGCCGCTACGTCCAACTTGTGCAAACGCCGCCACTGTTCGGGATTCTCCTTCGCCCATCGGTCCAGACTCTCCTCAATTTCGCGCCGGATATATTCGTCGGTATTTTGCGGAATCTGCGAATGAATCCGCTCCGCCGCTTCCAATATCCGCTTTCGCCGCGAACCGAGATAATCGCCTAATTCATTTCGCAAAACCGTATTCGACGACGACTCGGCGAGCGCTTTCAACTGCTCAATCGCTTTTTCCACTAACGACAAAACCGCCTTATGTTCTTCGTTTTGTTCCGCACGCTGCCGTTTCGACGTCCACCGGTTTCGCACACTTCCCCATGCCCAAAGCGCCGGACGCAGAACCGTTTCATACGCCGCGTTGACGTTTTGCAAAAATTCCGGTCGCCGCTTATTGCACCATCGCCCGATTTCGCCCGCTAACATCGCTTTCGGAATCGCGGGCCACTCGACTGTCCAATTCTGCCGCTCGCGAATCGTCTCCGCCGCCCTCGCGAAATCTTTTGCCGTGTTTGCAATCTGTTCAAGATACGCTCCCGCGCCGGAATCTTTCGCGTCCACCCGCCGCACCGCTCCGAACAACGCCTGCATTTTTAATTCCTCGAACCGCGTTTGATTGAGATAATCCCGAAGAGCCGCGAGCGGTTCCGATTGTTGTTCCGCGCCGCGCCCTTCAACGCCGAGATCGTAAATCGGAAGCGTTCTATTTTCCGCCGCCTGCCGATCATGCGGCGCCGCGAAAACTGCCAGCGG
Organism: Planctomycetaceae bacterium; assembly: GCA_031269105.1. Lineage (GTDB taxonomy): Bacteria > Planctomycetota > Planctomycetia > Pirellulales > Thermoguttaceae > WRMR01. The sequence goes on along the minus strand of JAISZO010000014.1, from coordinate 2,906 downwards.
TTTCACGCCGGTTTCATGCCGGAATTGCCGATTCCATTCCGCCCAAACGCCGCGGTATTGTTCATGATACGCCATATTCCAAACGAGAATGACCGGCTTGCCCGCTTCCGCCGCTTCCCGAAAATACTGTTTCACCGCCGCATCGTTATACTTTTGCGCCGTCAGAACCGCAATGAGCAAATCGGCAACTTGCCGCACGTCCCGCGCACGTTCCCAGTTGACTTCCGCGTCGGAATCGACGTCCGGCGCGTCCACGATGAGCAAACGTTCCGGCACATTCCGCCCGATATTCCAGTAAAGCCGATGTTCCGGCGCGGCGGTAAGCGGATCATTCGCGTTTCGCCATCGCAAATGTTCAAACGTTCCAAAATACTGCCGCAATATCTCGTTCGGTTCAATTCCCACCGGTAAAAGACAAACGGGATGTTTCGTTCCTGCCGCGTAAATGTCCGCCGCGCTCGCGTTTTCGCCCGCAAGAAGATTAAAAATCACCGATTTTCCCGTGTTCGTCCCGCCTGTTACCGCGACAACCAAATGCGAACGACGCGCCAGTTGCGGCACGAGTTTTTTACGAAGCAACGAATACCACTCTGTTCCCGCAAGCGGCGCGATTCCCATCGGCGAAACCATCGACGGCAGTAATTCTAAAGAACGATCCAGCCAAAGAATAGCCCGCACAAGATCGTCATACGCCGCGTTTTTTAGTATTAAAGTCATTTTTTACGCATCCGGTTTGCCGCCAAACTCCGCAGGAAGAACCGGTCCTTTACAGGACGAGACCGCCCATCCGCCTCGTTTGATTTTTTTGTTCGCTACAGTGGTGGAATCTTCATCGTGAAAACGTTGCAGCGTTAGATTGACGAAAAACGTTTCCGTCGCGGCGTCTTGATTCGGATAAGTCACCGCATACGTCAGCGTCGCGTAGTCGATGCGGTTATTCGCGTCGTAATAATAACTTTTCACTTTGTAAAACGTCGCTTTCGCTTTGCCGCCGAGAGCTAACAGCGTCCGAAAACACGGATCATTGACGACTCCCTGCATTTCTTCCTGAGCAAGCGAGTCTTTGTCCAACGCTTTCCACGCATTTTGAATCGCGTCTTTTCCTCTCCGATTCCAATACGGGCGTTTCGCGTCTTCGAGAACCATCAGATCAATCGACGGATCGTTTTTCGCTTTCGCCAGCAACTCAAAATAAGCGTCGGCAACGATCAACGATTCGCAAACGATTCGGTTTTGGTAGGTCTGCCAGAGGATGACGTTGAACGCGACAATGCTCGCGGAAAGAAAAATACCGAAATAAGCCGGCGTTTTTCCAAACTGCATTCCTTCCGAACGATGAATCGCGTATAAGCCCCAAAAGGCAAAAACCAGCGAAATGATCGGCACAAACGCGAATCCCCAATTGATCAGCGTTACCGGCGAAAGAATCCCGAACAGCGCCGACAACAGCGCAACAACATTGAGCGTCCGATACGACGCGACTTCTGGAATTTCCGTCGTTTCATTCCATTTCACATCAAAAATCGAACCGGTTTTTTGAGATTGAATATCGTTTGTTTCCGTCATTTTTAAATCAACCGCCGTTTTTTCTCGTACAATCAGAATATTCTATCAATCGAACAACGCATTTTACGCTATTTTACTTTATTTCGTCAGACGATTCAAGGGCGGCGTGAAATAATTGTTCCTGCGAAAATGGAAATTGTGCGAGTAAGCGTCTGCCAAAGTAGGAGGTTCCTTTTGTAATTTCTTCAAAGCCGTCCAACGATTCTACAAAACAACTGGGGTAATTTTCTGACGTAATTTACTGGGATAATATTTTTTCCCTTTGATTTTATTGACGTTACGTCATGAATTTCTTTGGTTAATATCAAAAAACGTTCCTGACGAATTTTTTGGCGCTGTAATTGCACTTAATCCTTTTCGTTAAAACAAATACGATAATTTTTTACTTTTTTTTATATAAAACTCGAATAAAATTTCAAAAAATGAAAAAAAGTAAAGATTTTTCCAAAGCGTTTAACAATCCGCGTGTTCATTGTGTATAATCACGGACGTTAATAAAAATTAAGGAAAGAGAGCTATGAACGCTATTTTTGAAACGAACAGACGCGAAGTCAATTCTGCCGTTAATTACGATGAGACAACCGACGAAGAGCTTTTGTTGAACTATCGTGAAAAAAATGATCGAAACGCTTTTGAAGTATTAGTAAAACGTTACGAGCGGGAACTTTACAATTACTTGCGATTCTATCTCGGCAACGCAGATATGGCGGAAGACGTTTTTCAAACAACATTTTTCCTTGTCCATCAGAAATGCCGTCTTTTCGATGAAAAGCGAGCGTTTCGTCCTTGGATTTATAAAATTGCTACAAATCAGGCGGTGAGCTTGAAACGTCATAAAAAAATCCGTTACGCCGTAAGCTTGGACGATACTTTTCACGGAGAAGAAAATCTCTGGAATGTTTATTCTTCTCAGTTCATTAGCGAAGAAGCGGATCCTTGCGATTCCGCTGTGGGAGCGGAACGAAAGAAACAAGTGCGCGACGCTGTGGAACAATTGCCGGAATCTCATCGCAAAATTCTTTACCTTGTCTATTTTCAAGGCATGAAATATCGCGAGGCGGCAGAAACATTGGGATTATCTTCCTCAAACATCAAAAGCCGTTTGAGCGCCGCCATTAAAAAACTACAAAATTTACTCCCCAAAGCGACGGCATAAAAAAAGCTAACAGCGGACGCGGTAATTTAATTGGTTTATATAAACGTATTGAGTCGTAATTTGAATTTGTTCTCAATTTTCGGATCAATTTTGTCTGATAGTGTGCTTTTGCGAGTCAATCGTTTTGTCCTATTAAATAGACCGAAGTCCACAATATTTTTACCTCGTTTGACGCCGAATCTCT
>JAISZO010000436.1 GCA_031269105.1 Planctomycetaceae bacterium | reverse complement strand
CATGTTCAAAAAACAAAAAAACGTGTTATCCGCTGTGGCAATTTTTGCTGTGGCAATTCTTGCTTTCACCTCAACTATCAATATCTTCGCCAAGGAGATGGTGCAGTTGAAGGAGGGGCTAAACAATAAAATCAAAACCATGAAAAGACAAGCATACGGTTTCCGTGATCTCGAATTTTTCAAACTCAAAATCTTGGCAATACATAACGCAAGGTACGAACTTGTCGGATGAACCAGAAGTTTTTATCGTGTAGAAATCCTTGTAGAGAAAAAAATTCGACATAAAACATTATGCTTTATGGAGTTACGACGGTAGTAATCATACGGGCAAAAATGCTCGTAATAACGCGGGCAAAAAAGAGCGTTACAGTACGTAAAATACGGCTTATTAGCCATATTACGCCCCCCCAAAAAAATACATTCTGCCGAAGTTCAAAAAAATCAAACGCTTTGTTCAACTTTTTCATAGTCGAAACTCTATTCTACATTTTTTAGATTTTTGAATAGGAGCGACAAAAACCACTGTGATTTTTTGTCTCAAAGTTTCATTGATTAACGTCTGGTGTACACAAAAATCTTGAATCCAACAAGAGGAATGTGGAATATTTTGAAATTTTTTTGAAAATAATTTCCGTGTCAAGAGCGACGATTAAGATGAGTGAAACAATTATTTTATCTTGAAATGGCAGACGGAAACGTAGCAAATGACATATTTTGGCGGAATTGCCGCCGCTGTTCAAAACGGACTTTCGATGGTACAATAAGCGTTTTAGATTACATTAACGACTTGCATCAACTCTTATTCCATAATTTATTGGAAAGATGAGAACTGAACGAATCGCTGGAGATTTTTGAAGAATATTGTCGTATCCAAGAGAACATAGGGAAAGTGAAACTCGTTTTATGTTTTGAGTTTTACGCTTAAACTTTGGAGAGTTTTGCTTTGGAAGTCATTCGTGCAATAGAATCTTTTCCGACACGATGGCGGGGCGGCGCACTGGCTATTGGAAAATTCGACGGAATGCATCATGGACATTCGCGGATTCTTTCGCAGTTGCGCGAACACGCATGTCGGCAAAAGATTCCTACCGTCGCGATGACGTTTGAACCGTTGCCGATTCGCGTTTTGCGTCCTGATCTTAACATTCTTCCTCTGATGACAACGGAGGAAAAAATCGAATGGCTTGTCCGGCAAAAAATTGACGTCTTGGTTGTTTGTCCAACAAATCCGCAATTTCTGGCGCTTACGGCGGAAGATTTTTTCGAGAACACGATTTGCAAAACGTTTGATACGCGCGTTATCGTCGAGGGAAATCATTTCACATTCGGACGTCGTCGCGAAGGAACGCCGGAAAAATTGCGTCAATGGTGCGCCGACGCCGGAATTTTATTCGAGCCGGTGGAAACGATTTTCGCCAATAACGAACCGGTTTCCAGTAGCCGCATCAAAACATTGCTGACCCAAGAAGGAAATGCGGCGTTGGCACACTCGCTTTTGGGACGACCGTACCGCTTGACCGGAACCGTTGTCGTCGGCGAACAACGCGGACGTTTGCTCGGTTTTCCGACCGCAAATCTCGGCAACATTCAAACGCTCATTCCGAAAACAGGACTTTACGCCGCAACCGTTTCGTATGACGGAAAAACTTACGCGGCTGCAGCTCATATCGGCGACAACCCGACATTCGGTACGACGCCGTTCAAAATTGAGTGTTTTTTGATTGATTTTCACGGCGATTTGTACGGACAGACGTTGCGTGTTGATTTTCTGACGCGTCTTCGCGACGTGATTAAATTCGCATCGGCGGATGAACTACTCGTGCAAATGCGTCGCGATATTGATTCTATTAAAAAATTAACGGAAGAATTTTTATTCAGGCGAACCTCTTAAGGGCAGTTCTAATAAGTTCAATTTTTATAGAGGACTTAATAATTATGGGAAAATATTGTTTTTTTTCAAAAAGAGACGGGAATTTTTTCATACGGTTGTTTTTTGAGCGCGCGACGTCTGGCGACAAGATTGTTTTGTTAAAAAATAGAGGGAGAAATGAGGTTTTGTTTTGACCATTAAAAATCTAAAATATTTTGTGGAGATACTTTTGGAGGTTATTAGAACATCCCTTATGTAGAATATGTTGCAAGGAAAACAAGAATCTTCCAAAATTTGCAACGCGGGCGGTGGAAAAATAAGAAAGTTGTGGTAATATACTCAATTTAAACGAATCCTAGCATTTCTCTCGTAAAAAAACCCGCTCATCTTTTAAATATCTAAAATGTCACAAAATACGCAATTATCCCAATCGTCGTTTTTAATAATGACGTGTCAATGCGGCGCTGAACGATTTTTAAAGCAAGAAGTTCTTGAACGTTATCACGACCTGCGTTTTTCATATTCGCGTTCCGGTTTCGTTACGTTCAAAGCGACGCAACTCTATGATACGTCAAGAGTTCAAAAAATTCAGACAATTTTTTCGCGCTATTGCGGACTTTCGTTGGGACGAGTTCAGGGCGAAGATTTTGCGGCGATGGTGGCGCATGTTTGGGAAATTGCAGGAAGTTTGCCAATCGACCGCGTTCATGTTTTTCCGCGTGATTCTGCAACGCCGGGTGAAAAAAATCTTGAACCGCAACTCACGCCGGAATGTTTTGAGATTCACAAATTGTTGACGCAATATCAACGCAAATTTGCCGTTGGAAGCGATTATCCGCTTTTTCCAGCAGAAAAAAAAGAATTGATTCTTGACGTTTTGCTGGTTTCGCAAAATGAATGGTGGATTGGATTTCACGTTGCCGATGATTGGAGATCGCGTCAACCCGGAGGAATCGTTCCTCTTGATCGCCCGAACGACGCGGTTTCACGCGCTTATCTCAAATTTGAAGAAGCGTTGCGTTGGTCGGAAATTCCGGTGAAAGTCGGTTCGCATTGGCTTGACGTCGGCGCGGCGCCCGGCGGAGCGTCGCAGGCATTATTAGCGCGCGGAGCCAACGTTATCGGAATTGATCCTGCTCAAGTTTCTCCTGTTCTACTCAAACAGCAAAATTTTACTCATCTGCGAGGACGAATCAATCAAATCAAACGCAATAAATTACGTAAAACAAAATGGATTGTTGCCGATATAAATGTCGCTCCAAATTATACGCTGGATGTTTTGGAAGACTGCGTTTTGAACCGAGCGGTAAACATTCGCGGGCTTCTTTTTACGTTAAAACTTATTCGATGGGAATTGATTGACGAGATTCCCAAGTTCCTCCAGCGAGTCAAAAGTTGGGGGTTTCGAACAATTTTTGCAAAACAAATGCAATTTAATCGTCAGGAAATCATGGTTGCGGCGAAAAAATAAAAACGCCGAGATTAGAAAATTGTATCTTCAAAAATGAGTTTATAATTTTGAAAGGATTAAAAAACTGTCAAGGTATTACGCTTTTTGATGATTTTCTCTTTGCACGCTTTTGTATCAGTTATATGCTATAATTCAAAGTCGAGTCGTATCGAATTTTTTTTGCAAATACGATAGAAATAGAAAGAAACATGTCAGAACCTCAAGAAATCGTCGCGGTTGACATTGGCAACAGCCGTATAAAATTCGGACGTTACAGCAAAAACAGTATCGTTTTTCCTGGTCCATTGCCGCAGCCGACTCAAGTGATTGTCGAACAATCGGAAAAATTGTTTCAAATCGAACTGAATTTACGCGAAACTCCTCTTGCCGAAGGTTCAGAATGGCTGATTTCAAGCGTCAATAAAGCACGATTGTCGCAATTTTGTCAGTGGATGAAGGACAATCGTTCTCGCGATAAAATCCGGATTTTGACGCGTCATAACATACGGACGCCGCTTGAAGTGGCGGAGCCGGAAAAAGTTGGTATGGATCGTCTTTGTAACGCATTAGCTTCCACAACGCTTACTCGACGCGGCGAACCGGTTTTAATCGTGGATATTGGTTCGGCAACGACGTTAGATATTGTATCGGGCGAGGGGCATTTTCTTGGAGGAGCGATTATGCCGGGATTTCGCGCGTCGGCAACGGCTTTGCGAATGATCGCCGACCAGTTGCCGGAAATTGACGCCGACGACCTTCGTTTCCCGACTTTTCCCGGAAAAAATACGTCGGAAGCCATTGAAGCCGGATTGTTTTGGGGAATGATTGGAGCGATTCGCCAGTTTTTGGCTTTTGCCCGTGAAGGAAGTTCTCATGCGTTGCTGTTATTGACCGGCGGCGATGCGTTTCCTGTATTGGAGGCGTTATTGAATCCTTGTTTCAAAATGCCGTCGGACACAATCATTGCCGAATCTCCCCGCATCGCCAATCCCAGCGGCGTCTCTTGTCCGCCGGTGATCGACTCCAAACATTCCTCGCTTTATCCGGCAGAAGAAGACATTCCTGATAACACATTTATTCCTGTGGCTCATTTTCATGAAGCCATTTGCTGCCCTTATTTAACGCTTTCCGGTATCGCTTTCGCCTCTTTGTCATAAGAAATCCCAAACCATCAACAAAATATTTTTATCCGCTAGAAAAAAACGTATTCGACGCCGGCGTTTTGAGCACGCTCTTGTTGCTACTGAAGTCGTTTTGTTCGAAAATAAGGTTTTCATCGAAAAATTTCTCCGTGAAAAACTTACTAGCGCTTTGTTAATTTTTAATTTTGGGATAGAGTGCGTTTAGTTTTGTTCTTGCGTTTTCGAGGGAGAACTGCCACTGTACTCTTTTTTGATTTTTATGACATGACGTCGTCCACGCGACAACATTTTCACGTAATTTTTTCAACGTTCCAAAACGTTTTTATGAACGCATTATCGAGTCGATGCGGACAATTTGTCCTTTGCGACATTCAACCAACTACCATGTTTGGACGTATGGACAAATTCCAACCTTCGCGTCAATGAACGCGCAGGACTCCGCTCGAAGGTTTCATAAAACGTTCCCTGTGAATGCGTGTTCAAATTATTGCAAACCAATATTATTTTTTTCGCGTTTGGAAAATCCTCCTCAAGTACCGCTCGCATCTCGCAAACCCAATCCATTTTTGTTTTTTTTCCCGAACCGAAACACGACGCCAACCTCCCAGCAGTTGCGCGATCATAAAAATTTTATTTTGATTTTGGAACGAGCACATCCCAAATTTCTTGCGGGAGTTTGCTTTCAGCGAACGCGACTAATTCCTCAGGGATTTCCTGATAATACGCTTCCGCGATAGCGGCTAACGTATCGGCGTCTCCGCCGAGCGAGATAGCGTTTTGAACTGCCGAGACATAGTTATGGCTTTCCAAAAACGCGGTAATTGCTTCGGGAACTGTTTCTTGACATGTTTCGTTAAACGAGTAGGTCTTTCGGATTTCGTCCAACGGACTGTCAAGCCGGTACCCGTAAATTTTCTCAATACGGCGCTTAATATCTTCCTTGTGCACTCCCTGCAAAGAAATAGTTATCGAGGCGACGACCGCTCTCGCGCTCTTCAGTCCTTCAGGGTGATTATGCGTAAATTGCGTCGCTATATCGGCATAAGGATCGGTAGAGAATCGTAAAGCGTCGGGCGGATCGCCCTTCTTTGATATGTACGACCAGAGCTTTTCGTCCATCGCGACTCAGCCCATGACGCTAACGCGCATTGCGGAGCCGTTGCCGTAGCTGTTGTAAGGTTCTGGGCGTTCCGACAACATCCAATCTCTAAATTTTGCTCCGTAGCCGGCGTCGGGATAACGCCGCGCCCACTCCAGTACGACTGGTTGAAATTCCCGGTCGGATTGAATAACCGCCGTTATCGCGGCGGTTAAGACGGTATCGTCCGTGAAGAAACAATCTGGATTAACGAGATGGATTTCTTCAGGTCGATCCGTTTTGAAGTTTTCAAATTCGTAGATTGATCCGCAGATATCGCCGATCGTCGCGTCTAATAAGCGGTAATACTCGCGACTGAAAATACGGTTACAGTCGTTCTTTGTTTAATCGTTCTTCTGACATGATTATTCCTCTTGTCGTTAAGAATTTTTAGTAAAAGTTTCCCCTCAGAGTAAGTCTTTAACCGGTTAAATTTTGTTTTTCGAGTTTTTTTAGCATCCTTGCGGTCATGGCGATGTGGATCATGGCTTTGCTGGATTCGGTGTTTCGCTCGTAATC
>JAISZO010000430.1 GCA_031269105.1 Planctomycetaceae bacterium | reverse complement strand
TTCGGACAAAATTTGAAAAACAGAAACAAAGAATCGCAAGATACCGAAGTAAAAGTGAGATGCAAAATCTTGAATCACTTTACAAAAAAAGGATTGCCGATTCTTGTGATAATTTAATTAGGAAACAAGACCCTTTTTAACTTTTAATTTTTAACTCGCTTCGCGGCGTTTGCAGCGCGACGCAACGCCGGAACCTGAACCAAATCGCCAAACTTCGCACTCCTCAAAAAACGCCTGCCAAACTTTATAAAAGATGCGGAGATACTTTTGCTCCAATGGAGGGGAATTTAGCAAATGGCAGACCGGAGCGTAAGCGATGGTTTAGTCAGGTTCCGGCGCTGGTTTTCCACACGTAGGGACAAGACATGCCTTGCCCCTACTGGTATCTAAAAATTGAAATCTGGCTACTGAAACCTGACTTTTAACTTTCGCTTTTACTTTTTAATTTGGAGCGCCTGGCAATTTATGAGCCGTTACCTTTTCGTTGCCGGCGGGTTTTAATCTGCGATCAATGGGGTATAATAGTCAATCGGTTATAATCATTTGACGAATCGTTTTAAATCGAAAACGTTTCTGTTTTTGTAAGGATTCTGCGGAATTTGAGTTTTTAGAAAGACGTCAAAATACCAAAAGGTAACGTTCATGAATGAAAAACAATCGGAAAGCGCTGGAAAAATGACAGTTTCCCGATTTCAAGCAAAGAAGCGCTCGGGAAAAAAAATCTCCATTGTTACGGCTTATGATTATCCTAGCGCAAAGGTTGCCGATTCCGCCGGAATTGACGTCGTTTTGGTTGGCGACAGTTTAGGGAATGTTGTGCAGGGACGACAAACGACATTGACGGTCACGTTGGAACAGATGATTTATCACGCTCAAATGGTCGTGCGCGCGGTAAAAAACGCGATGGTCGTTGTCGATATGCCTTTTCCGACGTGTCAGATCGGCGGGATACAAGCGATTGAAGCGGCGGCAAAAATCATTAAGGAAACGGAAGCCGACGCGGTCAAAATCGAAGGCGGACAAAATCGTATTGAAACGATTCGCGCGGTCGTTAAAGCGGGGATTCCTGTTCTGGGACATTGCGGATTCTTGCCGCAAAATATCCGCAAACTCGGCGGATACAAAATCCAACGAGACCGTCAACAACTCGTGGACGACGTCTTGGCGATTGAAACGGCGGGAGCGTTTGGAGTCGTGTTGGAGCTTGTGCCGCCGGAACTTGCCGCCGAAGTTTCGCAAACGACCGCGATTCCGACAATCGGCATTGGCGCCGGCGGCGAATGCGACGGTCAGGTGTTAGTTTTTCATGATTTACTTGGCTTTTCCGAAAATCCGCCGCCGAAACATGCGAAGCAGTATGCAAAAATTTACGAGATCGCTCTTGCCGCTTTGGAAAATTACAAAAACGACGTAGAAAACGGTCGGTTCGCGTAGTTTCTTCGTAAAATTAAAAAATGTTCCGCTTGCTTGAATTTCTCTGTTGCGGCGGATATAATGAGCGTTTCCAATGCAATGCGTTTTCAAGAAAATTCATAATATTTCAACAAACGCATGGCGTATTAACTGTTACTTTCACAAGATCGTAAAAGAAAGAATGAAATGAAAACTTCCCGTCGTAACTTTTTAACGACCTCCGGCGCTTTCACCGCCGCGTCTCTGTTTGCCGCTCCCGCGTTTTTGCGAGCCGCCGATCCCAACTCAAAACTCAACGTCGCTCTTGTCGGCGTTTCGGGAATGCGCGGAGGATCGCATCTCGGCGCAATTCGGGGCGAGAACGTTGCCGCGTTATGCGACGTCAACAAGAACTTCCTCGACAAAGTTGGCGATTCCGTAAAATCCGCCGACCGATTTGTCGATTTCCGCCAATTGCTCGAAAAACACGGCGACAAACTCGACGCCATTGTCGTTTCAACGCCGGATCACACGCACGCTGCCGTCGGCGTTGCCGCAATGAAACTGGGCATTCATTGTTACGTCGAAAAGCCGATGGCGCACGACGTCTATGAAATCCGCGTCATGCAGAAAATTGCCAAAGAGAAAAATCTCAAGACGCAACAAGGAACGCAAATTCACGAAGGAGAGAATTATCGTCGCGTGGTCGAACACATTCAGGCGGGAGTGATCGGCGACGTAAAAACCGTTCACGTTTGGGCGGGCGCCGGATGGGGCAACAAACCGCGTCCAACCGGAACGCATCCGATTCCGCCGGAATTAGATTGGGATTTGTGGCTTGGTCCCGTACCGGAAACGCCGTACAATCCGACTTACTTCGGCGGAAATTGGAGATCGTACTGGCAATTCGGAAGCGGACCGCTCGGCGATTTTGGTTGTCATTACGGCGACTTGCCGTTCTGGGCGTTGGGGTTGGAATATCCGACAAGCGTTGAGGCGTCGGGTCCCGAACCTGATCCGATTTGCTGCAAACTTGATCTGACGATCAAATATGAATTTCCCAAAACCGACAAACACGAGGCGTTGACGTATTACTGGTACGACCACAACGTAAGACCGTCGCTTTACAAAGAGTTTTCCATGTCGAAAAATTATAACGGCGGCGGCGTGTTGTTTGTCGGCGCTGACGGCGTTTTGCTGGCGAATTACAACGAGTTTAAAATTTACGGCGAGGAAGCGCTCTTTAAGACCTTGAAACATCCCGAACCGTCCATTCCGAAATCGCTTGGACATCATAAAGAATGGCTTCACGCAATCAAAAACGGCGGCGATACGACGTGCAATTTTGATTACGCCGGAAAATTGACGGAAACGGTTTTGCTCGGCGGAGTGGCGTTCCGTGTCGGAAAGAAAATTGCGTGGGACGCCGCGGCAATGAAGACCGACAACGAAGAAGCGAACAAGTTGCTCAAAGACCCGCGCCGCGCCGGTTGGGAACTGTAAAGGGCGCAAACCATGATCTTACGACTGAAACAAACAGACTACGCAAAAATATTGACGCACGCCCGCGCGGGACTTCCCAACGAAGCGTGCGGGTTGATCGCCGGAACAATCGACGGCGAAATCAAAACGATAGAAAAAGTGTTTCCGATGACGAATGTCGATCAGAGCCGCGAACATTTTTCAATCAATCCGCGCGAGCAGTTGGCGGCAATCAAAGAGATGCGGACTAACGGATGGTTGCCGCTGGGTAATTTCCATTCGCACCCGGAAACTCCCGCGCGACCGTCGGCGGAAGACGTCCGGCTTGCGTTTGACGCGGCGGCGAGTTATTTGATTCTTTCGCTTGCCGAACCCGAACCCGTTTTGCGGGCGTTTCATGTGGAAAATGGTCGGACGTCGATGGAAAGCGTCGAGATTGTCGGAGATGAATTGACGCAATAAGTCATTCCAATGCGCGGACGCTTTTTATACATTTCTCTGCTGAGTTTTAACGTCGAAAAGGAATAAGGAAAAGTATGACGCGCCAAGAAGCGTGGGAATTGTTGACCAAATACAATCAAGAGCAATTTCATCTTTATCATGCGCGGGTGATGGAAGGCGTGATGAGATACTTCGCGGAAAAAGAGGGCTTTGCCGATGAAAAGGAATTTTGGGGAATCGTTGGATTGCTGCATGATCTCGATTTTGAGCAGTTTCCGCAAGAGCATTGTATTCGTCAACAACAAATCATGAAAGAACACGGCGTTGACCCGCGAATCATTCGGGCGACGGCGTCTCACGGCTGGGCGATTACGGTGGATATTCAACCGGAACATCGTATGGAAAAAATCTTATATGCCGCCGACGAACTTACCGGTTTAATCGGAGCGGCGGCATTGATGCGTCCGTCGAAAAGTATTCGCGATATGGAGGTCAAATCCATCAGAAAGAAATTCAAGACGCCGGCTTTTGCCGCGGGATGTTCCCGCGAAGTGATTCAGCGCGGCGCCGACTTGCTGGGGTGGTCGCTTGACGATCTTTTTGCCGAAACGCTCGAAGCGATGCGGAGCGTCGATTTTATTCCGTGAGATCATTACTCTGCGCGCAGCGTGATAAAATCGAATGGATCAATGATGAGTGTTGGCGGAATTTTTGCCAAACGATCTTCCAACGGATTGGAATGATATAACGTTGGTTCGTAAATTTCCTTGTTGATTTGCGGAGCGGAAAATGTTAACGAAACTTTTTGCGGTTTGTCTGTCGGGTTATAAAGCCGAACAATCAATCCCTGACCGTATGGCGATTCGGAAACGTCAGACGCTTTTTCCGTCCGCGCCGGTTTTAGGCGTGTTACGAGAATATTTTCGTTGTCTAAATTCAGTAACTGTTTGTAAAGCGGATCACGAGTGTCTTCGGCTCTTGCGAATTTTTGCGATTTCGCAACATCAAATTTCCCAACGTAAGGACGAATCCTGTAAAAAAATTGTAACCAACCGTCTTGTCCTGCTTTGTAATTGGTTTCCCAATGATTGTTG
>JAISZO010000398.1 GCA_031269105.1 Planctomycetaceae bacterium | reverse complement strand
TCGTGCAGATAAATCGCGCCGCCCCATTTGGCGGTGTTGTTTGCAAATGTTGTTTGTCCCGATTCATTATCGCGAAATGTTGACGTTCCGCTGTAAAGATAAATCGCGCCGCCGTAGTTACTACGATTGCCCGTGAATGTCGCGTTGACAAATTCGGACGTTCCCGCTTTCTGAAAATACGCGCCGCCCAATTTGGCGGAATTATTTTCGAACGTTACGCCGGTCAGCGTTACGTTACCGCCGATTTGATAAATCGCGCCGCCGTAACCGCCATGCGCCAACATATAACCATTGGCAAAAGTCAAACCGTTAATGACAACGGCGTCCTCGAAACCTGCGTCAATCGTGAAAATACGGCTCTTGGAGTTCGGGTCGAGAACGACTCCGTTTCCTTCAATCGTTATCGCGGTTGTAATTGTCAATTCGCTTATCAATTTAACGCGGGTTACGTTATCGGCAAACGTAATTGTCGTCAAATCGGTTTCCTGATCGTTGATTGCCGTAATCGCTTCGCGCAGCGAAGTAACGCCGTCGTAAGGATCGACGACGTCGGCGGCAGTCGTGACGACAAGCGACGTCGGTTGCGCAATATAATCTTTTTTCTTTACGACAAGATTATCGATCGCGCAGTATGCCGGCGTATTCATTCCATAAGCGGGATCGCTATCCGAAGAAGAAAAGTTAAATTCCAGATTTTTGTATCCTTTTAACGGCGAAATGTCAACGGTTGTCCATGTATCGACAATATAATCCTGATAATTATCTTCAAAACGATAATCCGCCAGATAAAATTCCACTTCGCCGACAGAACCATTGGGAACGCGTATTGGAGATCCCCAATCATCTTCATTCCAATCCCACTCGTTAAAACCAGTAATCGTCAACTTAAACCAGTCGGGATCATCGCCTGTTTCACCACCGAATTTTTTTCCAATACTATCGCCATTCAACATGGAAAGCGCGGCATACGTCGTATTTGTGATTTGAATGGAATCAAAGTCATAATTATCGGAATCATTTAATGTGATTAATGGTAATGGGTCCGCCCAACCAGGAAAAGACATTGCATACGCAACGCCGTAAGTTGAAGAGCCATTTGCCCCGGTACCGGTATATGCACTGCCATCATTGCTGTATCCCGGAGTGACCGTATCCGTCTTATTGGAATACTCCCATCCGTACCAGTATTGATATTCATTGAAATCGCCGCCCGACGAAAAAGTACATATTCCCGAATGAAAATCGTGATCACCGGGACTTGCACTTATGTTCCCATCCGTGGAACCAACAGATTCAGGATCAAGATTTGCTCCCACATCTTCAAAATCGGTAACGATGTAACTTTTGTTTGTCAATGTGATTTCGTCAACAGCAAAATAAAACGGCGTCGTTGGACCATAATCATTATTATCTGTTGTTTCCAATGTAAATTCGAGCGATACGGCGTTTTTCAAAGAAGAAATATCCACTTCTTCCCATACGTCGAGAATAAATGTTTTTCCGTCACGGTAATCGGCAAGAATAACTTCGACGTTTCCCACCGAATGATTCTCTGCGTCATATCCCGTGATGATCAACTCGAAATGATCGCCGTCGCTAAACGAATCGGCAAACTCGTCGCCGTTCAGAATTGAAAGCGCCGCATACGTCGTGTTTGTTATCATCAGCGACGAAAATTCATAATTGGCGATGTAATCGTCGGTAATCGAAAGTTGGGGCGTCGCCTCTGAATAAAAATCATAATAACCGATTCCGTAAGTCGGAGTAACATTCGCGCCGATTCCGGTAATAGCGCTCATCTGATTCGTATAATCGGGAGTTTGAGTATCCGTTGTTTGAGAATAACCAAAACCGTTCCACCATGAGTAATAACCGTCAGTCAACGCGAGATTGTCAAATTCGCAGGGACCGGAAATAAAAGAATTCGGTGTTCCGACCTTTTCATCGCTATAATCTCCGTTCCAATAATTTTGCGGATTGTTAATGTTAAAAAGACCTTCAAAATCCGCAACCGCCGTCAACGATAATAACGTCCGGTCTTCCAACGGTTCAAAACGTAACGTTTTGCGTTTTCGCGAAAAGTTTTTCATAAGTTGTACTTTCTGTAAAATGGGGTGAAATTTAAGTTGAAAGTGAAATAAGCTAAAAGTGAAAAATGAAAAGTTTGACTTCAATCAAATTTTTACTTGTTATGGAAAATTAACAACCTTTCCGTCATCTCTGGCGATGAGATAATGAAGGACGGCAATATCAATCGTTTGCGGGATAAAATGGATGGAACCATCTGCAAAAAGACCGTTAAGTCCTCCGCGATGATAACTTTTCATTCCTTGATTAGTTTCGTTACCGCGTTTTTCTTCGTCATTAATCCAATTGTCGCTACGATGAATAAAAAGATTACGAATGGACGCCCATGCTCCGTCCCGATGATCGCTGTCTTCCGTTACCATCAATGTATGAGATGTTCCATCTGTACAATCTTCAAGAGTGCGTGATTCCTCCGAGCGAAGCATTCCTTTGTCTTTATGATGAATCCAGTTTGTTCCGATTTTTGAGATGGTTCCTTCCAAACCCGAATAATGAGAACGTCCGCATCGTACTTGCGGGAATCCCGCAATATTACTTTGCGGAATCGTTTGAAATGGAGTCGTGTGAGTTGCCGTAACATTTTGTGCGACAGTCGGTCCTTTATTTAAGGAACCGACGCTTGGACAAAGAAACGCGGAAATAACGCTTCCGACCGCTTCACGATTATCAGGATGATCAATCCAAAGCCCCATATCATATTTCTCATAAACATTGGTTTGTTCCATAAACGGCAAAATAAGCAACGACCATGCTATTTCTCGTCCTACTTGTTCTTGAGGATAAGTTGTATTTGCCGGTACGCTTGGATTTGTTGCACTGGGATATTGCCATCTGAATCCGGCGATACCTGTGATTCCTCTATACCCGTAGCCGCCGCATGGAAACATTTTGATTGTAGAATGATAGTTATGTAAGCCGACGCCAATTTGACGTAAGTTATTAGCGCATCCCATCCGCCTTGCCGCTTCCCGCGCCGCCTGAACGGCGGGCGTCAAGAGAGCGAGAAGAAGTCCTATAATCGCAATCACAACAAGGAGTTCCACTAACGTAAACGCGGCAAACCGCCGCCACGCGCGGAATTTTTGAATCAACATGAAATTACCTTTTCCGTATTCGCCGCGTTCATTAAAAATCGACTAAAAAAAGAATGATTTTAATGGACGTTGATAAAGAAACAGAAAAACGTCGCAAAAGCTCTTGTCCTTCGCAAAAAGCAATTGTTTCCCAAAAGATCACGGCAGGTCTTCTGACTTACGGCGAAACGTCTTTGATCTTCTCAAGCCAAATAGCGCTCAATGATCTCAAAAAAAGAGTAAGACGTTTTAATACCGATTCACAGCGGCGAGGACCGTCCCGGAATAGGTTGCTGTTTTCGATTCAACATCAACCGCGCCGGAGTTCCCTGTTATTTGGCGAAATTCAGAACATTTCAAAAATCCGCCAAGCGCCAATGATCGTTTGTCATTTTATCAGAATGAAAAAGCGAGTCAATAGCCGAAAGAAAAAATTTTGCAAACATGCGTTCAATCCAACATTTCCCGCTTTGTGACTCGCAGAACTTCATCGACCGACGTGGCGCCGTTCAAAACGTTCAGCCAACCGTCGTCGCGAAGCGTCAACATGCCGTCGGCTTTGGCGGCTTTTTTGATTTGCCAAGAAGTCGCGTTTTCTCCGGCAAGCTGACGTACTTTCGGCGTTGTTACCATCAATTCGTAGATTCCGTTTCGACCGCGATAACCTACTTGACGGCACTCGCGGCAACCAATTGCGCGGAACAATCGTCCGCCGCGTTCCGCAAGCGCTTCAAACGGAAAATCTTCCGGTAGTTCATCCGGTAAAGGAAGATACGATTCCTTGCAATGCGGACATAATTTTCGCACAAGCCGCTGCGCCATCACCGCCTCGACGCAACTGGAAACTAAAAACGGCTCGACGCCCATATCGATCAATCGCGTGTAAGCGCCGGCGGCGTCGTTGGTGTGCAGCGTGCTGAATACCAAGTGACCTGTCAACGCCGCTTGCACCGCGTTTTCGGCGGTTTCAAAATCGCGGATTTCTCCGACAAGACAAATGTCGGGATCGTGACGCAAAATACTTCGGAGCGACGCCGCAAATGTCAATCCGATTTTTGTATGAACTTGAATTTGACTGATTCCTTCCAACCGATATTCAACCGGGTCTTCGGTGGTGATGATTTTCGTCGAGGCGTCGCGAATTTCAGATAACGCGCTGTAAAGCGTTGTCGTTTTGCCGGAACCGGTCGGACCTGTTACAAGAATAATTCCATGAGGCAGGCGGATTAACTCGGAAAATATCGAATAAATCGTTTGATTCATGCCGAGTCCTTTGAGCGAAAACTCCATCGCTTCTTTATCGAGAAGACGCATAACGATTCCCTCGCCGTGAATCATCGGAATCACCGAAACGCGGACGTCAATTTCGCGTCCTTTGTATTTGAGTTGGATTCGACCGTCTTGTGGAAGACGCCGCTCGGCGATGTTGAGTTTTGCCATGATTTTCAAACGACTGATAATCGCGGCTTGGAAACGGTGAATTTCCGGCGGAAACGGCTGAATGTGCAGCACGCCGTCGATGCGGTAACGAATGACAAGTCCGTTCGCTTCCGATTCAATATGAATATCGCTCGTGCGGGCTTCGATCGCTTCAAGAAAAATTTCATTGACAAGCCGAATGACGGACGGTTCCCGCGCCATTTCGGAAAGTTCGGAACCGTCCGTTTCGAGTTCGCCTAACAGTTCGATGTCGTGGTCTTTCGACTCTTCTTCTTTTTGAGCGACGAGACCTTCAATCGTTTCGCTTCCGAGACCGAGATAGCGTTTGATCAGTTTGTCGATTTCTCCTTTGAGCGCAAGAACCGGCGTAATTCGTTTGCCGGTGATCGAAGCGATTTCATCTAACGGATAAAGATTGAGCGGATCGCCAACCGCAACGACCATCGAACCGTTATCGCTTTCAATCGGAAACAACCGCTCGCGATGAATAAACCGCGTCGGAAAATTTTTGAGAATTTCAGGATTGATTTCAACTTGCGACAAATCAATATATTCGATTCCAAATTCGTCCCCCAGCGCAATCAGCGTTTTTTCTTCCGAAATAATTCCGCGTTCTACCGCCAATTGATCGGGACGCAACCCGCTGATATTCGGCTGTTGCAAATCAGAAAGCGTCGGCGCGTCGATGAGTCCTTTTTGGACAAGAATTTCTCCAATTTCCATATTTCGCCTATGAGATTCTATAAATTTTTGCGATTTTTGTCTTTCCATAAATCGATTTTTGAGGATCGACTTATTGCCTTGTTCTTTTTTATTATACCCATTTCTCCTGTTTCTACAAATCTAAAACCCCGAAAAAATCAAAATTCGCCGTGAAAACCTTCCGTCATTCTTGCTTTTTGAATACGACTTCCTAGAATGAATGTTTTGCGAATGAATTTGATCCTCATTTGCAAATCCTTCCTTTTACCGAAAACCATTTCGGTTATTTACCATTTTTGCCTCGCCTTAAAATTTTAGGAGATCATGGGATGCAAACGAATGAAAACAAAAACAGTCGGCGTAGTTTTTTGAAAAAGAGCGGCGCGATTGCGGCTGGAACGGCGTTGACCGGCGTTTTAACGTCCGGTTTGACTCCGCGCGTTCATGCGGCGGAGGACAACACGATCAAGGTGGCGTTAGTCGGTTGCGGCGGACGCGGTAACGGCGCGATTCGTCAGGCGCTTTCGACAAAAGGACCAACGAAAGTCGTGGCGTTTGCCGACGCCTTTGACTTTAAAGTCAAGAACGCGCGTCAATCGTTGCTGAACGACGAAAAATTCCAGGCAAAAGTTGACGTGCCGGACGATCGTTTGTTTTCTGGATTAGACGCCTATAAAAACGCAATTGACGCGGTCGGACCCGGCGGAGTGATTTTGCTTTGCACGCCGCCCGCTTTCCGTCCGGTTCAATTTGAATACGCTGTCGAAAAAGGCGTCAACGCTTTTCTTGAAAAATCTTTTGCCGTCGATGCGCCGGGAATCAAAAGAGTCGTTGCCGCCGCGAAAAAAGCGTCGGAAAAAAATCTGAAAATTGTTACCGGCTTGATGAGCCGTCACTCGGTGCGTTTGCAAGAGTGTATCAAACGGATTCACGACGGCGCAATTGGCGATATTATTTCGTCGTGGGTTTACCGCGTTCATGGACAGTTCGGTGTGGGCGACAAAGGAAATTGGACGCCGTTGCAGCATCAGTTGCTCAACTTTAACTGTTTTAATTGGCTTTGCGGAAGTTTCGTGTTAGATTGGATGATTCACAATATCGACGTTTCTTCTTGGGCGAAAAAAGACGAGCAGCCCGTTTCGGTGCAAGGTCAAGGCGGTCGGCAAGTGCGTCAGGACAAAGACCAAATGTTTGATCACGTTGCGCTCGAATATCGTTATGCCGACGGAAAACAGATGTTTTTGCAACTTCGGCAGATTGCGAACACTTGGTCGTTTTTCGGTACGGTTCTGCACGGAACGAAAGGTTCGGCGGAACTCGGCGAAGGAATCGGCGTTCCGAAAATTTTCAAGGGCTACCTACGTAAAAAAGAATACGAAGTCTGGAACGGCAACATGCCGGAAATTGATAAATATCAGTACGAACACGACACGTTGTTCAAAGCGATTCGCGAAGACATTACTTGGAACGAGGCGGAACGCGGTTGTCAGGCGGCGTTTACCGGAATCATTGGACGGATGGCGGCGGAATCCGGCAAAGAAATTTTCCGCGAAGAAGCGTACGCGTCGGATCAAGAAATGACGCCCGGTCTCGAAAAACTTGACGTCAACGACGATTCGCCTTACATGCCCAACGCCAACGGCGATTACGAAATTGCCAAGCCCGGCGTTACGGAACCGAAGTAAAGTAAAAATGTATTTATTGAGACTTTGAGACGTTATTTCAATTTAACGACAAATAAAAGGATTGAATCAATGAAAAGCGACCATTTTTTTTCGGACCTGAAAATGTGGAGTTTAAATAGACTAAAATAAAAATCGCTACAATCCATTTTATCGCAAAATTCCGCAAAGAATTTTTTTTACCTTTTTCGTTTTGCGGTGAAAATGGCAAGAATTTAATCGCAAAGTACGCTAATCTTGACGCAATATTCGTAAAAGATTCAGACGTACTTTGCGTTTTTTTGCCCTAAAAATCTCGGACAAGAAAAAATATTTGCGACAATTTTGAACGACAAAATTTACATTTGAGCGTTTGGCATTAAAATTGCTCTTTAGTTAATATGACATATCCAATAATGAAAATAGAGTGAAAAACTCGTAACTTATTGAAAATTATTGTATTTAGAAAAATTAAGGACAATTTTTCCCTGTCAAGAATGGTATCTTTACAGTGAAATTTGATGAGAAAACCATGAATCCGACGTCGCTAAACTGCCATCTTGAACAATGATAAATAGATAATTATAGAAATGAAATGAGTAATGACTGTAAAATTGTCCTATATTTTTTCTTTTTTTTCGTTAAAATTAAGAGCCGTTTTTAGTAAAATGTAAAAACAAACGATAGACGCTAAATAACAAATATTGTATTTCTATGTTTTTATCTTGAAAGTCCAAAATGAGTGTGGAACAACCAGTTGACGTCCAGTTAATTGAACAAACGAAACAACAGATTCGCTCGTTGGTCAATGAAATTACGCAAATTTCCAGATCGGATATTTCGCCGGAGGAATTTTACGGCGAATTTTTGCCTCGCGTTATTTCGGCATTGGCGGCGGTCGGCGGCGCGCTCTGGACAATCGACGATAACGGTTCGCTCGGATTGGCGTATCACGTCAATATGCGCGAGGCAAAACTTCACGAAAACGAAGACGCAAACAAGCGTCATAGCCGGTTGTTGTACCGTATTTTGCGTTCCGGCGAAGGAACTCTTGTTCCGGCGCAAACCGTTTCCGAAGGCGACGACGAAGCGGGAAATCCGACGGATTTTCTTCTCGTTTTCGGCGTAATAAAAACCGAACTGGAAACGATCGGGCTGGTCGAAATTTTGCAGCGAAACGATACCAGTTTGACGACGCAAAAAGGTTATCTCCGGTTTTTGGAGCAGATGACAAATCTTGCGTCTGATTATTATAAAAACCGGCAATTGCGGAATTTCGGCGACCGGCAAAATCTTTGGGCGCAGCTTGAAGAATTTACGAAAACGATTCACAAAAGCTTGAATAAATCCGAAACCGCTTATACGATTGCTAACGAAGGACGCCGGTTGATTGAATGCGATAGAGTGAGCGTCGCGTTGCGGCGCGGCGGAAAATGCCGCGTGGAAGCGGTAAGCGGTCAGGATTTGCTCGACAAACGGTCAAGTACCGTCAAACTTCTCGGCAGATTGGCGACGGCGGTTGTGCGGTGCAACGAGCCGGTTTGGTACGCGGGCGACGCCTCGAATCTCGCGCCGCAAGTAGAAAAAGCGGTCGAAGAATATGTCGATGAATCGCATACGAAAATGGTTGCGGTTTTTCCGTTGACGCGGCGGCGGTTGAGCGACGCGGATCAGGAATATGAAGACCCCGATAAACGCGAAAAAGTGGAACCGCCGTTCGGCGCGCTGATCGTCGAACAAATTGAAGACAGCCGCGTTCCTGAACGGACGCGGAAACGTATTGAAATCGTCGCCGATCACGCTTGCTCCGCGATGGGAAATTCCATTGAACATAACAGCGTCTTTTTGATGCCGCTTTGGAGATTTATCGGCAAATCGAAAGTTTTGCTGACGGCGCGAATGCTTCCGAAAACGATTTCGGTATCCATTTTAATTATCGCCGCGATTACGGCGTTATTTGTCGTTCCTTATGATTTTAATATGCACTCGCCCGGAACTTTGGAACGTTCCGTCCGCGCGTCGGTTTATACGATGGCGGACGGCGAAGTCATTGATCTGAAAGTCAAACATGGAGACCGCGTGAAAGGACCGTACGCCAATCCAATGAATCCGCTGCAAAAACTCAACGGAGATTTGCTGGTGCGGTTACGGAACACCGATCTGGAAATTAGAGAAAGTAATCTTTTGGGAGAAATTGAAAAAACAATCAAAGAACACGAATCTTTACGAAATATTGTCAGCGATTCGGGAAACCTTCAACAAACGGAACGTGCCAGATACTTGTCGCAGATTGATCTTTGCCTGACGCAACTTACGTCTTACGAAAAGCAATTGGAATTGTTGCAACAACAGAAAAATGATCTCAATATACACGCTCCGATTAACGGCGAAGTCATGTCGTGGAATCTGGAGAATAAGCTCAAAGACAGACCGGTGCGGCGCGGCGAAGTGTTGATGGAACTTGCCGATCCGGACAGCGAATGGCAATTGGAACTTTTAATGCCGGAAAAACGGATTGGACACGTTCTTGAATATCAGAAGAAACTGGAAAAGGAAAACGGCGGAACGCTTCAGGTTTCGTTTGTGCTTGCGTCGGCGCCGGAAAAACAATACGAAGGCGAAGTGATTTCGATTCATGAACGGGCGGAAATTCGCGGCGAATCGGGGAACACCGTGTTAATAAAGGTCAAACTCCAGCATCCTGAAGAATTACCGGATAAGTTACGTCCCGGCGTTTCAGTCACGGCAAAAATTCATTGCGGCAAAAAACCGGTCGGATATGTAATGTTCCACGACGCCATTGCCTACTTACAGAAAACGATCATTTTCTGGTTTTAAGTCTTCGCGAAGAAGTGCGAAGGAAACGCGAAGAATACAAAAACGGACGTGCAATATCAGGAATTTACAAGGTTGATTTATGGAATTTGATCCTTTATCAAGAAAGGTAATCGGATGCGCTATTGAAGTCCATAAAATTTTAGGTCCGGGATTTTTGGAATCGGCATATCAACAAGCAATGGCGTATGAATTAAGTCAAGCGAAAATTTCATTTGAAAAAGAATTGCATTTACCGGTTCATTGTAAAAATATTACGCTTTCTCATTCTTATCGGATTGATATACTTGTAGAGAAAAAATTGGTGTTTAGAATTAAAGGCAGTCGAAGAAATTCTTGGTATTCATACGGCGCAAATTTTGACTTACATGAAAATGGGAAATTTTGCAATTGGTTTGTTATTTAATTTTAATGTTGAACGATTGAAAGACGGCGGAATAAAAAGATTTGTTTACTAAAACTATCTTCGCGTTCCTTCGTGGTGAAAAAAGGAGAAACAAAATGATTTTACCGACATTAGTCCTTGTGACTTCCATGCAGTTTGCCGCTCCTCAAAGCGGCGAGAAAATTGACGATTTGAGCCATACGTCGTGGCAAAATATACCGATTCCGGCGTCGGCGTTAGTTTCAGTAACGCCGGTGGTTTATACGCGGCAATCCGAAGAGCCGCAAGCGGGCGTTGTTCCGAATGTTGCGCCGTCCGCCATCGTTTCGCCTTCCGAAAACAAGACGGAATTTGTTCTAGATGTTCCCGACCCGGATATTGCCGGTCGGGAAAATCGCGCAAATATCCAAACGCCGACAGTCCCGTTATTGGCGGGAGGTTCCGGTAGATTTCCCGACGAATATAAGACGTCAATATCTGCCGCGTCTCAAAATTCCAATACGGGAACGAACGGTCTTGTGGGATATTCTGCGCGCGTGGCAGAAACTTTGACCGTCATTAACGGCGACAACGTTTTAGGTCGCGGAAAAGTGGAATACGATAAAATTTCGCGGCTTAGCGCGCCTATCGGCGGTAATGTGCAGCAATTGCAAACGCCGAAATATGATAAACAGGGAAAACTCGTGAAAAATTCCGCAGGCGATCCGGTTTGGATTGATTTGGTTCGCGGAGTGGTTTTGTATAAAGGTCAACAAATTTGTTTACTTGACGACAGATATCCGAAAGCGCAATACGAAGTTGCGACGACAAAACTGAGCGTTGCCAAAGTGGAAGCGGAAAAAGACATTGATATTCGTTTTGCGGAGAAAAAATTTGAAACCGCGCAACGAAATTTAAAACGCTCTTACGAAAGCAATGAACGTGTTGCTAATACGGTTTCTCCGGCAGAAATTGATATATTGACATTGCAAAGAGATCAATCTTTACTGGAAATCGAAAAATCGCAGTCGGATCAGGATACCCGTCGGCAGGAAGTGAAAGTTCAGGAACAGGAAGTCGCGGTCGCATTGACGCAGCTTGATCTTCGCCGCGTAAAAACGCCGTTTAATTCAATGGTCATTGGCGTTTTCACGCAGGAAGGAAGCTATTTGCGGGAAGGCGATCCGGTTGCGGAAGTCGCGCAGCTTGATAAACTGAAGGTCACTTGTACGATTGACGGAAAGAAACTTCGTCCTGAGGAAATTGACCAAAAAAAAGTTACGATAACGGCAAGTTATCCTAACGGTCAAAAAGAGAATTTTGACGGCTTTGTCCGTTACGCCGCGTCAAGTTACAACGATTTGAAAGAATTTCAAACGGAAATTGAAGTGACAAACCGCAATATCAACGGTTACTGGCTGCTGAAACAGGGCGATTTTGTGGAAGTAACAATTCATTTAAAGTAAAAGGTAAAAAACAAAACGTTGTTAATAGAGATTTCGCATGAGTCAATAAGAAACGATTCTCTATTAAGGAAAACCGACGTGCGCATGAAATTTTGAAAAAATTTTTTGAATATGCAAATATCCCGTAAAGACAAAATGTCGATAGAAATTTTATGGTTACTTTAGCCGATAGTTTAGTTTCCAGTTCCGCACGCAAACTGCCGATCAAAGTGCGTCCCGACGTTGTAGGAAAAAAACAGCAGTATCTTGGACGCAGTTACTGGGTTGTTAAAGACCCTATTGGCTCGAAGTATTTTCGGTTTCAGGAAGAAGAATACGCGATTTTGCAAATGCTCGACGGGACGCGAAGTCTTGACGAAGTCAAAGAAAAATTCGAGACGGATTTTCCGCCGCAAAAAATTACGCTGGAAGAATTGCAAAGTTTTATCGGACAATTGCATCAGAACGGGTTGATTATCGCCGCCGTGCCGAATCAGGGACATCAGCTTAAAAAACGTGGCGATAAGAAAAAGAAACAAATGTTTTGGGCGTCGATCAGCAACATTCTTTCGGTGCGTTTCAAAGGATTTGATCCAGATCGTCTGTTGACATGGTTGGAACCGAAATTCCGTTTTATGTTTCATCCTGTTATTGTCTTTCTGACGCTTGCGACATGCCTAACGGCGCTGTCGTTAGTCATGGTTGAGTTTGATTATTTCCGCTCGAAGCTGCCGGAATTTCGGGAATTTTTCGGCGTGAAAAATATCTTTTTATTGAGTTTGACGCTCGGCGTAACAAAGGTTATTCACGAATTTGGACACGGAATTACTTGTAAACATTTCGGCGGCGAATGTCATGAAATGGGCGTGATGCTGTTGGTTTTAACGCCGTGTCTTTATGTGAACGTTTCCGATTCGTGGATGCTTCCGAGTAAATGGAAACGCGCGATGATCGGCGCGGCGGGCGTTTATGTCGAATGTTTTATTGCTTCGGTTTGCACGTTTTTCTGGTGGTTTTCGCAGCCGGGATTATTCAATTACCTTTGTTTGAACGTCATGTTTGTCTCGTCGGTCAGCACGATCATTTTTAATATCAATCCGCTGCTGCGATACGACGGTTATTATATTCTGGCGGATATGCTCGAAATTCCGAACCTTCGGCAAAAAGCGACCAAAATTCTCTCAAGAAAATCAATGGAATGGTTTCTCGGTATGGAACAATCGGACGATCCATTTTTGCCGAAACGCAATCAAATGTTATTTGCGTTTTACACAGTTGCCGCCGTTTGTTACCGATGGGTAGTGATGGCGTCAATTTTATTTTTTATTTATAAAGTATTTGAACCGATTGGTTTGAAGATCATTGGTCAAACGATAGCGGCGATGTCGCTGTATGGTTTGGTTGTGATGCCGGTTGTTAAAATCGTCAAATTTTTCTGGGTGCCGGGGAGAATTTACAAAGTGAAACGAATACGCTTCTTTTTGTCGCTGTCTGTTTTGTTCGGGATTATTGCGTTTATTTTATTTTGTCCGTTGCCATACCATGTTTACGGTCCAATGACGGTAATGCTGCAACGCGATTCCTCGCAAATTTACGTTCCGTCCAAAGGCGGCGCTCTGATCGGTATTCACGTCAAACCCGGTCAACAGGTTGCGGCGGGGAAAACATTAGCGTCGTTGCGAAACAAGGAATTAGAATTGGAACTGAAAACGGCGGAGAACCGAGAAAAAATCGCAGAAATGGAACTTGCAAGTCTTGAACGCCGGCAACACGTTGACGAATCGGTCGTGTCGAGTATTCCCGCGAAAAAACGCGAGATTAAAACATACAGCGAGCAAAAACTGGAATTACAGAACGAAGTGAATAAATTGAAACTTACGACGCCGATTTCAGGAACGATTATTCCGCCGGAATGGCGACGGCAGAAAGAACAGTCGGAAGACGGTTTTTTGCCGTCGTGGTGGGGAACGCCGTTGGAAAATCCGCAGAATCTCGGCGCGACGCTCGAACCCGGCACGCTTTTTTGCGAAGTCGGCGATCCGAAAAAAGTGGAAGTGATTATTGTCGTCAATCAATCGAAAATCGACTTTATCGCCAAAGGACAACGGGTGGAATTGAAATTTGAAGAACTTCCCGGCAGAACATTTCACGGCGAAGTGATTGACATTGAACATCGTCAAATGGCGTCGATTCCGATTCAATTGACCGTAAAAGGGAAAGGAGAAATTGCCACCTCGTCCACGCCGGAAGGACTTGAAAAACCTCTTTCTTCGTCGTACCGCGTCAACGTGCTGCTTGATCTTGATTTTGATAACACGTTAATTTCGGCGGAAAATCCGTTGATTAAAGTCGGCATGACCGGACGCGCCAAAATTCACGTCGCCCCGCAAACGCTTGCGATTCGCGCCTGGCGGACGATTACGGAAATTTTCAACTTTCAGCTTTAAGTTGTAAAACTGGTAATCAAAGCGGAGTGATTTATTTGAAAATAAGGTTTTGTATTGAAAAATTTAACCGTCTAAATAACGCGCGGGTACTTTTGATAGTTTCTTATGGATAAAATATTCTTTGTAACATTTTTCGGCGGGAATACGTCGTTATTATATCGTAATTGTTTTGGGGAAATTATCGTCCAAACAAATTTTCGGTAAAATCAAAATTTCAAACATTAGAAATTCCATTCGAGGTAAAAATATGCGTTTTTTCAAGACGTTTTCTCGTTTAACATTTCTTGCGGCGATTTGTGTTATTGCCGCGCAAAAAACTTGCGGCGCTGTTGCGGACGACTCTGTTCCGCCGGAACTCGACGCTTACATTCAATTGAAAGACGATTCCTACAAATGGGAAATCGTGGAAAAACGGACGGATTCTCCCTCGCAATCGTGGTTGATAGAATTGACGTCGCAAACGTGGCACGAAATTGTGTGGAAACATTATATACTTCTCATTAAGCCGGAAAAATTGGAGTTCGCCGATAGCGCCGTGCTTTACGTCGCCGGAAGCAAAACCGGACGCAAACCAAACGACAACGATCGAATGTTGGCAAATCTGCTGGCGACGCAAATACATTCTTTCGTGGCAGTTTTGTTTCAAGAGCCGAATCAGCCGCTTTTTGACAATCTTTCTGAAGACGCGCTGATTGCCGAAACGCTCATTCGCGCCGTCGCCGACAAAGACGCGACGTGGCCCGCGTTATTTCCGATGGCGAAAAGCGCAATCAAAGCGATGGACGCAGTTTAGGAATTTGCAAAACAGGAATGTCGGCAAGACGTCGCAAAATTTATCGTTTCCGGCGCTTCAAAACGCGGCTGGACAACGTGGCTGACCGCCGCAACCGGCGATAAACGAGTGATTGCAATTATTCCGATTGTCATTGATACGCTCAACATACAACGCCAAATGCAGTATCAGGTTGAAACTTGGGGCGACTGGAGTCCGAGCATTCACGATTACACCGACCGAAATCTTTTTAATTTAGAATCGGGCAATTCGGACGTTTTCCTGCAACGGCTTTGGAAAATGATTGATCCGTATTTTTACCGCAGCCGAATCACGATTCCCAAACTGCTGGTTCACGCGACCAACGATCCATACTGGACAGTCGATGCGTCGCAGAATTATTGGAACGAGCTTCTTGGACCGAAATATCTTTTAACGCTTTCCAATGTCGGACATGATCTCGGCAGCAAGCAATTGAATTCGCTGACGACGATTATTCCGTTTGCCAAAAATGTATTTCAAGGCGGCGCGTGGCATAATATGCAATGGAAATTTTCAGAAAGCGGCGCGAAATATGTTGTGACCGTTTCGTCGGAACTTCCGGTTAAATCGGCGAAAATTTGGACGGCAAAATCAAATACAAAGATGTTCCGCGCCGCAAAATGGGATTCCGTACCGCTCCCGCTTTCCGAAAACGATTCGACAAATCCGATTGTCGCGGAAATCGAAAAACCGTCCGAAGGACATATTGCGTTTTATGTGGAAATCGTTTCGGAATTTGAAGAAAAACCGTTTTCCGTTACAACGCAGGTCTGGCGGAAATAAAAGATTCGCAAAAACGCAAGAAATTTTTCACGATTTCTTCGTGGTGAAAACGGAATCATAAAAAATATTTTCCCGGATTTCTGAAAATTTAAAAAATTCTCAAAAAATCTTTTCCTTCTCTTGCATTTTGGAAAAGAATGTGAATAATTAGGTGTTTTGAGTATAAAGTTTGGGGGATTTCAAATAAAAACCTTAACTAAAATTTTTCGAGGAAAGAATTATGAAACGACGTGAATTTTTGAAGAAGGGAACGCAAACATCGCTTGGTTTCGGAATCGGTTTGACAATTTTGAGCGGGAAATCGGTTGCGGATACTTCGGCAAACAACAAAATCAACATTGCGTTAATCGGTTGCGGCGGACGCGGTACTTCGCTTTTGCACGGATTCGATTATGGGAACAATACGCACATCGCTGGTTTTCAGGAATTTGACGACGTGAACGTGGCGTATTGTTGCGATTTGCGAAAAGAACGCGGCGAAAAAGCGCTTGCCAAAGTTACGGAAAAAAACAACGCGAACGCAAAATATGTTTCCGATATGCAAACCGTTCTTGACGATAAAAGCGTTGACGCGGTAGTCAACGCTTTGCCGGATCATTGGCACGCGCTCGGAGCGATTCTGGCAATTCAAGCCGGAAAAGACGTTTATACTGAAAAACCCGCTTCGCAATCCGGTTGGGAAGGTCAGAAAATGGTCGAAGCCGCACGGAAACACAAGCGAATCGTTCAGCACGGAACGCAAAACCGAAGCGCTCCGTACAATATCGCTGCAAAAAAATATATCGACGAAGGAAAACTCGGTACAATTCATCTTTGCCGGGTTTTCAATCAAAAACACGAAATGAATTCGTTCAAAATTAAAACCGGCGAACCGGTTCCCGAAGGTCTGAACTGGAGCGCTTGGCTCGGTCCCGCCGAAGATCGTCCGTATTCGTCAACAATTCTGAATAGTAATTGGCACGAATTATGGGATTTCTCTTCCGGCGACGTTCTGAATGACGGAGTTCACCAGATTGATTTGGCGCGTTGGCTTATCGGCAAGGAAATTCCGAAATCGGCGTATGCGGTTGGCGGACGTTTCACCGATCCGAATAGCGACGCGCAAACGCCCGATACGTTAATTGCGTCTTATGAATTTGATAATCTCACATTCACCGTTGAAGAAACGCTTTATACGAATTACATTCTCAAAATTGACGGAACGGTTCGCCAATCCGATATGTTTCCTTACTGGATGCAATGCGCAACACGAATTGAACTTTACGGAACCAAAGGTTTAATGATTATCGGCAGACACGGCGGCGGTTGGCAGGTTTTTGATCGTCCCAAAGATCGGCAACCGGTTGTCAAAGCCCAAGAGTTTGGGCGTTTTCCCGATGTGGAGCATAAACGTAACTTTTTGGATTGCATCCGCTCGCGCGAACTTCCTAACGCCGATATTGAAAAAGGACATCGCAGTACGTCGCTCGTTCACTATTCGACAATTTCGTATCGTCTCGGCGGCGTGAAACTTGATATTGACGAAACAACCGGCGTCCCGAAAAATTCCGAAGCGGCGCAGTATTGGAAACGCGATTACCGCGCGCCTTACGTCGTGCCGGAAGAAGTGTGAAGAATATAAATAAAGAAAACTAAAACGATACGGACTTTCTCATAAAGTCCGTATTACGTTTTTAAAAACGCGATTTTTCCTTAAAACTGAAAAACCGGAAAAATGTTATAAAAACATCGGCGTCGGTAATCCGAGCATAGCGGCGTTGGCGCGAAGAAGTTCGCCTTCTTTGACGGTGATTTGTCCGTCGTGTTGAACGCATGTCGTCATCGCGGCAAAAATTTGTCTTTTCAAATTCAGCGACACCTGCGATAATATTGTCAGCGATTCGTGCGGCGACGGTAACGCGGAATCTTCCGCCGCCGTCATTTCAAGAGCGCTTAACGGCAATATATTTACCGCCGCAAGAAACGCGGAACGCGCTGCGTTTTCCGTGTCGTGTCCGTACCGCGCGAGAAGCGAAAGAACAACGGCAATCGGTTCGCGGACGGATTCCGCCGAATGGTATTTGACCGAAAGCGGTTTAGCGAAACCAAAGTAAACGTCCAGATCGCGTTGCAATAACGCCGTCATTGCGTACTCCAACAACGAAACGCGGTTGTCCGCATGAATCAATGTTTTGACCACTTCGGAAAAGCGCCGATACTGCGGCGGCGAAAGCGAACGGAGAATCGCCGTCAGACGTTGTGTGAACGGCAATAACGATTGCGGTGAAAGAAACGCGATTCGTCCGTAAACCCAACGAGTCGCTTTCACGACATAATCGTTCTCCGCGCCGATTAAATACGCCAGTTGCCGGTTTCGCACATGGTCGTCGGATTCCATCAGCAACACCGCGTAAAACGCCGCTTTTGCCGAAAGCGGATCGCGGATATTGTCCGTTACTTCCTGCGGAATGTTTTCCAAAAGTGCCGACGCGACGGCAATTCGTTCCGCATTCGGCTGACCGATTTGCGGCGTATTGGGTTGCATCGCTTGCGGCGTTGTTTGCAAAAATCCGGCATAAAGCGATGCGGCGGTTGCCGGAGACATCGAGTAGCGCGAAGTCGGATTGATTGTCGGGCGCGATTGTTGTTGAGAAGAAGAAGCGTCAAACAAATTGACCCGCGTTACTTCCGCCGGAAATTTACCGTCGAATGTCGAATCAATTCGGCGGATTCGCGTTGTCAAATTCGGATGCGTCGCAAACAACGAATCCAGCGAAAACAGCGAACCGATATTACTGAAAAACATGTGACTTGCTTCGGCGGCTTGCGGCGCTCGCACCGCGCTTCCGATCTTCGGACAACCGATTTTTTTCAACGCGCCGGCAATTCCGTGAGGATTCCGCGTGAACTGAACGGCGGAAGCGTCGGCGAGAAATTCGCGCTGTCGGGAAATCGCGGCGCGAACCGCCGCGCTGAGAAACATACCGATTCCGCCAAGAACCATAATCAACAGCGACGCAAGAATCGCAACAAGAATCACGGCGCCGCTGTTGTCTTTGGAATTGCCGCGCCGCGTTCCGCCGAATTGCGACACGATGCGAAAGCCGTAATAACCGATCACCGTGAGAACTTGCAATCCGAACAAAACGCCGATAATGCGGAGGTTCAAACGCATATCGCCGTTCAAAATATGCGAAAATTCGTGAGCGATAACTCCCTGCAACTCGTCGCGGGTAAGAAGCTCGACGGCGCCGCGATTGACGCCGATCACCGCGTCGTTTGGCGAAAGTCCGGCGGCAAACGCATTGATACCCGGTTCGTTGTCCATCATGTAAACTGGCGGAACCGGAATGCCGGATGCAATCGCCATTTCCTCGACCACGTGGTAAAGCCGCTGTTCGGCGGGATTGACGCCGCCCGGATAAACCAGCCGTCCGCCGAGCGATTCGGCAACCGCTTTTCCGCCGCCGACCGACAAACAATAAGTTTTATACAAACTCGCCAGCGAAACAATAGGAATCACCGTTCCGAACACCGCGAGAAAAAGTCCCGGCTCAAAGAAAAAATTCCGCGAAACGGTCTCGCGATAATCCGGCGCCGCGTAAGCAAGAACCGCGATAATGATTCCATAAAACGCCGCCGCAAGAAGTAGCAACGCGAAAATATACAAAATCACAAGCGCCGCCGTGCGGCGTTTCGCCTTGTCTTGATGTTGAAAAAAGTCCATGCAATTGAATCATATCTTGCGGAAATCTCGAAAAATGCTCTTTTTTCATCATGAAATTATACAGAAAAAATTCAAAGATTTTTTCTCCTCGATTTTGCGAGATTCCCTTTGTTAATCTTGTCGAAAAAACATGTTCACGTTATTTTGACTTTTTTTTCAAGAAAATCAAGCCGTAGCCGTCTGAATTTATCTTTGATGAGCAAATGTCATTTTTTTGATAACCGTTTGGATTTATGGGCGCCTCGAACAACCGCATCTTTTCTTAAAATCCTCATTTTCTCCGATGGATTCGGGGGAATATTTCTTTTGAGTCATGAAAAGATCATTGACGCTCGTTTGTGTTTTCTCAATTTTCGGTCTTTATGCTTTCCCATATTCCTCTTGCTTTATCCTTTGACCTTCCCTAATTTTAATTTTTAATAAACTCGCATATCGGCGCTTATTATAAGTCAAATTTCGCAGCTCAATCTGAAATTTTGCTCTCGCTCTGCCGATTGTCCGCAAAGTCTCGTTGCCAACCCGGCGCTTCATCGCGCCGAAAATATGTTCCACGCGACAACGAATTTTCGACTTAATACGATTGTTTTCTTTTTGCTCGTCGGTCAACGGATGATTTCGATCACCTTTTTCGGTAAGCAATTTTGCTTTGCGGCGAAACGGATTTTGAGAGATTCTTGCGATTTTATCGTTTTTCAATATTTTAAGAAAAAAGTGACTAGGGTAATTTTCTCCCCCGATAGATTGACACAAAAATCAAAATCGCTATCATAAAAACTCGTTAAGAGATTTATAACGGCGTCTTTCAAGTTCGCCGCGATCCCGATTCATTCGCGTC
>JAISZO010000388.1 GCA_031269105.1 Planctomycetaceae bacterium | reverse complement strand
CGCCTTTCGTTAATAAGGTTGCTATTTCTCAAAAACGGAAGCGTAACATGGTTTTGTGTTTTCCTACAATACCAATTCCGGATTTTTTAATACAAAAAAGCCGGTTAAAGACTTACTCTTAGGAAACGGACGAGGCGTGTTTGATCTTGGACGACACGATCATCTCTCAACCCTCCATGGATGAAAACGAAATGATGCGTTCCATGCTCGCTCAAGCCGTGAACCAGCAACATCTTGCGTTTCGCTATGTGTTAGCCGATCGTTGGTTTTCGTCCTCGGACAACATACTTTTTATCCATCAATTGAAGAAGTATTTTTTGATGGATAGGAAAAGCAATCGCTTATGTCAGTTCGCGACGTCCGATCATACGAAAGGTGCGTAACATGAGATTGAATTGACAAAAATCACATTGATTTTGTCAATTCAATAAATCGTATTATTTTTTATTATACGCAAATAATCCGCTAATCCGCGACGTCAATACGAATTGTCGGAAAATTGAAATTTTTTTGAAAATTCGGGAAAATAATTCGGCAATTCTGTGAGAATAGGAAAAATAAAGGTGATTAATGTTGTGTTTCAGTTTTTTCAGCCCCACGCCATTTTCCGTTTTCCGTCTGATTTTTAAAACTTTATCGGATTTTGATTCGTCCTCATTTCTATCCGGTGCGTTTCAACAGGCGCTTTATTGTGTTCGCGTCAATAAATTAAGATTTTAGAAAGGCAGACCGGAACGCAAGCAACGATTCACAGCTCGCTTACGTTTCGGGGCGTCGTGTCTGAATTTCTCAAAAATAATCATTCGCGACGTGGAACAGCGTATTATAGTCTATTATTGACGACCGACTTCAAAAATAATCAATCAGGAGATAATTCATGAAACTTACAAGAAATCGTTTGACTGTTTCTTTGGGAATTCTTGCGTTTGTATTCCTTCTTGCCGGATTACTTTTTGCGCAAGTTCTTTCCGGCGGACGACCGGACATTCCCGCAAATTTGCCGAAGGAAATCAATATGAAAAACCCAGTTTCCGATTGTGAAAAATACTTCCAAGCCGGACTCCACAAAGAAGCGTTTGACGCGCTCAAAATCTGGACGCTTGACCCGCAAGCCGATCCCAAAACCGTTGGTCAGGGATTTCAATTGGCGGCGAGCTGTTTACTCTCTCTCAACCGCGTTGCGGAAATTGACGATTACCGTCATTCGGTTATCGACGTGCATCGCAAAAATTGGCGATTGCTGCAAGCGGCGGCGAAAACTTTGACGCAATACGATCATACCGGAACGATCATTGACGGAAAATTTGTGCGGGGGCGTCAGAGACAAACGCAATTTGTCAATGATACGGAACGTTCCCGCGTTCAGGCGTTACAACTTCTGGTTCTGGCGGCGCCATTGGCGTTGGAAGACGATAACAAACAGGATACCGCTGGATTTTTTATCGCGTTTTCCGAGATTCTGAATAATAATTACGCCGAAGCGTGGAGATTGCAAATTCTGACCGATCTCTCAACTCTTCCCGATTATGAAGAAGGTTGGGGACGTCCTTTGACTTCTTTGGCGCCGACGGACGCCGACGGTCTTCCGGTTTATTACGACGTACCGGAAAGTTTTGAAGCGGCAAAGAACGACGGCGAGCGATGGCGTTGGTGTCTTGAAACGGCGGCGGAAAATGATCGCGAACGGCTGAAAGACGCTTTGTTAATCCGCGCGAATTTCGCGGAATCTCAATTCGGAACGAGAACGTTAAACGATTATAATTTCTTTTTCCACACGCGTCAGGAGAATCAAACCGAAAAAGAATCCGGCGTTTTTGCGCTTCATACGCTTGGCGACCATGAAACCATTGCAAAACTTGCCAACGGCGTGAAACGTTTTCAATTGCGCGAGGATAACAATTATATTTTGCTGAACAAACAGCTTGCGGAATTGGGACGGCAAGAGAAAAAAATGGCATGGGAGCGGCTTGCGCGGATTTATGAAAATCGCCGTCAATTCGACGTTGCGGCAAAATACTGGCAACAACTTATCGACGAATTTCCGCTTGAAGAAAAACGTTTCCTTGACGATTGGAAATCCTGCCGCGATCAGATTCTCTTGAATTGGGGACGTTTTGAACCCGCCCAATCCGCCGCGCACGGCAAAACGCCCGAATTGAATTACGTTTTCCGCAATGGAAAATCGGTAACGTTGACGGCGACGGAAATTAAAATCCCGCAACTGATCGACGATCTTAAAACGCATATCCGCACGAAACCCAAAACTTTGGATTGGGGAAAAATCAATATCGAGCAAATCGGATGGCGGTTGATACAAGACGACGCAAAGGATAACGCCGGAAAATATCTCGGCAAAGACGTCGCAAAATGGACGGTTTCGCTCAAGCCTGCCGAAAGACATTTTGACTCGCGGACAACGCTGACGACGCCGATAACCTCCGGCGGCGCTTATCTTGTCAAGGCGGAAATGGAGAACGGGAATACGGAATACATTGTCGTTTGGATCAACAACACGGCAATTGTGCGAAAACCGCTTGAAGGAAAAGCGTGGTTTTATTTCGGCGACGCGCAAACCGGCGAACCGGTTGCCGGCGTCAACGTCAACGTATTCGGTTATCGGCAGGAACATAAACCAGGAAACGCTCTTATTCGCGACTATTATCAATATTATATTCATGAGAAGAATTTTCAATCCGACGCGCAGGGACAATTGACGCTTGATCATTCGCAATTGGGTATTGATCGTCATGATTATCAATGGCTGATTACCGCGACAACGAAAGACGGGCGTTTCGCGTTTTACGGATTCGACTCCATTTGGTACGGCAATCGCAATTCTTACGACCAAGAATATCATCAGACCAAAGCGTTTTTCATGTCCGACCGTCCGGTTTATCGCCCCGGCGACAAAGCGGAATACAAGTTCTGGGTCGGTACGGCAAAGTATGATCAGCCGTATGATTCGCCGTTTGCCGGAAAAGAAGTTCTGCTCGAAATCACTTCGCCGCGCGGAGACCGCTTTCTGCAAAAAATCGCGGAACTTGACGCTTATGGCGGTATCGCGGAGAAATTGGAATTACCGAAAGACGCAACGCTCGGCGTCTGGTCTGTCGCAATTGGAGTTCCGAGTCTGCATAGCGACGGCGTCTATCAATTTCGACGTCATTACGGCGGAGGCGTTTTCCGCGTTGAAGAATATAAAAAACCGGAATACGAAGTAACAATCGACGCGCCGAAAGAACCGGTCGCGCTTGGCGAAAAAGTTTCGGCAATGATTATTGCAAAGTATTATTTCGGATCGCCGGTAACAAACGCGAAAGTCAAATACAAAGTCTTGCGAACAAAACAGAACGCCGGATGGTATCCGCTTCGTTCTTGGGACTGGTTTTACGGCAACGGCTACGGATGGTTCGGGTACGATTACGATTGGTATCCGGGTTGGCGGAGTTGGGGATGTTGCCGTCCGCCGATGTGGTGGCTTCCGCAATCTCATGGACAGCCGGAAATCGTTGCCGAACAGGAAACCGAAATCGGCGAAGACGGTACGGTCAACGTAACGTTTGACACTGCGTTTGCCGAAGAAATGTTTCCGAACGACGACCAGAAATATGAAATCACGGCGGAAGTGATTGATCAATCGCGCCGCACGATTGTCGGCAAGGGAAACGTGTTGGTTGCGAAAGAACCGTTTAAAGTTTACGCATGGACGGATCGCGGTTATTATCAAACCGGACAATCAATCCGCGCCGATTTTCAGGCGCGCCGTACCGACGGTAAACCTGTCGCCGGTAAAGGAACGGTGAATCTTTATCAGATTACCTACAAGCAACCGAATCGGGATTCGTTGGCGGAACCGTTCGAATCGCTCGTTCATACGGAAAATATCAACTTGAATGAATTGGGAACGGGATATGCAACGTTATCCGCAGCGCAAGCCGGTCAATACCGCGTTTCGTGTTCCGTGACCGACGCGGCGGGGCATACGCAGGAAGGCGGTTACATTTTCTCGGTGCGCGGAAATGATCAATCCAACGCCGCTCAAGTTAATTCAACGCAGCGTTTCAACGAATTGGAAATCATTCCAAACAAAGCGGAGTTTGCGCCGGGCGAAAATGTCGAATTGTTGATCAATACGAATCGCCCCGGTTCGACGGTGCTTCTGTTCGTGAAACCGGCGAACGGCGTTTATCTTCCGCCGCAGTTATTGAAAATTGACGGGCAAAGTACAAAGGTAACGATTCCGGTAACGCAGCGAGACATGCCGAATTTCTTTGTCGAAGCGGTAACAATTTCCGACGGGAAAGCGTTGACCGAAACGAAAGAACTTGCAGCGCCGCCGATGAAACGGATTCTCAATGTTGAAGTCCGCCCGAACAATAACGCTTATAAGCCGGGCGAAAAGGCAAGCGTTGAACTTGTCGTCTCCGATCTGAACGGTAAACCGGTTGTCGGACAGAACGTGGTCGCGATTTACGACAAGTCGGTCGAATACATTTCCGGCGGCTCAAATATTGCCGACGTCAAGGAATTTTTCTGGAAATGGCGGCGCAATCATTATCCGCAAACGCAAAGCAATTTGCAGCGTTTGCTTTCCTATAACATGACGCAACCGAATAAACCGTCAATGATAACGCTCGGATTGTTCGGCAATTTTATTCCTGTCAACAACGAGATATTCGTCGTCTTGGGCAGGGCTATGCCTTTGTCCGGCGCTTCAACAGCAAAAACAAAATCATTATATAAAAGCGATTATGTTAGCGCTAATAAAAATTCCGTTTCGATGAAGCAACGCATAGACTCTCTCGAAGAACCGGCTAAAGAAGAACTGGCTGTAGGAAAACCGGCGAATTTGTTAATAAACGGCGTCTCAAACAACCTGGGACAAGAACCGTTTGTCGAAGCGGCGATACGAAAAGATTTTGCCGATACCGCGATTTGGGTCGGAGCGGTGGAAACGAACCATGACGGAATTGCGCAGGTTGAACTCAACATGCCGGAAAATCTGACGACGTGGAAAGTCAACGTTTGGTCGATGGCTGCCGGCACGCAGGTCGGCTACGCGACAACCGACGTGATCACGCGAAAAGATTTGATAATTCGAATGCAAACGCCGCGATTTCTTACGCAGAAAGATCAAATTCTTCTCACGGCAAACGTGCATAATTATTTGTCGTCGGAAAAGAAGACGCAAGTGTCGTTGGAAATTGACGGAAATCAACTTGTGCCGAAGCAAAATGAACTTGTGAAAAATATTGTCATTGCCGCAAATGGCGAAGCCCGCGTTGATTGGCTTATCGAAGCGAAAGAAGTCGGCGACGCGGTTGTGCGGATGAAAGCGCTGACCGACGAAGAATCGGACGCGATGCAAATAACATTTCCGGTTCAGGTGCATGGAATGTTGAAACAAGAGGCGTTCAGCGGCGTGATTCGTTCGAACGATTCGTCGGGAAAGATCGCGATAAAAGTTCCCGCCGAGCGTATCGCGGAACAATCGAAACTGACCGTGCGATTCTCGCCGACGCTTGCCGGCGCAATGATCGACGCGCTGCCGTATCTTGCCGACTATCCTTACGGCTGCACGGAACAAACGCTCAATCGCTTTTTGCCGACCGTCATTACGCAAAAGATTTTACTCGATTCCGGCGTCGATTTTGCCGTTCTTGAAAAGTCGCACGCGAATCTGAACGCGCAGGAACTCGGCGATCCGGCAAAACGCGCCGAACAATGGAAACGCAAAAAGTATCCCGAACAAAACCCGGTGTACAACGCCGACGAAGTGCGGAAAATGGTCGAAACCGGCGTGAAACGTCTTACCGAAATGCAGTTGAGCGACGGCGGTTGGGGTTGGTTCAGCGGTTACGGCGAACAATCTTATCCGCACACAACCGCGCAGGTGGTTCGCGGTTTACGTCTCGCGCGGCAAAACGACGTGAAAGTTAATGAAAACGCGATTGAGCGCGGCGAAGCGTGGTTAATCCAATACCAGAAAAAACAGGTGCAACTTTTGAAAAACGCGGAGTTGCCCGAAGAACGGCGTAAAAAAACGGAATGGAAACAATATGCCGATAACGAAGACGCTCTTGTTTGTATGATCTTGTCGGATTCCGCTCGTTTGGGAGCGACGTCGCCGGAATTACAAGAAATGCGGGATTATCTCTGGCGCGATCGGACGAAGCTGTCGCTTTACGGCGTCGCCATGTACGGAATCGCTCTGCAACAGCGGGGAAACGATTCTGACAAAGAACGCGCGCAAACATGCCTTCGTATGATCGAACAATATCTCGAACAGGACGACGAGAATCAGACGGCATGGCTGAATCTCGGCGGTATCAAAAATTGGCATTGGTGGTATTGGTACGGTAGCGAGTTTGAAACGCAGGCGTTTTATCTCAAACTGCTGATGCGAATGAATCCGAAATCGGAAGTTGCTCCGCGATTGGTCAAATGGCTGCTCAACAATCGTAAACACGCGACCTATTGGAACTCAACGCGCGACACGGCTCTTTGTATTGAAGCGTTTGCAGAGTATCTGCGGACGACCGGCGAATCCAAACCGGATATGACGGTTGACGTTCTGCTTGACGGTCAAACCGTTAAGACGGTGAAAATCACGCCGGAAAATATGCTGACGATTGATAATACGTTTGTTCTCGAAGGAACGGACGTTGCCGACGGAACGCATGAGATTGAAATCCGCCGAAAAGGAACCGGCGCGGTTTATTTCAATGCGCATCTCGAAAATTTCACGCTGGAAGATCAGATTGCCGCCGCCGGATTGGAAGTGAAAGTGCAGCGGCGTTACTGGCTTTTGACGCCCGCCGACAAGTCGAAAAACGTCGCCGGGAAAGACGGTCGCGTCGTTTCGCAGAAAGTAGAAAAGTACGACAAGACGCCGATTGAGAATCTTGCCGAAGTGAAAAGCGGTCGGCTCGTTGAAATCGAATTGATTGTCGAAAGCAAAAACGATTACGAGTCGCTGATGATTGAGGACATGAAACCGGCGGGCTTTGAACCGGTTGAGGTACGAAGCGGTTACAACGGCAATCCGCTTGGCGCGTATGTCGAATACCGCGACGCCCGCGTAACGTTTTTTGTCTATCGTTTGCGGCAGGGAACTCGCAGCGTAAGTTACCGGATGCGCGCCGAACAACCCGGTTTCTTCAGCGCTCTTCCGGCGAAAATCGAAGCGATGTACGCCCCGGAATTAAAAGGAAATTCCGACGAGTTAAAAGTGAAAATCGCGGACAACGATTAACGGTCGTTGAACCGAAAAAACAGAAACGCCGCTTCTTGTCAAAGAATACTTTAATCCCCGACGTCAGCCGGAACGGAGCGGCGGTTTCCTTCTCGCTGACGTTTCGGGTTGGCGACCAACTTAAAAAATCTTTCGTGAAATTTTCGCGGCGCTTCGCAACTTTGCAATGAAAATTTTGCGTTTTCGCGGCGAGAAAAATTTTGCAATATCTGGAAAAAACGCGAACAAACGGATAAAATGAAAAAATAGTTGATCATTCTAAGAGTAAGTCTTTAACCGGCTTTTTTGTATTAAAAAATCCGGAATTGGTATTGTAGGAAAACACAAAACCATGTTACGCTTCCGTTTTTGAGGAATAGCAACCTTATTAATGGAG
>JAISZO010000269.1 GCA_031269105.1 Planctomycetaceae bacterium | reverse complement strand
ATTAACACGCCGATAATCGCAATCACAACGAGCAATTCGACCAGCGTAAACGCCCGACGAATCAAAGATTGTTTTCCAAAACGGGCAAAAGCGCACGAAAGGAGAGAAATGCACGCAATTATACGGGCAAAAATACTCGTAATAACGCGGGCAAAAAAGAGGGTTACAGTATGCAAAACACGGCTTGTTAGCCATATTGCGTACCCCCCCCCCCGATACATTCTGCCGAAGTTCAAGAAAATCAAACGCCTTGTTCAACTTTTTCATAGTCGAAACTCCTTCTACATTTTTAAGGTTTTTTGAAACTAAAACGACAAAAATCACAGCGACTTTGTCAATTCAGTAAAGTGTATTAATCTTCATTATGCGCAAATAATCCGCGACGTCAATACGAATTGTCGGAAAATTGGAATTTTTTTGAAAATATTTTTTTATTATTCTTTTTTCACTACGAAGCCGCAATCTTTTTCACCACGAAAAAACGAAGAATCACAAAGAGGTTCACGAAGAATTTTTAAAGTTTGACAAAGGATTGTTTTCATCACAAAGTTAAAAATTCCGCTTGCGAAACTTTTCACTTATCCAAACCGTCGCCAACGCTCCGGTCTGCCAATGAAAACCTCATCTTCCTTATTTCTTAACAAAACAACCTCAGTAGCAAAAAGATAATAAAACAAATTGACTTATACTCATCCTACTTGAAATTTCGATTTTTGAACATGGAACGCATGAAATACACAGAAAAAATCACTAAAAATTCCGTATTATTTCGTAATTTCCGTGTTCAAAACAATAAAAACAAAAACTGAATTTTAAAGTAAGAAAGGTATGTTATCTTTTTATACTTTTACGCTTAAAATATTGACTCTCGCGGAGGCGGCGAAACATGGAAAATTCCTATGGGCAAAATCGTCAAATGTGATAAATTGCGATAAAGTTTGTTTATCGGAATGTTTCGATCTTTTCGGTTTTCGCTGAAAAACGAGGATTTTAAGGTCGATGATAAACGACGAGACGATTTGCGTCGTTGGCTGGTTTATGTGTGATAAATTCAATTCTTTTGCTTTTGAGTTTTATAACAAAATGATTCGTCGGTCGTTTTTTTTCATGATAATACTTGTTTGGGCGTGCAATTTTATGATTGCTCACGCGCAAACGACGGCTTTGGATTCATGGCAAAACAAAGAAGAACCGCAAAATAAAACAGCAATTCCTCTCGCGTCTTCAACAAACAATGAATTAAAAATTACGCGATTAACGCAATTTTCTATTCCGATTCAACTGAACGATCATGATAAAGATTCCGTTGTTGCCGTTGAATTGCTTTATTCGCCGAATGAAGGAAAAAATTGGCATTCTTGTACAAAAATTGACGTTACGCAAGAAAAATTTGAATTCAACGCTCCGTCGGAAGGAGAGTATTGGTTTGCGTTTCGGACGGTTAGCAAAAACGGCAGCATTAAACAAATAGGCAAAATTCCGCAAGCGCGTGTTCGCGTGGATACAACGCCTCCTAAACTGATTACAAGCGCTAAAAAAAACGATTCGGGAGAAGTTGTTGTCGAGTGGATCGCGGAGGATTTGTCGCTGAAATCCAATAACGTTGCGATTTCGTTGAGTTACGATTCCGGCACAAATTGGATGGCGTTGGCTGCCGATCCGAAAAATACAACAACCGTTGGCAACCGTGAAACAGGTTATGCGAAATTTTGGCCGAATCACGAAGCGTTTTCTGTTGAAATTCGTTGCGAACTCGAAGACCTTGCTAAAAACAAAGAAATTTTTACA
Source organism: Planctomycetaceae bacterium (assembly GCA_031269105.1). Taxonomy (GTDB): domain Bacteria; phylum Planctomycetota; class Planctomycetia; order Pirellulales; family Thermoguttaceae; genus WRMR01. Next base: position 12,492 of record JAISZO010000269.1, on the reverse strand, counting down.
ACGCAATTGAATCTTAAAAATGAAAATAAGATCACAAATGGCGATTCTCGATTGGCTCTTGCTTCAACAACGGAATCTTCAAACGCAGACGCAACAACTGCCGCCGCCATGACTCCGCCGCAACCTCTTGTCGTACCGTCTTACAAACCGCGACAATATACGAATGACGGTTTTTCCGCAACCAATGTTGCGCCGATTCCGGGAACGTTTGTTTCGCCGATCGCGTCGTCCGGCGTTTCTGCTGCGGTTAATGAAACAATAGAAAACGAACTTGATAACATGCTGCGTAGTTTAGGAAACGCGCCGCAACCGGTTTCCGCCAGAGTTATGCCGCGTATTGCGAATGGCGTATCGGCAAACGTTTCAGAAAAAAAAGACAATCAAGTCTTATCCGCTTCCGTTCAACAACCTCAAGTCATTGCGGAGGTTTTGGCGTCAACAAATGAAAACGGGGAAAATTCCAATATTATACCGCCCAATACCGCAATTATTTCAACTGAAAATGCGGAAAAAAACAAGCCGGAAATTATCTTTCCCGGAAAAATCGTTTCAATAGAGATAGCAACAAGTTTCAACAATCAACCGTGTATTCTTGTTCGATGGGTTTCGGGAGACGCCGTGTTTTTTGGAAGTAAAGTTGATTTGTATCGTTCAACAACCAAATATGGTCCTTGGCGTCCTATTGTTTTTGACTTAAATAATTCCGGCGAATACTTTTGGACCATCACGCCGGTGGATGAATCTCCTTTCTTTTTACGAATCGATCTTCGCAGTACGCAAGGAGCATTTACCGATTTTACGTCGCGCGCGATTTCTATTCATTGAACGCTTTCTAATGTTTATTGAAACGATGACAAGACCTTATGAAAAATTCGACTGAAATGTTATCGTTTTTCTTTTTTCAAAACGGCGTTTTATGTTGAATCACGTCGCTTGTCGTAAGACCTTTGCGAAAAATGTTGAAACCGAAATCGAGCGGTTGATATTCTCCGACAAAATCGACCGAAAGTTCCGGCGAAATTTTATCCGGCATTTGAAGCAACCAATAGCAGGAATTGACGAGAAGCCGCCGCACGCCTTCGGAAAGAAAATCGTTTCCGGCTCCTATCGTAGAAGTTACCGCAAGACCTGTTTTTCCGTTGTCCACGCAATACGATTTTGTCCAGAGAATCGGCATTTTCGGATTGTTTTTTTCGTTGTCCACCGGCGGATCTTCGGGATTTAATCCCTTGAGAACGGTTCCCAACACAAGCGGCTGAGCGTCGCCGGGAAGCGGTAAACGCACCGTATAAACGTCTGTCGTACCAAAAATATCGCGGCATCCGGTAACAATCGGATGTTTTTCCCGACCGGAAACAATCTCGCCGCGCGTCGCCTCGACTTTGTGATTGCCGTGATGACTAATCCACGTTTCGCCAAGAACTCGCCGCCCAAATCCGCCTTGCCACTCGCCTTTTCCGGTTTGCCAACCGTATTGCGACCACTTGCGACCCGCCGGAATCGCAAACGCGACAACTGACGGACGAATTCCCAACACCGGACGTCCCGACTCAAGATATTTGACGATGCAATCCATTTGTTCGTCGGGAAGATTGCGGAATCGAAGAAAGACGATCATCAAATCCGCCTTGTCGAGCAATTCCAAACCGGGAATATTATCGGGCGTATTCGGATCAATCTCCTGCGTTTTCGGGTTGATAGAATACAAAACCGTGCAAGTCATTCCGTGACGTTTTGCGAGAATCCTCGCCATTTGCGTCAGCATTTCTTCGCTCCGGTATTCCTCGTCGCCCGCCAGCAACACGACTCGTTTACCGGACGCGGGAAGTCCGGGAGTTCCTTCAACAACCACCGTTTCCTGCGCCGAAAGAATCGCGGAAACGGAGAATATCAACGTCGTCAAAGTTATCAAAAAATTATGAGCTGTCATAAGTAAATTCCTCTGTTTTATTCATTAATTTTATTCCGCAAACATTCCGCCGCTTTATCGAGTTGCGGATCGTAATACGGAGCGTTTCCGATCAATTCCGACGGTTCTTGCCGCTCGGTTTCTTTCGGATTTTTCGCGTCGGCGTCGAATTTCTTTTCGCCGTTGGAGAGTTCTGATTCTTCGGCGCGAATCCGTTGAAGCAATTGTTCCGTTTGTTTGAAAAAATCTTTTTGCGGAACAATCATTCGCAACTTCCGCAGGCGATTCAAAGCGTTTTCCTGACGCGGCGTTAAATCAACCGTACAATCGTCGTTTGGCGTAACGCCCCAAGTATCGGCGTCGGTCATCGTTGGCGTCCGGTTGATATTTTTTCGCGACGGACGAAGATACTGGGCTTTGGTTAAACGAACCGTTCCCAATTGAAACGGCAATTCTGCCATTTCTTGCACCGTTCCTTTGCCGTAAGAGCGCGAGCCGACTACTGTTGCAATCTGATGATCCTGCAAACATGCGGCGACAATTTCCGCAGCGCTCGCGCTGTCTTGATTGATCAACACGACAACCGGTTTATGCCAAATTGCGCGTTTGGCGGCGGAGAGAACGATTTCAGAAAATCCCGGCTTTTCGGTCGGCGCGTCGCCTAATACGATTTCCGTTGTGGTCGAAACGATAATTCCTTCGTTGAGAAAAAGATTACAAACGTCGATTGCCGCGTTCAAATATCCGCCAAGATTGTTCCGCAAATCAAGAATCACGCCCTTCGCGTTGGTTTTCTCCAACGATTCAAGAGCTTGCCGTACTTCTTCGGCGGTCGTGTCGCTGAATGTTGTGCGGATTCCGAGATAACCGATTTCCGGCGCGGTTTCAAGCGTATAATTCCACGTTCCGTCGCGACTGAAGCGGTCGCCGGTTACGCTTGGCAATCGCTGCCGCGTCCGCGCGACTTCAATTTCCAATTCGTTTTCCTGATGATTTTCCGAATCGGCGCGCCGAACCGAGAGAAGAATTTTCGATCCTTCTTCGCCTTGCAGTTTGCTCGACAAATCGCGTAACGTCAATCCTTTGATTTCTTTGCCATTGATTTTCAACAGTTGATCGCCGTATTTCACGCCGGCTTCCAACGCGGGAGATTTCGGCAACGGAAAGAGAAGAACGTCGTGCGTTTTCTCGTTCATTTCCAGCAACACGCCCAATCCGACCAAATCATTGATAAGTTGATCGTGCAGCGCCGTTTGATCTTGCGGATTTTCAAAATGCGAATAACGATCGCCGTACTTATCCTCGCGCAGTTTTGCCGTCATGCCTTCGAGCGCGCCTTCAAAGACGTCTTCTTCAGAAGGTCGAACAAGCGAAAGACGTTGAATTTTCCGGTAGAAATGAAGTAAAACCTGTTCGCGCAACGTCGTGCGCCACGCGCACAGCAGCGAAATCATAACAACAATCAATATAATACGGATATTCAATAACGGCATGGGAAAGAACGCGATATTCCAAGCGGATTTTTATCATAGGAAACAATTTCTACTTTAGCGCCTTTGATCGGAAAAGTCAATAACTCATTGACGTCGTTTCATATCTGTGCATTGATTAAGAATATTATTGCAATATTTAAAAATTTTCGCGCGACATAAAAATGCGCAAAAAGCAAACCGGAAAAAAATACCGGATAGATGACGTCATGAAGAAACTCAAAAGACTTATAACTTTTATTACCGCGAATTAAAAATAGTATCTCAATTCTATTGTTTTTTCATTTGTCTAATAACGAAAATAACAAATACTCTCTAGCTTTTTGATTATTGCACATCAACAATTCAATTTGACGTAAAGTACAGAAATAAAAGAAGTAAAGTTAATCAGAAATTTTAAAATTTCTTGGTTTTTGCAGAAAAAACAGTTGGGGCAAACAGGAGATGCGGTTGGAATAAAATAAGTTTAATAAACAATCCGATTTTACTTTTTAGTAAAACCACAACCTAAAAAAATGAGATGCAAAATGAAACAAACCGCCAGAACTATCTTTTTCATTGCAGCAGCTATGGCGTTAGCTGTTGGCGAACCCCAATTTGCATTCGCCGACCTGAATGCAAGTCAAATTGTCTCTCATTTCAACTCATTGAATAACGGCGTTGGAATTAAATTTAATTTCAGCTCGTCGGGTCGCGAGGTCGTTCTTTCCAAACCGCAGGAAACAAACCACTTCGCGGATTTGGGAGCGTACTCGTCGTCCGCGTCAACGGCAACTTCGTTCCATACATTTTGCGTTGAGCCCGACGCCCCAACTGATCCATCAGGAAATAGCGCAATATTGAACGATGATCCTGTTACCGGGATCAGTAAAAAAATACCGACTAACAAAACGTTGTCGCTCGGCGCCGCCGTTCTCTACACGGAGATTTGCGACTAATACGTTGACCGGTTACGCTTACGGCAGTTACCTTTCTTCAAATTTACTGAAAACGGCAATGGGAATTTATTCCGACTGGACGAATAACGTCTATCTGGATATGTTGTTGCAAATCAATCCCGATCAAAGTTATTGGACGACTGCTTATAATGCCAATCAGCGTTATGATCTCATTGGAGATTACAGCGTTTTTGTGATGACTGTTACGCTGAGTAACGGAGCAAGAGGTCAGGATTTCCTTTATATTTCCAAAGCGACTACGACCGGCGCTGGTACGCCGGAACCGGCTTCTCTTCTACTTTGGTCATTGGGCGGATTGGGATGCCTTATCGCGTCGTGGAAACGCCGTCGTCAGAAACGACTCCGCCTTGCGTGAGAACGTCTGATTGATACGAGAGTTTTTTCAATTTGATTTCTCTATTCACAGGGAAATTTCACGAGAGTCAGGGGGACAATTTCGTCCGCCTGACTTATTTTTTCGTCTATGATAACACATACGCGGCAATAAAAACAATCAGCAACGCAAGAATCATAATAATAATCGCCAATTCCCGCAACGACAAACGAGAGGACTCCGAAAAATCATCGTCCGTTTCGCGTTCCAACGGTTTATTTTGTTGTTCGAAACGCGGTTCATCCTCCGAAAAATTCAACGGCTTGGATTTATCCCAGATATAATGACAATGACGGCATCCGCCGGGAAACGTCGGAATAAACGCCTCGCCGCAAGTCGGACAGATTACGACAAACGGTAAACTTTCTTTGTCGTAATCGCGTTCAGAAAAATCGTTTGTCCAATCTTCGTCAACATCGTCGGAACGACATTCATCGGGAGCGTTGGTTTCAAAATCGTTCTCATGAAATTCATCGCCGCCGACGAGTTCGGGATGAGCGCCGCAATATAATTCGCCGGGCGTTTTTTCTCTTTTATGACGCGAACAAGAATGCGGACGATAGGGTAGCGACGTATCTCCTTCGCCAAATAAGACGGAACGTTTCGCTTCTTGCCGGTCGATTTTATGTTGATATTCAACAAGCGAACCGCCAATGTCGTCGTCCCAATACTCCGTATCGCCGAGCGGAAACAGATTGTCCGTCGTGCGGCAGAATGGACAACGAATCGTCAACCGCTTGCCGCACTCGGGGCATTGGGGCCAACGCTCGCGGGCTTCGTCATACTCTACGCCGTAATGCGGTTTTCGCGGCTCGTAACGGGAATCGTCAAAATCGCGGTCGGGCGGCTGATAAGGATTTGTCATAAAATTTCCATGACGGATGTTAAAAATTTTGAGGAAATATTTTACAATTCTAAAAAATACCAAATAAAAAAATCCGCTTTTACAAGGATAAGAAGCGAAACGTTTGGGTCGAATCGCCAAAAATAGTTTGACGCGACTTGTATCCTCCAACCGGTTGACATTCCGATAGGCAAGGCGATTCGTATTCGTTTTTTCTTTTCCCGCAAAAACGGATTTTATCAAGTAACGTCGAAAACGACGATTATTTGTTTTGTATAACTGTAATTTAGTGGGATAATGTATCCAACAATTTTCGGAATTTCGGCATTCGTCCTTCCACGTAAGCAATCCACTTTTGCGGACGCCAAATTTCGAGACAAACGGCGGCTCCGACAACCATGACTTCTTTTTCCGGTTCAATACCGAGAAACTCGCGGAAACCTTCGGGAATCAACAATCTCCCGCGTCCGGCAAGCTGCACGGGGCGGTGACGAGTTGACAGAAGCCGTCCAAACATTTGAAGTTGCGGCATTTTCTGTTCTAAATCGCCGAGTTTGATTCGTTGTTGAATCAAGTCCACGCGGGCGTCAAGTTTTTCCTGCCAAGCGGAATGTTCCCATAAACTCAAGCAACCCGGACGTTCTTTTGCAATAATGCAATCGCCGTCTTTGGGCTGAAACAATTCGAGAAACTCGCTCGGCAACGATAAACGATAACGCTCGTCGATCCGTCGGCTAAATTCTCCCAAAATCAATTGTTTTGTTTCGCCCATTTCCGATTTCTATTCAACATAACGATTTTGTCGCGGCAATTGAAACATTATTACAACAGGAATGGGCGAAATTTCCACGAAATTTTCAAAATAAATTCAAGTTTGGGTTAATTTCCCACCAACAAGAATAAGTTTATCAAAATTTTTTCTTATTGCAACTTGCATTTTCAATAAATTATAAAAAAAATGAAAATTCTCATCAATGATTAATAAAAACACACAGAATTGTGTTGTAGAGAGTTTTGAGATTCCCTCGCGAAACCATAAAGTTCTGCTTCTATGAAATAAAATCTCGCAAGGATCGAAAAAATAAGTAAGACTTGGGCGACAAAGATTATATTCCGACGAATCAGAAACATTGATGGATTTAGAATAAAATTTTAACGCGACGCCTGCGGCGGTGCATGATAGCGTTCCGTTTTTATCTTTTTACTTGAATCTGTTTCGCCGTTGTAAGTATTCGAGCAACGCTTTATCGAATTGCATTCCGGTGTCGAGCGGCACGTAATCGATCTTTGCCGCCGCGCATTCCCGACGGAATTTTTGTCGAAACGCCTCCATTTCCGCAAGATAATCTTCGCGCAAAGCATCCGCGTTTCCCTGCAATTTTCCGCCGGTTTCCGGTTCGACAAACTCCGCGTTTCCCGTAAACGGAAAACGGATTTCCGCCTCGTCGAGAATATGAAATAAAATCACATCGTGTCCGGCGTGGCGAAGACGATGTAGCGCGTGCATGATTTCCGACGAATCGGCGAGCAAATCGCTGAAAATCATCATCAATCCGGCGCGACGCGCCAGCGCCGCAAGCTGATTCAGCGAAACGGCAAGATTTGTTTCTCCCGACGGGGTCAAATTTGTCAAGAGCGAAAGAATATTTCCTAATTGCGAGCGTTTTGATTTTGGCGCGAGACATGTTGTGATTTTTTTGTCAAACGTCGCCAAACCGACCGAGTCTTGCCGGCGTATCATCAAATACGCGAGCGCGGCGGCAAGCGATACGGCATAATCAAATTTTGTCAATTGCTGCCGATAAGTATAACCCATCGAGCGGCTGGAATCGACGGCGAGATAACCGGTCAGATTCGTTTCCGCCTCGTATTTTCGGACGTAATATTTGTCCGTTTTCGCGTAAACCAACCAATCAACGTCGTTAGGATTATCGCCGGGCGAGTATTTCCGATGCTCGCTAAATTCCACCGAAAAACCATGCAGCGGACTGGCGTGAAGACCGTGCATAAATCCCTTGACAATGAAGCGGGCGCGAAGGTCAAGCCGCTTAATTGTCCGAATCACTTCCGGTTTGAGATAACGTTCAACGGTTGACATTTGCGTTTTCCTCGTTTCTATTGAAAATTTTTAACATTATAACCGATTTCATGTTTTTTATAATGCGGCTGCGACATTAAACCGCTGACGTTTCGGGACGTCAAGCGGGTACCAATTTCTCGCAAGATTCAACAATGTCCGAGAGTTTTTTCATGGATCGATTACTCAATGCAGATTATTGGTTTTCTACCGATTATCAATAATGCTCATGCGCCAAATTCGTACTTACGTTATCATGGTAAGGATTTTGAGATTAAAAATTCGAAGTTGCGCTATCGATACTTTTGGAGTTCAAAAATTTTTTTCAAAAAAATTTCAATTTTCCGACAATTCGTATTGACGTCGCGGATTATTTGTTCATATACTAAAGCTACTTTAAATTTCGGCTTTTGGAAATGGAAAAATACCATAAATTACGGGAAAAACAAAAAATGGAAACCGATCTTTAAAGTGACAATGGTATAATAAAGATTAATACACTTTACTGAAATGACAAAGTCACAGTGATTTTTGCCAATTCAGTTTCAAGAAAACTAAAAAGTTTAGAAGGAGTTTCGACTATGAAAAAGTTGAACAAAGCTTTTGATTTTCTTGGATTTCGGCAGAATGTATCGGGGGGGGTGGAGTGAGCAAAATGACTAGCAAGACATGTTTTACGTACTCTAACGCTCTTTTTTGCCCGCGTTATTGCGAATATTTTTACTCGCATGATTGCGAGTGTTTCTGTCCTTTCGTGCGTTGTTACCCGTTTGGAAAACATTTCCGTCCGTTTGGGAAAGAGTTTTGTCTGTTTTGGAAACCGTTTGCTCGGACCTCTTGTCCGCAAGCGTCTCAACAAAATCTCTGCATTGCGGCGTCACACGTTATGGCGACATGCGTTGCAGCGTCATGGTTCGTGGGCGTTTACGCTTGTCGAATTGTTAGTCGTGATTGCGATTATCGGCGTGTTAATTGCTCTTCTTTTGCCGGCTGTTCAAGCGGCTCGCGAAGCAGCGCGACGAATGCAATGTGCCAACAATCTGAAACAACTAGGACTCGCGATGCACACGTTCCATGACGCGAACAAGCGTTTTCCAGCATATCGAGGTGATACTCTCTTCAAAGGTTATGACGAAAGAGGAGCAGCGATAAACGGGACAGGAGCAAACGGACAGGGAGATGGTTCACTTCAACGAATTGCGTGGACGGCAGCGGTTCTCCCTTATATCGAACAAACGGCTTACTACTCGGGAATCCAAAATTATGTTGAAAAATTCATTAGTGATCCGGCTTACCCAAGATTTAATGTTGCCAACGGTACAACGGACCCAAGCGGTTTTACTTTCAACATAACCCATAGCGCACTGGTTTGTCCGTCGGATGGCAAGCGTACCGTAACAGGCGGCATTGGAATGAACAATTATCGCGCTCTTCGCGGTGATGCCCCGCAACCCTCACCCACGGGGAATGCCGGTAACCGCATGGAATTTTTCGTCAGCATGCACTGGGGTGCCAGGTCGATGGGCAGCCTCAGTGGAAAGGGTACCACCAATATATTGATGATCAGCGAGGCTATCGCGACACCCAATGTAGCAGCAATAAGTACGGTGAAGGGCGGGACAGTACAAGTTAGCAACGTTATTCATGATACCGGTAATGATGCCTTGGGGCAGTGTCGCGACGCAAGAGGCGTTGGCGGCGACTTCAAAGACGGCATGGTTCTGGCAACGGCCAGGACAGGTTCTCGCTGGGCGGACGGAAACGGAAATTCCTACGTTGGGTTTCATACGATTCTCCCGCCGAATTCTCCTACTTGCGGCAGTAGCGGCAGTAATGGTGAAAATGGTATGGGGGTTGTTTCAGTCAGCAGTAACCATACGGGCGGCGTGAATGTTGTCTTGGGCGACGCATCAGGGCAGTTTGTCTCCGATACAGTCAATGCTCTCACATCCGGGTTTCCCACGGATCCTTTTCAAGACAATCCCGGGTGGCAGTATACCGGCCGCACTCGATTTGGCGTTTGGGGTTCTTACGGTAACATAAATGGCAGTGAAAGCTTAGGAAGTCTGTAAACCGATATCCGAAAAAAGAAGTCCCCTTTCAGCGGGAGAGGGGATGTTTGTTACTTGATCACAGTTGCCCCCTGATGCGGCAACCTCTCCCTAACTCCCAAATAAAATGAAAAAAATATTACTTGTGTTCCAGTTGTTGCTTTGTATTGCTTTGATTGTCGGTTGCGGTACGAAGCGCCCGCCAGGGTTTCCCACTCTAGTCGGTTGTGTCCTCACGATTCAATATGAGGATGGATCACCAGTGGATAAAGCCATAGTTTCCCTTGCACCTGAAGATGCCGAACTTCGGCAATGGTCTATTTCCGGGACAACGAATGCGTCCGGTGTCGTAAATATCCGTACAAATGGTGACTTTGCCGGTGCTCCTGCCGGAAAATACAAAGTCGTTGTTCGGAAGACGGAAGCAATCACAACAGGTGAGAAAGATGTGTACGGCGACCCCATTACCGGGAGCCGCGCCCTGGTTGCAGAGGAGTTCTCCAATTCCCAAAAAACGCCGCTTTCATTGGAAATCGGTAGCAGTTCGGTAAAAGAGACTTTGAAGGTGAAGAAGGGAGACTCTGTAAACCCCATTTCGTTGGGACCGCCGAAATAGTGGATACGGAAATCTCATGCCGTGCGATCAATGAGTAATGCTTCCAAGTGATCTGTGATGCTCTGCGTTGGAATCTTGTGTTGCCTTACAAGGGCATCACAAGGAAAAAACCATTGCCCGTATCGTGATCGCAATTTCGTTTCCCGGCCCGGTTCGCAATATCCGGGTCATTCATTACGCGATGATCGCCTGTATAGGCATTCTACCGCTTTCATTTATCTGCGGGCTGATTCGCGGCATTCCATTCGGTTGGCAATTGATCGATTGCAGCTTTGATGTGTTTGGCATCATTCCGCTAGCCCTTAATCAAGCGAAGGCGGAAAGGCCATAGAAAGAAAAAATCTGAAATCCCCCTTGTTTTTCAGCGCCGATGCTGAAAATGGTGTTATACCAACGACGCCAACAGAAAGGATTTCAGATGAAGAAAAGTAGAGACGAATTGCTCGAAGATCGCAAGGCGGAAGTGGAATTTCGGACGGATCGGACGCAAGCGACGTTCGGACCGCGACAGTTGTCGGAGTCGCCGGTGGTGTTCGAGGCGTCGGAAAAAACACGGGCGACGTCGCATGGCGGCCTGGCGTTGATTCACCAGGTCGCGGTGCAGAGCGGATTGTGTGATGCGATCAACGCGGCGCCGGTGTTGAAAGTTCGCTTGCCGTACCACGAGTCGGATCATGTGTTGAACCTCGCTTACAATTTTTTGTGCGGCGGGACGGCGCTCGACCACATCGAGTATCGCCGAAACGACCCGGCGCCTCTCGAAATGCTCGGGACGCATTCGATACCCGACCCGACGACGGCGGGCGATTTTTGCAGGAGGTATTCGCCGGAACAGATCGTCGCGTTGCAGGAAGCGATCAACGAAACGCGAATCAACGTCTGGTCGCAACAGCCGAAGTCGTTTTTTGATGAAGCGGACGTCGATAGGGACGGCGCCATCGCGTCGACTTGCGGCGAGTGCAAGCAGGGCATGGACGTCAGCTACAAAGGCGAGTGGGGCTATCATCCGTTGATCGTTTCATTTGCAAAAACGAAAGAGATCTTGTATGTGAAAAATCGCAGCGGCAATCGTCCGAGTCATGAAGACGCCCATGTTTATGTCGACAAGAGCATCGCGTTGCTGAAGACGGCGGGCTTCAAAAAAATCCGATTTCGAGGCGATACCGATTTTTCGCAAACGCAACATCTTGATCGTTGGGACGATGCAAACGTGCTGTTCGTATTCGGAATCGACGCGACGCCGAACTTGGTCGGCCTTGCGGAAACACTGGAAAATACGGCATGGGAGCGACTTGCAAGGCCTGCGAAATACGAGGTGAAAACGGAACCTCGCGGCGGACGCGAGAACGTGAAAGAGAAAATCGTGATCGAACGCGGGTACAAAAACCTCGTGCTGGAACATGAAGACGTCGCCGAAATCGACTACCGTCCGGTGAAATGCCAAAAGAGTTATCGCCTGGTAATCTGCCGGAAAACGATCTCGGTCAAGCGTGGTCAGCAATTGTTGATTCCCGAAATCCGATACTTTTTTTACCTGACGAATGATCGTGAACAAAGTGCAAGTGAAATTGTTTTTGAATCGAATGACCGTTGCAATCAGGAGAATTTGATCGGCCGGTTGAAGAGCGGGATGAATGCGTTGTCGACGCCACTGGACAACCTGAACAGCAATGGGATGTATCTTGTCACGGCATGTTTGGCGTGGACGTTGAAATCCTGGACGGCTCTTTCGCTCGCGGTCGACGGTCGCAAACGCGAGGAAAAACGTCGTAAAGACAAATTGTTGAAGATGGAGTTTGCGACGTTTTTACAGGCGATCATCATGATTCCGGTGCAAGTGATCCGGAGCGGCAGACAAACGATTGTGCGTTTTTTGAACGTGAACGACTGGACGGCAACGTTTTTTCAGTTGGTGGAGCAACTCAAACCGGCAAAACGAATCGGTTATACTTGCCGTCGCGAGTGAACGAATTTTATGAAGCCGGAATCCGGATGTTCCGGTCCGTTTCAACGCCAAACAAAAGAATGAAAAAAATCATGCCGGACAAACAATCGAAATCAAAGTCAACCGCGAACCTTCGCGACGCTCGACCCTGCGCCGGGCAACTCGCAACGTTTTACCAAAATCCCCGTTCCGCCTTCGCTTGATTAAGACCTAATACGGTAGATTCAG
>JAISZO010000255.1 GCA_031269105.1 Planctomycetaceae bacterium | reverse complement strand
TTCGGTCCCTGCTTTTGCTTCGGGATGAATTTTTTGATGATTTGCCATTGCTTGTCCGTCAAATCCGTGCGATAATGCAACTTCACTTCCATGTTACGCCTTTCGTTAATAAGGTTGCTATTCCTCAAAAACGGAAGCGTAACATGGTTTTTGGATTTCCTACAATACCAATTCCGACATTTTTAACGCAAAATCCCGGTTAAAGACTTACTCTTAGAATGAGACTTAATGAAAACAAAATGAGAATATTTTATAATTTCATTTATATTAGAAAACGATGAGGATTACGAAGATGAAAAATTCATTTTATTCCCATTTGATTCAATCGTTGTTCAAAACAGAAACGAACAATCGGGACGCTGGCAATCCGCGCAAACTTGGTTTGGAATTGCTGGAGAAACGCAAATTGTTGTCTGTGAATACGTGGCGTTTCTCGTCGGATAATTTTTCTGATTTTACGTAGGAAGATTCCGTTGTTGCCGACGATAATACCGTAGCGTTTTCGGAAGAATTGCAGTCCGTTTCGTTGAGCGAGTTAGAGAACGACGATATTTACGGAGCGTTCCTTGAGACGAATTTGGACGTCAGTGGTCAGGAAAGCGAGCGGCATAATATATCTTCTCAAACCGAGGAAGATGATTGTGATTTTGGCGGCGGAAGTATTGAAGCGGAAACGCCGTCTCTGGAATTGATTGAGAGAGAAGTCAATTATGCCATTATTAATATCAGCCGTAGCGATGCGGGTGAATTGGATACTTCAATGGAGGTGACGGTGTATTTACAGAAAATACGATGAGAAAAAACAAAAAGCAATTATTTGTTGCGAGATGTATATTATAAATCAACACTAGCGATAGAACGATTGTGGGGATTTTGAATAAAAAAAGACTTTACAACTTTAACGCAAAAATTTTTATTATATATGATAAATATCGCAGGTATATATTGAATCCTTCATCTCTTGCGTTTAGTTTGATGATGTAAATATAATACTTGTCAATAAAAATTTTTCTATTAACCCAACAACTTAAATTTAAGGAATCAAAAATGTTAAAAAAAATCTTATCAATTGCGATGACGTTCATTTTACTCGCTGGTTTTGCATACGGCGCGTATTCGGTTTATCACTATTTTCTTTGTCCAATACGAATCGGCGTTATTATGGCAACGCCTGGCGACGCAAATTGGTTGGCTTATAAAGAAGCCGCAGAAGGAACGGTGTATTCTGTGCATCGGATTCCGAAAAATAAAGTTGCAACGATGTCGCTGGAGAATTATGATATTCTCTTTCTTTGGGGAATGGGGTGGCAGCCGACCGATGAGGAAATCGCTAATGTCAATCGTGCCAAAGCGAAAGGAACGGCGGTTTATGTCGGCGCATCGACAAAACAATCAACGAAAGAAATGAACAATTTGTCGGAAGATGTTCAAAAGAAAATCGGCGAATATCTCGGCGAAGGCGATGTTGAAAATATTCGCGCAATGTACAAATATATTGCGCATGAATTGAAAGGACATCGTGTGACCGTGCCGGACGTGGCTAAAAAACCGAAACGCGGCTACTTTCATCTTGACAGCAAACTTTATGAAACGCTCGATGAATACGAAAAGTATTTAGATGAACGTTATCCGAATTTCACCAAAGACTCGCCGCGCGTGGCGTTGCTCGGTCCATTCATCAACGCTTACGATAAATTGGAACGAAAGCCGATAGACGACATTGTCAAAAAACTCGCCGACAAAGGAATGCGCGTCTATTGCATCATGGGATTCGGAACAACCAAGATGCTTGAAGAATGTCACCCCGACGCGGCGATTGCTTTTTCTCACGGACGCATGGCAGCCAATGACGAAGCGGTCAAATTGTTAAGCCGTTTGAACATTCCTTGTCTTAACGCAATCAATATTATGGAACAAAAAGAAAATTGGCTCAAAGAACCGACGGCAATGTCGGGCGGTTATATGAGTCAATCGATTGTTATGTCGGAACTTGACGGAATCATTGAACCGACGGCAATTGCGGCGATGGAAACCAACGAAGACAATTTGACGCTGCGCACGCCGATACCGGAACGAATCGACATGATAACGCGGCGTATTGAAAATTGGATTGCGCTCAAACGAAAACCAAACGCAGAAAAGAAAATCGTTATCGTTTATTACAAAGCGCCGGGACATTCCGCGCTGACGGCGTCCGGTATGGAAACGATTGATTCGCTTTATAATACGCTTTGCCGAATGAAAGCGGAAGGATACAATTTCGGCGAACATTTTCCCGAATCGTCGAAAGAACTCAACGATTTGATTCAGGAACAAGGACGAACTATCGGACAATGGGCAGTCGGAAGTATGGAAGAGTTTGTAGACGCGGGACGTCCTGAACTTGTTCCGGCGGAAGATTATGCAAAGTGGTTGGAATCGGACGTTCCGAAACCGAACCGCGACGCGATTATCAAACTTTGGGGCAACGTTCCGGGCAAGCAAATGACAATTCAAAAAGAAGATAAGCCCTATCTTTTAGTCACGCGGATTCAGTTAGGGAATATCGTTCTCATGCCACAGCCGTCAACAGCAATCATCAACGAAAGCGATGAAAAAGACGCGACCGAAGAACAAAAATCAGACGCAATGACCGCCGTACACGGAACGAATCAAGCGCCGCCGCATTTTTATCTCGGCGCATATCTTTGGGTACGTCATGGTTTTCAGGCGGATGCGATTATGCACTTCGGCACGCATGGTTCGTTGGAATTTACAAAAGGAAAATCGGCGGTACTCAGCGACGAATGTTGGCCTACGATTCTTATCGGCGACTTGCCGCATATTTATCCGTATATTATCAACAATATCGGCGAAGCGATGGTTGCGAAACGGCGTTCCAGCGCGGTCATTGTTACGCATTTAACGCCGCCGTTTACGAAGTCGGAATTGTACGGCGATCTCGACGTGCTGAAAGATAAGCTTCACGAATACAATACGGTGGAAGGCGATGCGCTGAAAAACGAAATTCTCAAAACGATTACGCAACTTGTTAAGAGTAACGACCTTTATAAAGAAATCGGTTATAAAACAAATCCGCCGGAAGCGAAAAATGACGGCTTTTTGCTGCCGACTGAAAAATTGGAATTACTCGAAGAATACCTTGAAGCGGTTCAATACGCAGATATTACGGAAGGTTTACATGTAATCGGACGCGATTGGACGGAACAACAAATTCAAGATACCGTCGTTGCGATGTTAGGCGATACGGGTTTGGAACGAATTGACGCGGTGCGTGAAAAACTTGCGACACAACATTCCGAATCAGCCGACGCAATTCCCGAAGGAAAACAAGACGCAGTCAAATGGTTCGTGTCGGAAGTTCTCGAGGGACATATTACAAAAGAGATGATTGCAACAATCAAGCCGGAAGAAAAAGAGGAGAAAACCGAAGAAGAAAAAACAACAGAAGAATCCAACGAAAAACCGCAAGAATCTTCGGAAGAAAAAAAATCCGGCGAGAAACCGGAAACAGATTCCAAAGATGAAAACGTAACGAATGACAAGACCGATGACAAACAAGATAAAAACACATCGAATGAAATCGACAAAATCGATAAAGTCAATGAAACCAAAAATAAACCAAGCGGACATCCCATGAATATTCCGAAAAACGGTATGCCGCCAAACATGCCGAAAAGCGGCGGGACGCCGCCGGCGGATATGCCGGCGATGAAAGAAATGATGGAGATGATGGGAATGAATCCAAACGCTCTTGCGCCGAAAAAAGACGAACCGGAAGATAAACCGTCGGCGCTTTTTGACGCGGTGGAACGTCATGTCGAGAATCTCAAAAGTTCGATTCCCGCCGAACTCGACAGTATCATAACGTCGCTTGGCGGCGGTTATGTGAAACCGTCTTCCGGCGGCGATCCGATTATCAATCCCGACGCGGTTCCGACCGGTCGAAACATGGCGTCCATCAATGTCGAGCAAACGCCGTCTCCCGAATCTTATAAAATCGCTCAAAAGTTGACCGACCAGATTATTGAAGATTTCCGCGACAGTCATAACGGCGAATATCCGCGTCGAATTGCCTGCACGTTTTGGGGCGGAGAATATCTCCGAACGCGCGGCGTTGTTTTGGCACAGGCGTTGTATCTGATGGGACTCAAGCCGCGACGCGATTCGCGCGGAATTGTTTTCGATGTGGAAGTGATTCCGTCGGAAGAACTGGGACGACCGCGAATTGATATTGTCGCACAAACGTCCGGTCAATTCCGCGACGCCGCACTTTCGCGGATTGAATTGCTCGATAAAGCAGTGATTAAAGTGTCGGAATTGCCCGATGAAAAATTTCCGAACTTTGTCAAACAACATTCGCACGAAACAGAATTGACATTCAAAAAAGAAGGATTATCCGCCGCGCAAGCACGCGAATATTCGACCGCGCGAATTTTTGGTTCGCCGTCCGGCAATTATGGAACCGGCATTATGGGAACGGTTTCCCGAAGTGAAACCGAGAACTCCGCGCAAGTTGCCGACCGTTATATTCAAAACATGAGCGGCATGTATCGTAGCGGAAAAATCTGGGGCGTACCGGTCAAAGGATTATTAGAATCGCAGCTTCAAGGAACGGATTTGATGATTATGTCGCGTTCCTCGAACACTTGGGGACCGCTCAGTCTCGACCATGTTTACGAATTTAATACGCTCGCGCTTGCGGTGCGCGAAAAAACCGGAACCGATCCGGGAATTTGGTTCAGCGATTTACGCAATGGTTCAAGACCGCGTGCGGCGACAGCGGTATCGGCGATTCGTGAAGAAGCGAGAACAACGATGTGGAATCCCAAATACATTCGCGGACTGCAAAAAGAAGGAGCAAGCGGCGCGGCGGCGATTGTCGAACCGATTCGCAATATGCAGGGCTGGAACTTCATTCAGCCGGACACGATTGACGAATCGCTTTGGGACGAAACGTACAAAGTTTATATTGAAGACAAACATCAGCTTGACATGAAAGCGTATTTTGAGGAAAAGAGTCCATACGCATTACAAGATTTAACTGCTGTAATGTTAGAAACGATACGCAAAGGAATGTGGAAACCGTCGGAGGACGTTATCAAAAATCTTGCCGATTTGCATGTTGAGATGGTCGAAAAATACGGAGCTGGATGTTCTGCGGACACATGCGGCAACATGAAACTTCACGCCTTTCTTGGACAACACACTTCGGCAAACGTTTCATTAGAACAATATCAATCGGCGTTAAATCAAGTTTTACAATCCCGAAAACCCGCCCCCGAAGTCGAAGGAATGCAACTTGAAGAAACGAAAATTATCCCCAAAACCGAAAAACGCCTTTTCGCTTCCGCACCATTTTTCATTTCTCTGATTGTTTTGACGTTCTCATTTGTCTTTTTGAGCGGTTTTGTTTTTTGTAGAAAAAATCCGCGTTAAGCGCTTTGAATGATTATCGGACGTCGCTTTGTTTTTCAAAGTGAAAGACCTTGCGGCGTCTTGCGCTGCGGTTTTTCCGAAACGTCCGATACGGTATCAAATGAAGCGACAACATTTGTCATCGAACGCGAAGGGATAACGCTGTTTGCATGGAATCGCGGTATTGTTTTAGAGGATCGCATTTTTGATCGCGTGGTTGCAGTTGAAGATGACAACCTTGTTTCCGTCGAAAACGCTACGAATCAAACGATTCTTCGTTTGATTCGTTCCAGTCCGGAAAATATAAACCAATGAATGGATTGCTTTCTGGTCGTGAAGGAATTTTTTTAATCATTACCAGCCAAGTCTCACCAAAAAGTAGGACAGTTTTTTGAATAATTTTTGTCATCGGTTTTATTTTTAATGAGTGCTACAAACGAAGTTTATAAGTTGTTAATCATCAATAAAATCTCGCACAGGAAAATGATATTCTGCTGTTCCGATATAAATATAATTTTGGGGATCACGCCTTCGAAGTCGGTAAAAAATGATTTCGTACTTTGTCAAATCCACGTCGGCACGGACAAGTTTGTTCGACCAATTTTCATCAAGTATCCAAGTGTGTCCCATGATATTCACATTGCCCCAATCATTTGTCCGACGAATAAAAATCACCGTTCCTTACGGCGGCGTTTGCCAATCAAGTTGCCAATGTTCGTCAATCAACCAACGTGTCGGCGCGGCATTAATTTGCTTCGCATTTTTTTCGTGAACGGCGTTCACATAACGTTCCGATTGCGTTTGAATTTCCTTCAAATTGCAAAACGTAAAACGATTCCAAACCGCCCGTTGCCATCGTCCGTTGTACGACTCAATTGCCGCTTGAAAACCGGTTTCATGCGGCGGAGTAAAAACCGGCGTAACTCCCAAACTCAAACAAAACCGAATCACTTTTCCCAGCGAATCCGCCCAATGCGAACCATAAAAAACAAGTCCGTTAGGGAGCAATCCCTCAAAGTTTCACTTCATCCATCCCCCGAAAGTCGCATTTTTAAGTATCTATCGATATTTGTTCCGCATTTCCGGTCGTCGCATTCAATTTGTAGCGTCGCATGGCT
>JAISZO010000253.1 GCA_031269105.1 Planctomycetaceae bacterium | reverse complement strand
TTGAAAGTATCATCTTTTGCGCATGAAAAATCTGTATCTCATTGAATTGCAAAAGGTTAAGAGAAAAATAACTAACAAACAAAAAAGTAAACACAAATATCTTTTGAACACCCTACCCTGCGGGACGAATCATAAAAACTACATCCATCACAAAATCATATCCATCACAAAAATCAGAGTTCAGACAAGCGCCCCACCGGAGGAGAATTTTATGCGAGCCGCACACATCACATTCAAAATGAGGTAATAAGGTTGTTTTGTTAGGAAAATATTTATGTAGATACCTACGCTCTCAAGAGCGTGATAATTCAAAAATACAACTTCGGCGGAATCATTACCATTTTTTCAACAACTCACGAATCACCGCGTCGGTTGGAATGTTTTCCGCCTGACCTTCAAAATTGAGAATAATTCGGTGTCGGAGAACCATCGGCGCAATGATTTTTAAGTCGTCGCGTGAAACGTTGAACCGTCCGTCGAGAATCGCGTTAATTTTCGCGCCGAGCAAAAGCGACTGCGCGCCGCGCGGACTCGCTCCGAACCGTACATATTTTCGCACAAGCGTCGCCGCCTGCGACGAATCGGGATGCGTCCCTAAAATGAGATCAACCGCGTAACGGCAGATTTCGTCGGCGGCGGGAATTTCACGGGCAAGCGCGCTCATTTCGAGGATGCGGTCTGCTGAAAATTTCGATTCGACATGCGGATTCGCGGCGGTTGTCGTGCGGTCAAGAATCCCCAATATTTCATCGGCGGTCGGAAACGGCACAAGAATTTTGCAGAAAAAACGGTCAAGCTGCGCTTCCGGCAACGGATACGTTCCTTCCATTTCGAGCGGATTTTGCGTCGCCAGCACGAAAAACAGTCCGTGAATTTTGTGCGACGTTCCGCCGACCGTTACGGAATGTTCCTGCATCGCCTCAAGAAGAGCGGCTTGCGTTTTCGGCGTCGCGCGGTTGATTTCGTCGGCAAGCACGATATTCGCAAAAACGGGACCTTGCTGAAACTCAAACACTTTACGCCCCGACGGATTTTCCGCCATGACGTTTGTGCCGGTGAGATCGGCGGGCATGAGGTCTGGCGTGAACTGAATCCGCGCGAATTTTCCGTTAATCGCGTCGGAAAGCGTTCGTACAAGCAGTGTTTTTCCGAGTCCCGGCACGCCTTCGAGCAGCGCATGACCTCCGGCAATCATCGCAATAAGCGTTCCGCGCACCACGTCGTTTTGACCGACCAGCACGCGACCGATTTCCGACTCCAATTTGCGAACGTCGTCGCAAAATTGCGTTAATTTTTCTTTCAATTCCAGTTCGGGAATTTGTTCGTTTGACATGAACGTTCTTTCTGTGTATGAGTTTCAAAACGACAGTAATATACCGCCTGTTACGCCGAGTATTACGCACAAAATGAAGAGTAAAAAACAATAAAAAAGCCCTTTTCCAGTATTACTTTTTACCAAGGGATATTCCGGTAAAATTTCCCGTTCAAACAGTTCGCGGTCGGATTCTTGCCGGAAAGCGTCCTTAGGCAGATAACAAAAAAAATAGGGCGTGAGAAAAAGGAGATAATATTGTTGACAAACGACAACCTGAAAGAGATCGGTTGTTTTTCTTACGACAATATTTTCCTGATCGTCGTCTGAAATTTCACAGACGGTAAAATTTTCTTTTTTTAGCGTATAAGTATGCCGTCGCATGATCGGTTTATTTGCCGGGTGATAAGCGGCTCTTCGGAAACGCCAATGAACAGAACCATGATAGAATAAGATAAAAAGAACGTAACACGCTATGATTTTAAGAGAAAAATAAAAAGCGTCTGTCTTTCCATAAAAGAAAAACAATGTTGTCAGACCGCATAATAAAAGAAATAATAATGGATTGAGAAGTATAATCCACCAGTATTTGCGGTACCAATGATGAAGGAAAATGCGATAATACGTTTTCGGCGTCAAAGCAAACGGTTGGGTTGCGACGGACGCGCCGCCGGAATAAGAATGATCGCCGGCGCGATTGTTGTCGTTATTATCGGGCAAAATTGTTATCTCTTGCGATTCGGACATTGGGGATTTTTCTGGAAAAAACAGTAAACAATTCCTATTTTTCCAAGTATAACCAAAACGAAAAGGAAAGCAAGCAATAAGAAAAATTTCATTTTTCCGCAAGTCCTTGTCAAAAATGATTAAAAAATATCGTTTATGGCTTCCGAATAGACCTTGAGTTTTTTCTGTATTTATGGATAATGGAGAATTATGCTGTGTCTGTTTTTAGCGCCCTACGAGTTGAAAATTTCACAGTTGTACTATTAAAATAAGGAGTTTTGTCGTGTTTGTCGCCGCTTCGAGCCGATGCTTTCCCAATTTGACGATCAAAGAATCGCTGAGTAAACTCGCGGATTTGGAATATACGGCTGCCGAATTGGTTGTCGGAAAAAATCCAGAATATCAGTTGATTCTTCCAGAATCGCAAAAGCAATTTGAAGATATTGTGCAATTTTGCCGCATGTCGCGGCGGATTACGCCAATTGCGATTTATTTTGATTATGAACCGGAAGACGTCGATTTTTTACGCAATTTTGAATGTTGCGCTTTTATGGCAAAAGCGGCAAAAATTATTCAAATTACCGTCAAATCGTCAGAAATCGGCACTCCGTTCAACGCGGAAGTTGAACGATTACGTCAATTAACCAAAATAGGAAATACGCACGGACTTGTTATCGGCGTTGCGACAGAAACCGGACGAATGAGCGAAGACCCGGATTCTTTGAAAAGTATTTGTAAAACCGTTCGCGATCTTTCGATAACGCTTGATCCGAGTCATTATATTTACAGTCATTCCAAACCGAAAGAATACGATCATCTTTTGGAATACGTCAGCCATGTCCGGCTCCGCGACACAACAAAAGAAAAGCTGCAAGTTCAAATCGGACAAGGAATTCAGGAATATGGACGGCTTGTCATTCAATTGAGTAAAACCAATTATCGGCGCGCGCTTTGCGTCGATCTTGCTCCGCTCCCCGATCTTGACCAAGAAGCGGAATTGCGGAAAATGCGGCTTTTGCTTGAAAGTTTGCTGTAAGCGGTAAGAAATAGAGAGTGAAAAACAAAAACTGTTTTGCGGTTAGAAAATTATTTCATAGGAAGAAAAGATATTCATGTCGTCATTTGCGTTACGCCGACTTGCCGTGCTGGGTTCGACCGGAAGCATTGGTCGGAGTACGCTTGACGTGGCGCGTTTCGCCGGAAAAAGAATGCAGGTTGTCGCATTGTCGGCACACAGGAATATTTCGCTTTTAGCGGAACAAATTCGAGAATTTCACCCGAAAATCGTTGTCGTCACTTATGATTCCAAAAATTTGCGGGATTTCGGGGAATTACATCAAACGGCAAAAGAATTTAAGACGAAAGTTTTATTTGGCGCAGAATCTTTGACGCAAATTGTTACCCGTGAAGACGTCGATATTGTCGTGTCGGCGATTGTTGGAAGCGCGGGATTGAAAAGCGCTTTGGACGCATTAACTGTCGGAAAAACTGTCGCGTTGGCAAATAAGGAAAGTTTGGTTGTCGGCGGGGAATTGGTCGTTGATACGGCGAAAAAATACGGCGGAAAAATCCTTCCGATTGATAGCGAACACAGCGCCGTTTGGCAATGTTTGCGAGCAAAAACAAATCAAATTACAGAAAATGAACAAAACGCGGAGTTTGTTCAAAAAATCATTTTGACGGCAAGCGGCGGACCGTTTCGGAATTTTTCTTCCGAACAATTAAAACATGTGACAATTGCCGACGCATTGGCGCATCCGACATGGCAAATGGGGAAAAAAATCTCGATTGATTCCGCAACGTTAATTAATAAAGCGTTGGAAATTATCGAAGCGAGATGGTTTTTCGGAATTTTGCCGCCGAAAATTGCCGTCGTGATTCACCCGCAATCGGTGGTTCATTCGATGGTCGAATTTGCCGACGGTTCGGTGATGGCTCAATTAAGTCCGCCCGATATGCGATTGCCGATTCAGTGGGCGATTGATTACCCGCAACGATTTTCTTGTCCGTCAAAAAAAAACAATTGGGCGGAGAATTTTTCATTAGAATTTTTTCCGCCCGACTTGGAACGGTTTCCAGCGCTACGGCTCGGTCTCGAAGTCGCTGAACAAGGCGGTACTGCCGGAGCGGTTTTGAACGCCGTTAACGAAGTTGCAGTGGACGCTTTTTTGCAGGAACAACTTCCGTTTCATAAAATCACAACAGTTTGTCAAACAATTCTCAATCATCATAAACATGAACGCCGCCCGACTTTAGAACAGTTGCAAGCTGCCGACCATTGGGCGCGCGAGGAGACGAAAACATGGCTTTCCCGTTAATTGCGGATGGCGCCGCCAGTTGGTTGTCGCATCTTCCGACCGTCGTTTATAATATTTTACTTGTGCTGATCGGCGTGAATTTGCTGATTATCGTGCATGAGTTCGGGCATTTTATCGTGGCGCGGATGTGCGGTGTAAAATGCGAAAAATTTTATATCTGGTTCGACATTGACGGATGGCGAATTTTTCGTTTTCGATGGGGAGATACGGAATACGGACTCGGCGTGTTGCCGCTTGGCGGTTACGTCAAAATGCTCGGACAAGAAGACAATCCCGGCGCGATCCGCGCTGAAATCGAACGCGCCAAAGCCGTTACCGCAAACGCGGAAAATATGACGGAAACTCTTGCGGAAACGAATAACGAACCGCAACAAACCGCGACCCAACACGACCGTCAATCGGTGGAAGAATTAGAAAAAGCGTTGTATGCGAAAGACAGTTATTTGTCGAAACGCGTGCCGCAGCGGATGGCGATTATCGTTGCGGGAGTCGTGATGAACGTGATTTTCGCGTTTGTTTGCGCGACGGGAGCGTACATGTTCGGCGTGGAAGCAATCTCGCCGATTATCGGTAATACCGTCGCCGGTTCGAGCGCATGGGAAGCCGGTTTGCGTCCGGGCGATACGGTCCTTGCTATTGATAATCACCGAATCCGTGAGTTTTTTGAAATTACGCAAGCGATTATTCGCTCGTCGTCGGAGAAATCGACTTTCTTGATTCAACGTCCCGGCGTCGAACAACCTTTCGAGGTAGAAGTCGCCCCGAAAATGGGAAAAAAAGCGCTCGTGGCGTCTTTCGGCGTGACGTATTCCAATTGCTTAAAACTTGCGGAAAAACCGTTTTATTCGCGTCTTAATAAGACGGTCGAAAAAAATGCCGAAATGCAAAAACTTAAAGGCAAAGAAACGCTTGTAAAAGTCAACGGACAAGAACTTTCTTCTTATTCCGAGTTAGAACGGATTCTTGCGAAGTTACCGCAAGACGCCGCAATATTCACCTTCAAAAAAGAGAAAAGCGAAGAAACCATTGACGTTACGTTGCCGCCGTTGGCTTGGCATACGTTAGGTTTGCGGTTCAAAACCGGCGAAATCACAATGGTTTTGGAACAGGGCAAAGCGTTTGGTTTTGAAATCGGCGACCGTCTTCTCACGTTAAACGGCGAGCCGATTGATCCGCTTTTGTTGACGCTGCAAGTTTTAGAAAAATCGCTCGCAGGCGGCGGCGAAGTAAAAATTGTTGTGGATCGCAAAGGCGAACAAAAAGAATTGACCGTAAATATTCCCGCCGATCAGTGGGATTTTCACATAGAATTGTCCGCAAATTATTCGCAGATTTGTTCCGATATTCTTGGAATTTCATTTACTATTCTTCCTGAAATTGTCGGCGGAAACAACAACGTCCCATCGGGAAGCGTTCTCGAAAAAATCACAATTTTGGAACAAGAGAATCAAAAATTGCCGAAAAGTATTCTCAATTTGAAAATAGGAAAAAGAGTAAAAGACGGATATGAAATCGTCAATGACAATTCGATTCCGAATTTTATAACGTTTTTGGACGGCTTTTTACTGCAAGAATTACCAGTGGAAACGAAAATCCGTCTGACGTTAAAAAACGGCGAAAAGACGCTTGAAACGATCGTTCCAATCGTTATTGCTTCGCGGCGAAGCAATATGGTTTACGGTTTGATTTTCATGCCGGCAACGTTTCGGGATAAAGCGGATGATTTGGGTCAGGCGATAAAAAAAGGCGTAAACGCGACAGTAAGCAATACGTTGTTGGTTTATTATATGGTGAAGCAACTTCTCCGCAATTTGAACGGAACATCCCGCGTTTCGCCGAAAGGACTTGGCGGTCCGGTGATGATTGTTCAAATGGCGTACAGCGTCGCGGATTCCGGTATGGGAAAATATTTGTTGTTCCTTTGTATGCTCAGCGCGAATTTAGCGGTGCTGAACATTTTGCCGATTCCCGTTTTGGACGGCGGACATCTTGTCTTTTTGTTATACGAAGCGATTTTCCGCAAGCCGCCGAATGAAAAGATACAAGTGATTTTGAGTTATCTGGGATTACTTTTGCTCTTATCGCTTATGCTTTGGGTTTTCGCACTTGATCTTGGTATTATTAAGAGATTTTAGGAATGGATTTTGACTCTTTGAGAACCGATTTTGATTCTCCGAGTAATAAAATAGAAAAAATGAGGTTTTCATTGGTAAATTTCAACTCCACTACGTTTACCACGAAGAATGAAGAATCGCGAAGATTTCACGAAGAATTTTTAAAGTTGGGCAAACGATTGTTTCAATCCCGGAGCGATGCATTCCGTTTGCGAAACTTTTAGCTTTTAATTTTTAACTTCCTTCGCTTTTAACTTTTCTAAAACCTCTTTTTATCTATTTTTCCAACGAAACAACCTCAGTAGCAATAAATTTCCCCGAAATACAAACGGGCACCTCTAAAAATTCCCCGTTGTGCGGTAGTAGTCCGGCTTTATTTTTTTGTTATGATAAGCATTCCGTAGAAAATTTTCCCTTTCCCTTTTTCATTTTTTGTCCTATGTCTCAGTCCTCGTTTTTTGATTGTGAATATCAGCTGGACAAGATTAACCAAATTAACGACTTTCTTCGTCGTCTTGATGAGTTGATAGATTGGTCTGTTTTTCTTGATTTACTGACTCAGGCTCGTCC
>JAISZO010000211.1 GCA_031269105.1 Planctomycetaceae bacterium | reverse complement strand
GCCGCCTGCAAGATAAGCGAAATCTGCGTAATTTGCCCGCCGCGAATCTCCAGATTTTGCCAAGTCAGAAGCGTTCCGCCGTCGTCTTGCGGCGTTTGCGCGGTCGTTTGCGGCGAGGATGAAATCAACTTGAGATATTCCGGCAGCGCCAACGCAACCGTTCCCGATTTGGAAACGCTCGAATGGTTGGTCACGTTAATCTGACAGGCGAATTGTTCATTCCAGCGAATCGCCGACGGCAAAACGGCTTTGATTGTCAACGGCGCGTCTTTCGCCCAAACGTTTTGCACGTTTGCCGAATGTAATTCAAGACGTTTTGTTCCGCCGTCAACGCCGGCGGGTCGAATGATTTTCACCAAAACCGTACTGACGCCGGAATCGCCTTCGAGCAAATGCAGATCCGCCACCGCTTCGCCGTTATCGTCGGCGATCACTTCAACGACTTTCGCCCGACTTTCTCCGAATCCGGCTTGCGGATCGCCAATAACTTCATAACGCGCAATCCATTTCGGACACGGCGCTCCGCTTGTCCGCTTTTTGATTTTGGTGACGAAGATTTTCGGTTCGTCGTATTTTGTCACGTCGGAATTGGGATAAATCCATTCCGCGTCCACCCAATGAACGACGGCGTTGGACGACCGCCGCGTTGCGTCTTTGACGTCCGGCGCGTAAGCGGTGATTGTACTTGTTCCTTCTTCCGCCGACTGAATGGATACCCATGATTGTCCGGCAAGATGCGGAACCGGTTCAAAAGCGTCGCCGCGATTCACGATTCCTTCATAATGCAGCGTTGAAGTGACCGCGTAACGGTCGCTCACCTTTTTCGCTTTCGTAAAATCAAACGTTAGAAAATTTCCGCATTCGGTTTCGTTCATTGTCAAAATATGACCAACGCCGCCGAGCGACCATTCAATCCGCTTGCCGGTTCGCAAATAATCGCCGTCGCCCTTGTAACTGGCGAGACATAAAACTTCGGAACCCACCAACGCGATTTGTTCCGCAGGCGACGTCAGTACGATTGGACCCGAACCGGCGGTCAAAAGCGGCGTCGAAGTATTCGGCGAAGCCCCGCGAACCAATCCGCCGTAAGGAACGTTGGAAACAATATTCGCTTTTCCCGACGGCGTTCCCGACGAGGCGACAACTCCCGGAAGCGTCGTAATCGGCGCAGCGGCGGGAGTTTCCGGCGTTACGGGAGTCGCGGTTATTTCGCCGGAATTACCGCGTACAGCGCCGGGCGGAGCAATAAACATGCTGCGGTTTTCAGGCAACGACGCGTCTTCATTTCGCACCAAAAAACTATTTCCAGACGGATCAATTTTGTATGGAAACTGACATCCGACAAACGCAATAAATATCAAAATACTCAAGAAAACAGAAAACACCGCGACTTTTTTGAAAAACCGCACCATAAATTCCGCGAAAATTTCCGCCGATTTCCTGTTTTTGAATTCTGAACGTTTCATTGATGAATTTAGCCGACTCGGCAATATTGACGTATATATTACAAACTCTCTAAATATTCTAACGATAATAATATAAAATGAAAATTTCCGCTTTTTTAAAAATTCTGCGTATTTCTGTATATTTTGCATTTTTTTATGTTTTGAGAAAAGGGCAATTTGCCGTCAAAAACGTTTTTTTGAGAATTTTGGGTAAATTTTAACGATTATACATTAACAATCTCTAAAAATTCATTTTCAGAAAGAGAATTGACCGCTATTAGTTTCCGAGTAGGTCTATTAAATATTTTCTGCGGGAAGTCAATTATTTTTCCCAATATTTTCCAATGAGGTTTTCGATGGAAAAGCTCTTCGTTAAAAATTTGTGGAAATACTTTTGCCGATACGCTTTGATACGCCCTTGAGAAAAAATTTTTCCGGTTTGACAAAATAATGACGATTTCGTAAAATTCCGTTTTAAAACTTTTCATTTGAAGCAGTTACTCAAATAAAACATTGTCAAAACAAAATCATGCGAAGAAAACCAAGCCGTGAAGAATTAGCGAAAAACGCAAATCTTTGCGAATATTGTTCCGCGAAATGCTGCCGATATTTTGCACTGCCGATTGATACGCCGGAAGGATGGCGGGAATTTGATTTCATGCGATGGTATTTGTTGCATGAAAAAGCAACCGTATTTGTCGATGACGGCGAATGGTATTTGTTAGTTTATTCTAAATGTAAGTTTTTACAAGACAATAACTTATGCGGAATTTACGAAACTCGCCCGGATATCTGCCGCGCGTATAAAACCAACAAATGCGAGTACGAAGATCGATGGGTTTACGACAAATATTTTGAGACGCCGGAACAAATCGCCGAATACGCCGAAGCGTTTCTCGGTCCCAAAAAAGGAAAAAATATCCGCTCTGCGAAAACGAAAATATAAATATTCATAATAGTAATCGGAATTTATAATCAATTGTAGTTTATACAAGTTTTTAGGAGTTGCCTTGATTTTGTTTCAAAAAATGTCAAAATAGAAAAGAATTGGAATAAAATTTTGACGGCGTTATTTTTGGGGGAGTTGACATGTCAAGCGATTTTGACAAAACATTAACCGGCGTTGGTTATAAAGGTTTGCGGACGCGTACCGGATTGCGGCGTTATCTCAAAGTCAACGGCGTTGCGCTGGTTTCGATTTTGCTGGGGTTGATCGGCGTGGCGACGTTTTTTACGTTGCAAGTCGTTTTTGTGCCAATCATCGGATTGTTGCTTGGGCTTTGGGCGTTGTATCGACGTCTTGATTCCCCGAAAGAAGTCGGCGGATTTTATTTTGCCATTGCCGGAATCGGCATTTCGTGCGTTATGGCTTTTGGCGGAACGGGTTACGGACTTTGGAATTACTTTTTCTCCGTGCCGCGCGGTTATACGGCGGTCGATTTTGCGGAAATGGCGTTGACGAAAGACGGAAAAGTACCGGAAAAAATCGCCGAACTGGGACGTCAAAATAAAAAAGTGTTTATCAAGGGATACATGTATCAGGACCGGAAACGAAGCGGAATTGTTGATTTTATTATGGTTCGCACGGTGGAACATTGTAAATATTGTTCTCCTTTTCAAAATCCGGCGGATATGATCGACGTTTCGTTGGTCAATGGTCGGAAAGTCAATTACCGCACAACGCCGATTCGGGTCGGCGGAACGCTTTACGTGAATGAAAATTTCGCTTACGGAGAAATGCCGTATCATATTGAAGCCGATGAATTTCGATAAATTCATCGCGTTAAAAATTTATTTTGCAAAATAGAAATATAGAAATAATTAGGAGTAAAAAATGCAATACAAACAACTGGGAACAACGGAAATTCAAACGTCGGTCGTCGGATTTGGAGCGTGGGCGATTGGCGGTTGGATGTGGGGCGGTTCCGACGAAAAAGAAGCGATTCGCGCGATTGACGCGGCGGTTGATTGCGGAATCAATTTGATCGATACCGCACCGATGTATGGTTATGGACGCTCCGAAGAAATTGTCGGAAAAGCGATTGCCGGAAAACGCGATAAAATCGTTCTTGCGACCAAATGCGGTTTACGTTGGGACACGAAAGATTGGCAGAAAGGCGAAGGCGTTTTGCATTTTCTCGGCGACGACAAAGGAATTACGTCGGACGGAAAATTCCGCGTTTATAAATATCTGCGTCCCGAATCGATTCGCTGGGAAGTCGAAAGGTCGTTGTTGCGTTTGAAAACCGACCGTATTGATCTTTTGCAAACGCATTGGCAGGAAGAAACAACGCCGATTGTCGCAACGATGGAAACATTGCTTCGTTTGAAAGAAGAAGGAAAAATCCGCGCGATTGGCGTGTCCAACGTAACCGTCGAGCATTTACAACAATATCAAGCGGTTGGACAAGTTGACGTCGCGCAGGAACGTTTCAGTTTGCTTGACCGTCAAATCGAACAAAACGGCATTCTTGATTTTTGTAAAGCAAACGACGTCTCGTTATTGGCGTATTCTCCGATGGCAAACGGTTTGCTGACCGGTCGGTTGTCGCCGGATCGCGCGTTCAACGAAGGCGATTTACGGCGGGAAAATCCGCGTTTTTCGCCGGAAAACATCAAGCGAGTCAACAGCATGTTGCAAGAATTTTCAAACATTGCCGAAAAATATCGCGCCTCATTGGGACAGATTATCATCGCTTGGACGGCGGGACAATATGAAAAAACGCACGTTCTTTGCGGAGCGCGTTCCGATAAACAAGTCGCTGAAAACGCGCCGGCGGACGATATTGTTTTAACCAAAGAGGAATTGCAAACCATCAACAACGTTGCCGCCGCCGCGAAAATTCTTTGAAACGTTTTTGACGCGGCGTTGAAAATACGAAACCATTCCTATTTTCAAAAGCATTTTATTTATTATTTGAGTTTTTGGGAGAAAGAAAAATCTATGTCAAAATCATCGGAGTATCTTGAATCTCTTTTTGGACTGACCGGTCAGGTTGCCGTCGTCGTTGGCGGAGCGGGCGCGTTGGGCGGATCGCTTTCAACCGGTATCGGAAAAGCTGGCGCAAAAATTGTGATTGCCGATATGGGCGAAGCGTGTCAAGCGCGGGTCGAACAACTTGCTCGGGAAGAAATTGACGCGTCTTACGTTACGCTCGACGCGACTTCGCTGGATTCGTTGCAAAATGCGCGGGACGAAGCGTTAAAAGTTACCGGAAAAATCGATATGTTGGTCAATTGCGCGGGAATCAATGTCGGAAACAATTTTCTGGAAGTGGACGCGGCGCAATGGGACAAAATTCTCGCGGTGAATCTCAAAGGAACGATGCTTTCGTGTCAGGTTTTCATTGAATCCATGTTGAAAACCGGCGGCGGTTCTATTTTAAATATCGGCAGCGTCAATTCCGACAAACCGCTTTCCCGCGTCTTTGCGTATGCCGCGTCGAAAGCCGCCGTTGTCAATCTAACACAAAACATTGCTCAGGAATTTGCGACGCAAAACATCCGCGTCAACGCGATTTGTCCCGGATTCTTTCCGGCGGAACAAAATCGAAAAATTCTCGACGCGGAACGCGTCGAAAACATTATGCGCGGAACGCCGATGAAACGTTACGGCGCCCCGGAAGAACTTATCGGCGCGGCGTTGCTGCTGCTGTCGAAAAATTCCGGCAGTTATATCACCGGTTCGATTGTTTACGTGGACGGCGGTTTCACTTGCTCATGGTTTTGAGTAAGAAGATCACGTTACTTTATGCACATACAACACGTTTCGCGTGGCGCTGTCGGGAATGATGCTGTTGATCATAACAATATAATCGCCCGATTTCAAGTATTTTTCGCGGACGCCCGCTTCGACAACGTAAGAAAGTCGGTCGGCGGGATTTGTCGGAAGATTGGCGACGGGAATGACGCCCCAATACAAATTCATACGGCGTAACGCAAATTCGTTTTCGCTGGCGCCGAGCGTCATTGTAAAATGCCGCTTTTTTGAAAGGTTTCGCGTTGTTTTGCCGGTCTCCGACGCGACAAGCAAAACGGCGGCGTTAATATCGTCGGCGAGTTTCACCGCGGCGTCGCACATCGCGTTGGTAACGACGTCAATATGTTTATAAAATGCGTCGATTTCCACGCCGTAAGTCGCTTCAATTTCCTGTAAAACCGGCGTAACAATTTTATCGTAAATGTCGCGCCGCAATTGTCGCTTGAGTTGTTTTTCCGTTTCGACCGCAATTCGGTGCATCATTTGTACGGCTTGAACCGGATATTCGCCGACCGCCGATTCGCCCGACAACATGCAAGCGTCCGCGCCGTCGAGAATCGCGTTGGCGACGTCCGTTGTTTCGGCGCGTGTCGGCAACGTCTGATGGTGCATGCTTTCCAGCATCTGCGTCGCGACGATCACTGGCTTGCACAAACGCTGACAAACGCGAATAATCCGCTTTTGAATCACGGCGATTTGAGCAATATCCACTTCCACGCCGAGATCGCCCCGCGCTACCATAATTCCGTCAGACGCCGTTGCGATTTCGCGGATTTGCTCGACCGCTTCCGGCTTTTCGATTTTAGAAATGATATGCGGAATATCCGCTTCTTTCCGTCCCGCCGGACGATTGTCGAGAAGAATCCGCCGCAATTCTTCCACGTCGGCGGCTCTTCGCACAAAACTCATTCCAACAAAATCCACGCCGACTTTCACCGCCCATTTTGCGTTTTCAATATCGCGCGGCTGCAAGGTTTTGACGCTCAAATTTGCGCCGGGAAGATTGATTCCCTGACGGCTGCGAATCGTTCCGCCCTGAACGATTTTGCAAATCGCAACGTCCGCAGATTTCTCGATAACCTGCAACGCCACAGCGCCGTCGGCAAGCATAACGCGGTTTCCGATTTCCAGTTCGTCGATTAACGGCGGATAGGTCGAAGTAAACGAATCCGGTTCAGTTGTCGTTTCGCCACGAACAAAACGAATCAGCGACTCGTCCGCGCATTCGTAACTGTCGCCGGGAATCGCGCCGAGACGCATTTTGGGACCGGCAAGATCGGCGAGAATTGCTACCGGAAAATGCACGTCGCGGCTAACTTTGCGAATACGGTCGTAAACCGGCTGGGCTTGTTCCGGCGTGCTGTGCGCCATATTGATTCGGAAAATATCGACTCCCGCGCGAATCATCGCGGCAAGTTTTTCCTCGCTGTCGCTGGCTGGTCCAACCGTCGCTACGATTTTTGTACGGCTCGGATACAATTCGGGAAACGTTCTTTGGGAAATCTCGGACATAAGAATGGGGGTTTCAAAAAGTTTTCGCGTAACATAAAAAATAAAAACAATAAAACAAGATAGCGTATTTTTTTCGTTTGGCAAGAGATTTTGTATCGGAGAGAAAATTTTCCTGAAGGTAAAAGCGAACAATGGACGCCCCGAAAACAGAATTCGACGACTTGTTGTTTTGCGAAGGTCGCGGCATTCCCCGAAATATTCGGAACAACTTCAGAGTATTTCTAAAAGCTTATTTATTAGACAGAATTGACAAGATTTTTCATTCCCATCTATCCTGTCGAAAAAGTATTTATTGAATGTTTCTAGAAGTTCCCTTAAGTATTTGGAACAGGGAGCGTTTTCCGAAAGTGGGTGAAATTGGTGTTGTGTGAAAGATCGATTTGTGGCAGAATAGCGAATCTCTCCAGCCACGAAAGGATTCGCCATGTCTGCCCAAAATACG
>JAISZO010000160.1 GCA_031269105.1 Planctomycetaceae bacterium | reverse complement strand
ATAAACGACGACTTTGCGCGGTCGCCGTTCTTGCCGGCGATTTTGCCAACGAAGCATTTTGTTTCAGCGATTGGTGATATTCCTTCACGCTCCCTCGTTTTTTGTAAAGCGTTTTGAACTCTTCCGTAGAAAATTCCAAGTTATTACCGACCACGCTTTGGCGTTTTTCTTTGCGTGTTTTTAAGATCACTGTAATGAACCGTCTTTTTGACGCACTCGTAGGAAACCGGTACTCGCAATTGCTCCGAAGCATCGAGCGGTTGACTGTGGTAAAACGCGGTTAAAAGGTTGATTCCCTTCTCATGACGTCCATGACGGTGATCCCAGCGCCGGCAGATGATTTTGTTTTCGTCCATGGAGGGGTTAGAGATAATCGTGTCGTCAAAGATCAAACACGCCTCGTCCGTTTCATAAGAACGAATCAACGGCTTGACTTCAGGTTATGAATCTTTCGACGTAAATTCATTACCGGAGAGCAAACGGGATAACCCCGTCGCTGTTGTACGACCAACACTACTCAATAAATAATTCGTGTACAAATCCAATCTGTCTTCCATGATAAAAAATTCTACTCCTTTCTTGGGATTCGTAAATTTCGGCGCCACGTACTACTCAAAACGCATAGTTTACCGGATTAGGAACAATTCGGTAATAAAAATTCTTAACGAAAACAAACCAATACCTGCCTACTGGCAAACACCAAACTGCGTAACATGAGTTAATAATCCCGCGAGTTACGTTTCCGGCAGTCAATTTTCTCTTTTCGCTTTTGAAGTCGTTTTTCCACAAAATCCAAACGCCGAGATAAAATCCATGCTATACTTGACCAGAAAAGCAAAAATAAAGTCGTCTGATGCGAAAAAATTTCCTCGATGAGAAGAAACAAAATTTAGGATTGCAAGGTTCGGTTTCATGAGTGAAAAACAATATTTTATCGGCGTTAATCTCAATGAAACGCACGCTTACGCCGTTGTTGTTTCAGAAAATGGCGAGACTGTAGCGCAGTCCTCGTCGGCGTTTGAAGCGCCGAAAAATCATACCGCCAAAGCAATCGACAATAAAGGGGAAATCGAAAACATTTGCGAGCAATCGTGCGAATCATGGTGGCGGGCTGTTTGTAACGCTTTGGGACACATTTCAACGCAAATTCGCGGAAAACTGGATACGAAAAATTTGGCGGGAATTTCCGTTTCCAGCGAACCGGGACACATTGCCGTTGTTGACCGCTCCGGCGCGTCGCTTTATCCGGCAATCATGGCTGCCGATAACCGCGCGGAAGATCAAACAATACGTCTCAACGGCGTGGGACAGGAACACGTCAGAAAAGTCGGTTATCCTTTTCGTTCCACCGACGCGATTGCAAAAATTGTCTGGATTAAAGAAAATGAACCGGATATTTACGAAAACGCTATTTTTGTGCATCAGGCAGATTATATTCTCGGCAAACTCAAAGGAAAAATGGACGTTACGAACGCTTCCATTGCCGTCGCAACCGGCTGCGATCCCGAAGAGGATTGTTGGCCCGATTGGTTAGATTACGACATGCACTTGAGCGTCCGCGAGCGGCTGCCGCGACTTGCGGAAACCGGACAACGAGTCGGATACGTGACGCCTATTGCGTCGCAAAACGTCGGACTTCCCGCCGGACTTCCCGTCGTATTGGGATGCAGTTCGCAAACGGCGGCGTTCCTTGCTTCCGGCGCCAGAAATCCGGGCGATTTCTTCACGGTATTCGGCGACGTCATGCAAATCGACGGAATTTCGCGAAACGTCATTCCGTATTCGCGAAACATTGTCAAAATGAATCGTTTACCGGAACGCGAGTGGTTCTTTTCAACGCAAACAAATACCGGCACGGAATGGATTAACGTGTGGTTCAACGAACAATTGGCGAAAGAAAACCTTGACACGATCGAACGGCTTTTGCCGTCTCATTATCTTGCTTATCCGAATGTCCGGCGCGGCGAAATTTTTCCGTTCAATTCCAATTCGGCGGAAGGATTCATTTCGCCGGCGACCGACAACCGTCCGGTTCAGTTTGCCGCATGCGTTCAGGGAACGGCATTGATGGAACGTCTGATTTATCAAATCATCGACGACTTGACCGATAATTCCTCGCCGGGAAATATTTACACCGTTGGACGTTGGTGCGAATCCGATATTTGGATGCAATGCCGGTCGAATATTACCGGACGCGTTCTGCATCGTTTGACTCGCTCGCACGAAATAGGTTTTGGCGCCGCGTTTGCCGCCGCAATCGGCGCAAAATTTGGCTCTTTACAAGAAGCGTCCGACGCAATGATTCATATTGAACAGTCGTTTTATCCGAATCCCGATAAGTCCGCCGCTTATCGCGAATGTTACGAAAACTTTCTTACCACGATGGAAGAACAAGGTTATTTGTTACCTCAACCTGTTCTGCGATAACGCACCGACGCTCCTTGTTATACTCAAAAGTATCTGCACATTTTTTTTCAAATTGCAGGAAGTCAACAACCAAACGACGCGAGAAACGTTATCCTGCAAGGAAAAATTCAGACAAAATTTGGGCGTCGTTTCCAAATTAGGCGGCGGATTTAATAACTTGGGGAACCCCGTTTGATTTGTAAACATTCCAAAATTGCTCCCATCGTTCGGATTTTAGTATCGTTCGCAGCATTAAAATCACCTGTCCTTTTGTGCGAGTCCAACGCATTCCGCTTCGGCAAAAACGGGTTTTTACGACGCTCTTGCACGCCGCTTCAATCACGCCGCCGGCTATCGGTAAGCCCCCCGTCGCGGAAACGTTTGTATTCCATGTACGCTTTGTTGTTCTTGAAAAATGTGATTTCCGCTTGCAATATCCGATCTTGTTCCGCCGAGTATTTGTAATTCTCCTCGAAATACTTCAACGAGCGATAAATATTTTCCGCACCGTTTGCGTCTTCCAATAGTATCTTTTTTTCTCCTCAAATTGCTTATTCCCTTCCTCGCTGTTTTTACCGTAAATAGGTTTTTCAATGCGACTGCTTTGTCTTCCGGCATTTGCGCCACATAGCGGCTTTGCAAACGTTCCGGCGCAACTTCATCCGGCGGAATTGCGCCGTAAAGCGTCACACTTCCAACCACCGCGTTTTTATACGACGTCGGAGAATTAAACTCGCCTTCCGTCGCCGTTTTCCGTTCGCCCGAATGTTGACGTTTGCGACCTTTCGTCTTGCCCGGTTCCTGCATTAAAACGTTCACGCCGTCCCTGCTCACCGCGACCGCTCGAACTTCTTTAAGCGGAATCTCTTTTTGCTCACGAATCGTTTCCAATATCGTATCAATCTGCGATTCCGCACATTCACCGACTTGATTGGCAATCTTTTTAATCGTCGATTCCGACGGCGAAAACAACGCACATTTGGGAAAAAGTCCGACAACTTCTTTCGTGGGCGTCAGCGCCGATACGTAAGCGATAGCTTCACGCACTTCCACCGTTGCCTATTGGTCTTCCATTCCCCAAGCGTGTCGAGCGGAACAAAATACTCGCCGTCTTTGGAACAATACAAACGACGTTCAAATGACGTCTTACCGAAAATTGCGAGAAATCCTTTCTCGCTGGGACACTTAAAAAAATATTTCTTACCGTTGTGAACGACCGTGTTTTCCTGCGTTTCATGTTGCGTCAAATAGATTTTCATGACTTCCTCACAAAAAAACTGGGCGATTGCGACAAGATTCTTTGTCATTATTTCTGCGTTTGCAAGAGAAAGCGGGTGGTCGAAATCTCCCACATAATGTTGCAAATCGGACTTGACTTTTGTCAATATTACAGCGATAATAACTTCCTTGTTCATGAGAGCATCCTTTTTGGGAAAAACGTAACTTCTTGGTAACAATACTGTTACTATCTCAAAAAGGAGGTTTTTTGTTAATACTGCTTTGCCTAATTTGGAAACGACGCCCAATTTAAAATTAACATGATGCAAAAAAACATTTTTTTATCGTTCCTGATTTTAGCAGGACTATGTTGCAGCGTTTCCGTCATGGCGGAACAGCCGCGATTTCGGGTGAAGAAAATCGACAACTACCGAAACGAATGTTGCGGAGTCGGCGATTTCAACAAAGACGGTCGTTTGGACGTCGTGTCGGGCGAATACATTTATTACGTGCCGGATTGGAAGAAAGTCAAATTTCGTGAAATTCAATCGGACATCAATGAAAAAGGCGACGGTTACGCTTGGGATTTTATGGACGCGCCGATTGATGTGGACGGCGACGGACTGTTGGATGTTGTCACGCTTTCGTGGCATGGAGAAAGTATTGAGTGGTTGAAAAATCCCGGAAAAGACGGTGTTTTGTGGGAAATTTTTCTTGTCGAAAAAAACGGGAACTTTGAATGCGGCGATTTTTGCGATGTCAACGGCGATGGAAAGCCGGAAGAAATCGTTCCTCATACTTTAACAACTTCGTGGTTTGCCGTTGAGAAGAAAGCCGACGGAACGCAAGGGCTTGTCAAACATTTGGTCAGTGAAGAACAAATTGATTACGGCACTGGAGTCGGCGATGTGAACGGCGACGGAAGACCTGATTTTCTGCGTCCGTCGGCATGGTTTGAAGCTCCGTCAAAACCGAATGGAGAATGGATACGTCATTCGTGGTCGCTCGGTGCGCCGGATGGAAAAATGGAACATACGCCGCAAATTTTGGTTTATGATGTGAACGGCGACGGGCGAAACGATATTGTCACAAGTTCCGCGCATCGTTACGGTATTTTCTGGTATGAACAACTCGAAGGAAAAGACCAATGGAAACAACATCTCATTGATAAATCGTGGACGCAGGCGCATTCGTTGGTGTTGGTTGATTTGGACGGCGACAGACTTCCCGAATTAGTGTCAGGCAAACGTTTCCGCGCTCACAATGGAGCTGACCCGGAAGAAGATGCTCCGCCGTGCGTTTATTGGTACAAGTTCCAACGTCAGCCCGACGGTTCCGTCGTTTGGACGCGAAACACGATTACCGAAAACGAGGGAATCGGCGCAGGCATGGCTATTTATCCGGTTGATATTGATAACGACGGCGATACTGACCTCGTAACAACCGGAAAATACGGCGGTCCCGTGATATTTGAAAATTTGACGAAAACAAAAGAATAAAACGAAATATGTGTTTGTTGAATTGCTTCGCCATTTAAGACCAAAAGTATCTACACCTTTTTTAACGGTTAGATTTTCCAATGCAAACCTTACTCAAACAGCCAACAAAAGATGTTTTTGAAACTACGAAATGGCTTTTTATCCACAGATGACACTGATTTTCACAGAAATTTTAAAATATCTGTGAAATCTGTGGATAGTAATAAAAAAGTGAGAGAGTTATTTTTCGTGATGAAATATACTCTATTCGCTATCGACACGGCTGTTTCCAAACGACTGAAAATCCGGATTCAATCATGTTTTCATTCGCTTGTCGTATTTCGACCCTAAATTTCCCAAACAATTTTGTAACGCATTCTTAAAATCAACAAA
>JAISZO010000154.1 GCA_031269105.1 Planctomycetaceae bacterium | reverse complement strand
TGACGTCGCGGATTATTTGCGCATAATAACAAGTAATACACTTTACTTAAATGACAAAGTCGCTGTGATTTTTGTCGTTTCAATTTCAAAAATCTAAAAAAAGTAGAAGGAGTTTCGACTATGAAAAAGTTGAACAAGGCGTTTGATTTTCTTGAACTTCGGCAGAATGTATCGGGGGGGGGGGGGTACGTAAAATGGCTAATAAGCCGTGTTTTACGTACTGTAACGCTCTTTATTGCCCGCGTTGTTACGAGTGTTTTCGCTCGTGTGATTGCGAGCATTTCTGCCTGTTCGAGCGTTTTTGCCCGATTCGGAAACAGTTTGTTCGGACGTTTTGTCCGAAAGCGTCTCAACAAAATCTCTGCATCGCGAGCGTTTACGCTTGTCGAATTGTTAGTCGTGATTGCGATTATCGGCGTGTTAATCGCGTTATTGCTGCCAGCCGTTCAAGCCGCGAGAGAAGCGGCGCGAAGAATGCAGTGCAGCAACAATCTCAAACAACTGGGATTAGCGTTACACAACTATCACGACAACTACCAAAGTTTTCCGGCTGCCGGAGGAACGTTAAGTCCGACAAGCACAGCCGCTAACCATTGGAGTTGCCAATTCAAACTATTGCCGTATTTTGAGCAGCAGAGCGTTTACGACAATGTCGTCAACAATCATGGCGGAGCAACGTGGAACCAAAACGCGACCGTAGAAGGGCGTATCGGTTCACTCCTCTGTCCTTCAGATGGTAATGGAAAAGGAATGCGGTACATGCCAACAAATTACATGATCTCTTGGGGCGATCACATGTGGGATCAAGCTAACGGCAGTACGCCCGCCAATCAACAAGTTCCAAATGATACCGGCGGACGTAACCCGATGCGTTCCGTGTTTGTCATCTATCGGTGGCGCGGCATGTCTTATATTTCGGACGGAACAAGTAACACGATTGCCGCCAGCGAAGCGATCATTTGTGCCAGTTCTTCGTCGCGGGCAATCAAGGGCGGTATATTCCCGATCATTGCAAGCCCTGATAACGGTAACAACGGCGGACCTGTTGGTAAATGCGGTTTGTCGGTTCTGACTGACCCGGCTGACCGTACAAATTATAAATCCGGTTTAACGTTTGCTGATGTAACGAAAACCACTGAAATCGCGTCAAATCAGCGCGGCGGACGCTTTCACGATGGACGGACTGTTTACACAGGATTTACAACGGTTTTGCCGCCTAATTCGCCGTCTTGCTCTCACTCATCCCACCCGGAAAATACTTTTGGAATCCTTTCTGCCCAAAGTAACCACACCGGCGGCGTAAACGGTGCGCGTTTTGACGGAAGTGTTCAATTCATTTCCGATACGATTGATTTCAACGGCGGAACCGGTGGTCAGGTCACTTCGGGAAAAAGTCCCTATGGAGTTTGGGGCGCACTCGGTTCTCCCAATGGCGGTGAATCAACAACACCGTAATTTATTTTGTATGTTTAGGTAGGCGACGTTTCGCCGAAACGTCGCGTCGGAATTGCCATTTTTTTGAATTGCCCCGCCATTTATGGCGGGGTTACAAAACAACAAATATCACGGCTTTAGCCAAAATAAATTTCGGCTAAAGCCAGATAAATAAGGAAAATTTCCCCCTGTCTTAAATGACGGGGCAATTCGTTTTTAACAAAAGGATTAAAACATGAAATACACAATAACAACCGTTTCACTTTTGCTTTTGATGGTTTTGGTTTCCGGTTGCGGCGGAAGTAAACTTCCTGATGGAATGCCGCCGTTGGTCAAATGTTCTGTTTTGGTACAGCAAGACAAATCGCCGCTTGCCGACGCGAATGTTTCATTGATTCCCGAAGACGGAAGTAAGTGGAACGCTGCCGGATCAACAGATGCTTCCGGTGTTGTGAAACTTTACACGCTTTCGCAATACGAAGGCGTTCCAGAAGGAAAATATAAAGTAGTCGTCTCGAAAACAGAAACGATTCCCGGTATTGCCGGAGCATCTGACGGTAGCACGAAAGGCACGCCTGATCAAAATTTCAATCTTGTTGAGCCGCAATATGGCGACGCTGCGAAAACTCCGCTGAAACTTGAGATTGTTAAAGGAACAGTGAATTACGAAATCGAGGCAGGAAAAGCCGTGCGGATTCAAGAGAAACAACGGTAAATGCAAAATTTACGAATCATCAATAAATTCAGCTTGAGTCACCTGAAATTGTAAAAACGCGACATTTCAGCGAACAGTTGTTAATTATGGGCAGTTCTAATAAGTTCAGTTTTTATTGAGGGGTTGATAGTTATGGGAAAGATATTATTTTTTCTCAAAAAGAGGCGGGAATTTTGTCGGCTCTCGTAAGACCGAGAAAATGTTGGAACGAAAGACGGTCGCGAATCTGCAATTCGGTTTGTTCGTCGGAAAGATTGTAAAGATATTTGAGGACAAGAACTTTGCAGACGAGGACGTTATCGTAGGGCTTTTTTCGTGCTTTGGGTTGCGGTTTTACGACGAGCTTGATCAATCAAGGAATGAAACGCCTCAAAGTCAACAAGAACGGAGAGTTTCGGTAAAAAATCGTTGATTTCGTAAATTTTTTCGAGTTGTTTCTCGAACATCGAAAGTTGCGTCATTGGAATAAATAAATAAAAGGAACGGACGGACTAAAAACTCTAAAAGATAATCATAAAGGACGCTCTCAATCTTGTAAAGGAGGAGAGGAGGTTATTAGAACCGCCCATAAGGAACAAAGAAAAACGAAAATTCCGCGAAGAAAAAAAACGAAAGGTCAAAAATAGCAACCGCCAGCTCATTTTGGGAAAACGGAAACGCGGTACATAACGCAGAGTACGAATTTAACAGAGAAAGCAAAAAGAAATCATCCAAATATCTAAAACGTAAATTCTTAAAAAGAAAACATTTATGAAAATCGGGGCGAAAGGATTTGAACCTTCGGCCTCTACGTCCCGAACGTAGCGCTCTAGCCAGGCTGAGCTACGCCCCGATCTCTAGAAATATTAATAAACAGATTTTTCACGAGTTACGAGAAATCCCGCCTATCAACGACAAGATTTCATCATTTTATAAACTCTTTTTTTTTTGTCAACACGGGGGAGAAAACTTTGTTTTGGAATGTACAAAAATCTTTATTTGCTGGGAATTTCT
This sequence comes from Planctomycetaceae bacterium, assembly GCA_031269105.1. Taxonomy (GTDB): domain Bacteria; phylum Planctomycetota; class Planctomycetia; order Pirellulales; family Thermoguttaceae; genus WRMR01. Next base: position 2,186 of record JAISZO010000154.1, on the reverse strand, counting down.
CAAAACTTATTTCGCCGCGAAGCCGCGCGAAAAAAACGCGAAGATTCTATAAAAACAGTACCGATTCCAATAAAACCATTGAGAAAAATTCAATATTGCCGCGTTTGCAGCATTTGAATATTTCCGTAAGCCCAAAATCCGAATAAAATTGCTAAAAACGCGCTTCCGATTTTCAAAGCGAAAAGAGCTAACACAATCGCAATGGCGGCGGAAATCATCAACGATATGCGCATCCCGTGCCGCCAACTGATCAATTGGCAAATTTCGCGGCTGATTTGCCCGCCGTCCAACGGATAAACCGGCGCCAAGTTGAGGATTCCCCAGAAAATTCCGATGATAATTAACATCTTGAAAAGCGTAATGATATATTCATTTTCTTGAATTTGTTCTTGAAATATTAAAAAGATCGCGAATGTCAAAGCGGAAAGCATGAAACCGGCTGCCGGTCCTGCAAACGAGATCAAAATTTTTCCCCACGCTTTCGGCGTGCGGTAATAATACGGTTGATCGTGAAACGTCAAGCCGCCGAAACCGTGCAAAACGACATACGGCTGCGCTCCGAAAATATAACGAATAACAATCGCGTGTCCCATTTCGTGCGCAAGAAGCGATAGAAAAATAGCAAACATGTAGATTAGAATAAATCTCGGCTCGCTGCCGGAACTAAAAAGAAACGCAATCAACCAAAAAAACGGCGTCACCGATACCGGAATTTTGAAAAGAACAAAACGAAGATCAAAAGAAGTTTGTAATGGAACGCCAAACATGATTTTTCTGATGATTATTGTGTAAAGTATTGAAAATCTCGACAATGAGCATTATAAACAAATTCGTTCAAATGACAAGTTTGATCGAGGCGACGTTTTTATGAAATCTTTGCGTTTTTTTGACGTTACTCGCGGCTTCACGGTGAAATATTTTTTGAGAGATTCCCGAAAAATGTTGGATTTTTTGATGAAATGAACTTCGGGAAAATCTTCTGTCGGTCATTGTATTTATCGAAATTTGTTGCATAATGTTACAAACGTATGAAATCTAATGTTTGAATCGTTAACAATAAAAGAAAACCGCTATGGCTGTTGAAAATGAATGGATTAATCGCGCTCATGAGATTCAAGATCGGCTTGTTCAGTTAAAGGACTCTCTTTGACTGTGCCGCCAAACAATCCGAAGCGAAAAAGATTGAAGCGGAAATGACCGCCGCCGGTTTTTGGGACAACCAAGAGAAAGCCCAGCAAATTGTTTCGCGACTGAAAGCTCTCAAAGCGATTATCAAGCCGTTTGAGGAAATGGACGCCGAGTTGAAAAATATTGACGTGTTGTTTGAGTTTGGTCATGAAGACGACGAAATGGCGGCGGAAATCCCCGGCGTCTTGACGAAACTTACTGAAAAACTCGAAACGCTCGAAACGCAGGCGTTGCTCAACGCTCCATACGACGCGAACAACGCGATTATCACAATCAACGCGCGCGACGGCGGAACCGACGCCAACGATTGGGCAGAAATGCTTTTCCGTATGTATTCGTTGTGGGCAAAAGAAAACGATTATAACGTCGAACTGATCGACTGGCAGGAAAATGAAGAAGCCGGAATTAACAGTTGCGGATTTGTTGTTCGCGGTCCGATGGCTTACGGTTATCTCAAAGGCGAGTCGGGAATCCACCGGCTTGTGCGTATCAGTCCGTTTAATTCGGAGGGAAAACGTCAGACAAGTTTTGCGGCGGTCGATGTTTCGCCGGAAATCGACGATTCGATTCAGATTGACGTCCGCGACGAAGACGTGCGCGAAGACACGATGCGGGCAAGCGGCGCGGGCGGTCAGCATGTCAATAAGACGTCGAGTGCGATTCGTCTGACGCACTTGCCGACAAACACGGTCGTCTATTGTCAGATGGAACGAAGTCAACATAAAAATCGCGCGATGGCGTGGAAAATGTTACGTGCGAGATTGATTCGCGCGGAAGAAGAAAAACGCGAAATGGCGATGGCGGAAAGATACAAAAATATGGCGAAAGTTGGATTTGGTTCGCAAATCCGCAATTATTTTTTGCATCCCGACCAACGAGTCAAAGACGCGCGAACCGGCTATTCGGTCGGAAATTTCCACGCCGTATTAGACGGTCATATTCAGGAATTTTTAGAATCGTTTCTCCGCTGGCGAGTGAAGACGGAAGAGTGAAAAAAA
>JAISZO010000135.1 GCA_031269105.1 Planctomycetaceae bacterium | reverse complement strand
CCACATAATTTTGCAAATCGGACTTGACTTTTGTCAATATTTCAGCGATAATAGCTTCCTTGTTCATGAGAGCATCCTTTTTGGAAAAAACGTAACTTCTTGGTAACAATACTGTTACTGTCTCAAAAAGGAGGATTTTTGTCAATACTGCTTTGCCTAATTTGGAAACTACACCCCTTATTTATGTCAATCGTTCTTTTTTAGAACATGGTATTAAGCAATTGGGAGAGTATTGAGCGTAATAAAAGTTGTATGATAAAAATTTTAAAATCAAAAGTTTCGTAATGTTTTAATATCAATGATTTCTATAAACGCATAACCTTGTTTCTTGAAAATTAAGCGCTTAAAAAACACGGATTGACGAACAAATTTTTTTAGATAAAATTAAGTTTTTGAAAGTTTCCGATTGTCTTTTTTTAGGGACGACTATTTAATTTCTCAAATTCTTAATTTACAAGGAGTTTACCATGTCCAAAATTCATTTCTCTCAACCCCAAATTCGCTTAACGACATTGCGTCAAGCGTTCACGATAATCGAACTGATGGTCGTGATTGCGATTATTGGTATGTTAATCGCGTTGTTACTTCCCGCCGTTCAAGCCGCGCGGGAAGCGGCGCGGCGTTTGCAATGTACAAACAATATGAAACAAATGGGTCTCGCCGTTCACCATTTTCACGACGCACAAAAAGCGTTTCCGCCCGCTTGTATCGGCGCGTCCGGCAGAGGCGCCGCGCATCTATTTCTTCTTTCTTACATGGAAAAAACAGCCGTCTGGGATTTGCTTAACGCCGACGCAAATTCGCTCGCGCAAACGCTCGGCGGAACGTTTTATTTCGATAAAGCGGACGGTACTGATTCCGATGTTCCTTTGCAAGGAATTTTGATTCAGGATCGCGGCAGGAAAACCGACAATCCGGCAAGTAATGTCGGCGGTTACGGTTTCTGGCCCCATCCGACGTTGCAAACTTACGATATTATGTACGGTCTTTGGATTCATTCGTTTCCCGAACCGTTTCGTAATCAGTTTTCAATCAATACGTTTCTTTGTCCTTCGCGTCACAGCGCGCAAGACGGCGTGTTGACGCTCGCGGATTCCGATCTCTCCGATGAAACCAAATCGCTTGGCGGAACGCGGTCGGATTACATTATGCCCGGCGTTGTCGATCAAAACGGATGGGAAGACGTCTCAAAAGTCGGCGCATGGATGGACGTTGGTTCAAGCCGTACCGACCAAGTGAAAGCCAATGGAAGACATAATCCGTTTCGTCCGGTTTCCATTGAATCGTATGTGGACACGGTTGCGGGAAATTGTAACAACGAAGCTAATGCGACCAATCCGCTCAACAAATCAGAAAACGGAAAAGGCGGCGCGTATCCGCGAGCGACGTCATATCGTTTGAATACGACGTTTGCAACATGGAGAGACGGAAGTACCAATCAAATTATCTTTGGCGAGAAACATGTCCCGGGTTGGGCGGTTGGGAAATCAGACGTCGTTTCCGCCGGTTGGGATTCCGGTTTGACGCATAACCCGCCGCAACCGTGCGGATTAGCCGGAAATCTTTCGCGTTATTGGTCGGACGGCGTGCGCGAAGTGATTCATTTTGCGAAGGGACCTTACGATCCGGCGACATTAGACCCGGCTCAAAAACGTTACGAGGGCAACGCTCTCGTCGATTATACTTGGGGGAGTACGCATCCGAATGTCGTCAATTTTTTACTCGGCGACGCTTCCGTTCAATCGTTTTCCGTAACAACTTCAGGAGAAATCATGTCCGCATTAGGCAACACAGACGACAGTAACGTTGTTGCGATACCATAAATGAAAAAATAAAATTCCTTGTTATTTTTGAGCGTTTGTTTTTGTTAAATTCTTACATTCATTCAGATTATAAAGATTTTAACATGGCGAAACTGGCGACAAAATTATTTTGGTCTCTTCTCCAGAACTTCGGTTTAAACTCGCAAATAAGTAATTTTGCGCATTCGCTATAATTAAAAATTTTAACAATATAAAATAGCGAAAAAATTCAGACAAATACTCGCTAAATTAGGAATGCGCATGTCAATCAATCGTGTCGGTTATTACTTCTCCGAAAAACTTCTTGTATTTTTTGGAGGGCTTATACGATAACCATAATAGAATTACTGTAAAATTGTACTATCAAGAGTTTTCGATTTTTAAAATGACTATAATTTTTGATTCCCCAATATTTATGGTGCAATTTTCAGCGTTTTTCAAGGGTAAGGACATTTCTTTATAAATCAGGGTGATAGAATGCTAGTGCTATCAAGACGAGAAGGCGAATGGATTAGAATCGGTAACTCAATTACCATAACTATTGTTCGTACAGGCGGAGATAAAGTGCGAGTCGGTATTGACGCGCCGAATGATTTGTTGATTTTACGCGGCGAACTCGAAGTTTACAACAATGAGCGGACTATTTCAGCCGATAGCGCAAGTGATAATATCGTCAATTCTTCATCCATTTCTAAACCGGCAGCTTGAAAAAAATAAAAGATTTTAATTTTTCATTTTAAAGTCTTCGGTTGACGCAATAACCGTTGACGTTTGTAGAAGTGATTGTGCGTAAAATTCGGGATTCATTTTGAATTTTTCATAATTTTCCGAATTAACAAAAAGAAAAATTCTACCGCGATACCAAGCTCCGAATTTTCGGATGCCGGAAACTTCACGGTGGTTGGTTATCCATTCCACAACATCATGTCCTTTTATGATAGGGGCGTACATTTCTGGGCGAGATGTAAATTTAATTTGAGATTCTGCGGAAGCAAATCGGAAAAGTACGTTTTCGTATTCTACCGTAATTTCTGGATTTCCTTTTATCCATTCTGTTTTTTCCGCAAGCGCTATCGGACAATATCCGTCCAACGCTAATATTTTACGCTGTTCCGTCGCATTGTTATTTTGGGACGATACCACGCCCAATGATATTCCCGCTCCCAATTCTGTTACAGGTTGCTTGCGCGGTTGACCACTTTCAAAAACTTCCGCAACATTTGTATTATTAGAATTAGACAAAATGTTATTGTTATTATTAACAACAGGAGCGTTATTTGTTAATAACGTATTATTAGCGACAATATTATCCTTGTTTCTATTTTGTTGTTCTGATTGTTGAGTCATTGTCGTAGCGGGTTGCGGTTGAGGAGTTTGTGTTGTTTGCGACGGCAAATAGGTGTATTGAATCGGAACAACATAATCGTTGGAACGTTCTGAAGAATTAACCGGAACTTGATTTGTCAACGCAAGAGACGCCGTTGGATGGTTAAGAACAAAATAATCGGCAAGCGAATGATTGGTTGTTTGCGGCGTTTTCGTTCCTGAAACGGCAAAACCTTCAATACCTTGAGATTGCGATATTTCACATTGAACCGAATTTGCATTTTGAACAAACGTTGACATTTGTGCTGGTATAGCGCCAACTGTTTGTTGCGGCGCATAAACAGTTTTTGGCAAAGAAGCGGTAATTCGCGTTAATTCTGCAAAATATTGAATTGCCGTTACGCCGGCAACCACTTTGGCGTCAATTTGTTCTCCGCTCGGTGAAAGATAAATATCCGTTGGAATATATCGCACTCCGGATAAAGACAAAAGTTGCTGGTTTTGAGTCGTATTGATTTTTATTGCGACAAACTCGTTGTTGATTTTTTGTACAATTTCTTGTTGCGAATAGACGTCGCGTTCCATTGCTTTACAAGGCGTACAATAATCGCCGTAAAAATGGATCAAGAGAGGTTTTCCTTCTCGGAGTGCGCGATTTTTTGCAAAATCGAGATTATTTTCCCAATGAATTTCAGTTAAACGAGGCGTTTCGTCTGCAATAAGAAAAGTAAAAACCACATTTCCTAAATACAATAAAAGAAAAGAGAATAAAACTCGTAAAATCCAATAAGATTGTGTAATGCAGTTCATTTGATATTTCTTTCAATAAACTGTTTAGAATTTTCTAAAAAATAATCGCGTAAAACACCAAATGAGCGAGGTTTCTGGATTTTTATTTTAGAAATCACTTATTAAACTCTGGCGATTGTAGCAATATTATTGATTTTATCGTCATGCTACCTTTAAAACTTCATAGAATTTTATAGATAAAGTAAAAACGAGCGATTCCCCAAAAATATTTACAAAATTACAAGTCGATATAATCTCGCTAGTTTTTTATTTATTTTATATCAAAATATTCTTTTTGACATAAAACTCGTTTTTTCTTTTAGAGAACACTCGTCTTTTTGCGGTTTTAGATTATAATAAATAAATACTTTTGAATTGCTTGGCTATTTTTCTGAAAAACAAGCGATGGCAATTCTATTTTGTATTAGAGTTATAACAGTGGTTTGTTTTTTGATACTCTACGTAAACATTTTATTTTTTGCCTAATTGGTAAGGAGGACAAAACTTATGGGATTATTACTTCTTCGATGTTTTTACATTTTAATTGTCGGCGGGATTGGCATTTTTGCGATTAAATCTGGCGACATTGGTCAAGGAAGCGGTTTTCTTGATTATGGTTTGTTTTTTACAATTCTTTTTATTTCAGTTCTGATTATTGCGGCGGATATTATTATTCCGCGAAAACGAGTAGATTGGTTATCGGCAATCTATTTTGGGACATTGATCGGTTTGCTTTTGACTTGGGCGTTGGGGATTGTTCTTAAAACTGTGATTACTCCACTTATGGGAATGAACGAACCACCGCGAATGATCACGCTCATTTTGGCTGTAAATTTGTGTTATATTTGTATTAGTTTTCTTGTTCAGACAGGAAATGATTTTCGTTTCATCATTCCTTATGTTGAGTTTCAGAAAAACGTTAAGGGGAATAAGCCATACGTACTTGACACCAGCGTTTTAATTGACGGGCGAATTGCCGATGTGCTGGAAACGTCGATTATTGATAATCGTTTGATTGTTCCGACATTTGTTTTAACAGAAATGCAATATGTGGCGGATAGCGCAGATAGAGGGCGTAGAACACGCGGACGTCGCGGCTTGGATATTTTAAATCGATTGCAAAATATAGACAATATTGATATTCAGATTGACGATACCGACTTGCCGGAAATGAAAGGACAACCGGTTGATTTGAAACTTCTTTCACTTGCCAAACATTTAGGCGGAAAAGTCGTAACTAACGATTATAATTTGAACAAAGTCGCTAAAGTACAAGGAGTTCCGATTATCAATCTGAACGATTTGGCGGGAGCGCTGAAACCAATTTATCTGCCGGGAGAACATTTGGAAGTTGACGTCGTCAAAGTCGGAGAAGGATTTGGACAAGGAATCGGTTATCTCGAAGACGGTACGATGGTTGTCATCGAAGGCGGCAGAAATCATATTGCGGAACGCGCATGCGTCACTGTTACAAGCGTTTTGCAGAATAGCGCTGGAAGAATGATTTTTGGTCGATACGAATATAGTACAAAACGACTTGGCGGAACGCCGGTTTCGCTGGATGACATACGCAATGAATACGCAAAATAATACTAAACGTTAGGGTATTTTCAATAACTTATTTTGTCGCGAATATGCGAATTTGCTTACGAATGAAAATATTTGTAAAATTTACAGATTCGCGGCAAAAATACAATAAATTTCAGGCGTCGTTACTGTGGGTCAATTTCAGGATCATCAATTTACAAAATTGCTGGAGCAGGACAAACGATACAAACCGGAAGCGTACACTTTTGTGTTTGAAGCGCTTGATTATGCGCATAAACGCTTGCATTTGGGACAAGAATGTCTTAATGAACCGATTTCCGATTTGGAAGGCGTTGATATTGACGAAGAAGAAAACCTTCATTTTCAAGACGATAAAGAATCTGTGGGTAAACATATTACCGGTCAAGATTTATCGAAAGCGGCAAAAATGTATGCTATTGAAATGTATGGTTTTATGGCAAAAGTCGTTCTAAATAATTTGGGGATTAATTCTACCGGCGATCTTGGCGAAATTGTTTATAATCTGATAAAAATCGGACAAATGAGAAAAACGGCTCAGGATTGTCGTGAAGATTTTGATGATGTTTATGATTTTGAAACAGCATTTGACGCCGAGTATGTCATCACACCGCGAAAAAAATAATCAATGTCGTCTTCTTTGACTGAAAATAAATTCCTCTCAAATTTCGGATTTCCTTCGTTTTCACAAAAACATTTTGTTTTAGGAATAACAGGAGCAAGCGGGGCGATATATGCAATTCGCGTAATTGAGAGAGTTTTGACGCAAGGACATTATTTGCATTGCGTCGCGAGTTCAACCGCCGAAAAAGTTATCGCGCACGAACTTGGATTGACGGATAAAAACCTCTTTTGTCTTCCCAACGTGTTTCAAACAGAAATATATCGGCGTATTTTTATTGAATGCAGAAATCAATCTGATAAAACTTTTTCATCAAAAGAATTTTTGACGGAAATTCAAAACCGATGGAAAAAGCAAACAACGTTTTATCCTTGCGATGATTTTTTTGCCGCAATTGCAAGCGGTTCATTTGCGACTGACGGAATGGCGATCGTTCCGTGTTCTACTGGTACGCTTGCCGCAATTGCGAACGGTATGTCGCAAAATTTGATTCATCGTGCGGCTGAAGTGCATCTCAAGGAACGGCGGAAATTGATTCTTGTCGCGCGGGAAACGCCGTTATCATTGATTCAGATTTCTAATATGGAAAGTATAGCGAAAACAGGAGGGATTATCCTTCCTGCTTCGCCATCATTTTATCATCAACCGCAATCGTTAGCGGAACTTATCGACACGGTCGTTGATCGCATTTTGGCGCAACTCGGCATTCCGCGTTCCGACGCTCCTGTTTGGAAACCGAATGAGGAAATTTCTTAAAATTTATTTCACCACGAAGCCATAAAGTAGCGTCCAAAGTTTGAGAGATTTATTACAACATAAAATGTTGTAGAGTATTAAACAACAAACAGATTCAAAATTTTATGATTTTTAATAAATATAAATTTATACAAGTCGTTTTTTTATTTATTGTTATACCGTTATCGAATTGTTTTTCTGACGATTCTAATGTATTCCCAAGTCAAGCGTTAAAAGCATGGGCTGAATTGAAAAATAAAATTTTCAATGGGATAGATTTAGAATTAGAGTGTCAATTTAATAAGAACGATCCTAGTAAAATGCATATTTCCGTTTGGAAAACGTGTGAACTCAACCATCATTTTAGTAAAAATGGCGAGACTTTGGAGGTAATTAATCCTAATTATCAATTTAGTTTATCGCGGCAATCATCATCTTCCCCTTGGAAATTAGCCGAAATGAATGATAATTTAGATAATGCGCGTGTACACCGTCAATTTACTCATGGATTATTACAATCCAGTACGTTTGCATTTGGTGCATTGATGATCGAAGCTGGATGGATTTCTGATTTGTTAAATTCAGAATCATTTGAAATCGTATCTATAAACAATATAAAAGAAAAAAATCTTATTAAGGTTAATTTTCGCTGTCAGCATAATCTTGACAAAAACAATAAATTACTTTTCGGAACAATGACGTTTGATCCAAACAATTTTTGGTCTCTTATTGATTGTGATTTGACTATTGAGTTTTCTTATACCACAAATACTGGTAAAAATATTCGAACATATCGCGTAGAAAAACATTACTCTTATCAAGATAACCATGAAGTCGCTTTTTTCCCTAGAACGGTAGAAACAACTTCTTTTCATGAAGGAATACCTCCAATTCAAGATAAAATTGAATATACGTCTTTAAAATTAGGAAAACCAGAAAAAGACATATTTTATATGAGTCATTATGGTTTTCCAGAACCAAGTTATCCGATGCAGCGGGGAGACGTGATTCGCATTATCTTGATGGTTGCAGGTTTAATTATGATTTTAATCGGTTTATACATGAAATTTTTGGCAAAAAGGATGAAATGAAAGCGAATGAAT
>JAISZO010000119.1 GCA_031269105.1 Planctomycetaceae bacterium | reverse complement strand
CAGTTGAGAATCAATTGTGGTGGAGTACGACCATGCAACAGTGCATCGACGCAATTTTTCAGGAACGACGTCACGTTAGCGCCCCGTTGTTCGCACGTCGCCAACACGCTCCAGAAGCGTTCCTGCCGGCGATTGCCCCAGTCGCTGCGAGCGCCTTGCGTCACTTTGCGGTCGATCACCACCTTGCGCCGCTTCAACTTGTGATTTTTCTCTTCTTTTCTGGAATGCTCGCCGCTGGTGCGGTTGCGCAGGAAAAAGACCGAAAAACGCTCTTGCTGACCCGTATGAGTAACACAGAACTCGTTCTCGGTAAATTATTGTCAAGTATGTTGATGGTACTTGTGTTGTTAGTTACCGTTATGGCGGGAAAAAACGTTTCAGGCGTTGTCGATTACCGTTTTAATCTTTGTCACGTGGCTCGGATTTTGGGAAGCGGTTTCTGCCGGAATTTTGGGAAGAATCTGGTTCAATTTGCCGACGCATGACCTCGCCCGATGGTTCAGTCCTTGGCAGGCGATTTTGTTTTCGTCGCATCTGCTGTTTTCTTCTTCGATGTTTGATTTGCTTTTAACGTTTTCTCTTTTGTTTGAATTTTCTTATCGCCATCGGCGTTGTTGTTATGCCTCAAAAAACTCACAGAACACGGCTTCTTCGACTCCGGCGGAGGCAATTTTGTTTTGACTGCATCAATGGTTTTCTTCTTCGATGTTCGTTTGCTTTTGACTTTTTTCTCTTTGGAGTTGATCGGCTCGTAATGAAATTGATATATTGTTTGGCGTTTCAATATGTGCCATACGCTCGTTGACAACCGACGCATCACCGCAACACGCGCGATTTTCGCTCCTCGCCGTTTTTTGATTCGTTGATACCATTTGCTGTGTCCTTGCGGGTAACGTGAATCACTGCCGCATTCAAGACCGCACGCACTATCGAACTTCCTGCTTTAGTAATCGGCGTGTGATGCGTCTTGCCGCCGGCGCTGTGACAGCCGGGGGTTAAGCCGACGTAATTTGCCAAACTGTCCGGCGTCGGAAAACGTTCGACGTCGCCGATCCGCAAAAGCAATGTTCTCGCGCCGAAATGATTGATTCCGGGAATTGACGTTAAAAGTTCAACATTTTTATTGCCTTCCGAACGTTGCGCTAACTTCTCTTCAATCTCGAGCAAACTTTTATCCGCCGTTTCCCACATTGCAAGACGCCTATTTACTTCCAAACGATCTATTTCCGATAACTCTACTATTTTGAGCCATGATTTGGCTCTTTGCGATTTATAATTTTTCGCGGGACAATCTTGTTCGAGGTTATGTTTTCGCAACACGCCGCGAATTTTATTGATACATTTTGTGCGATGCTTGGTAAAGTACCGCCGCAAACTTGCAAGTTGCCGGACGTCTTTGTCTTCGGGCGTTGAAAAAACAACGCGGCGGATTCCAATCGGACGCTCGCCGTTTTGCAGACGCAGCCGGTTATTCCAAAGCATCTCGCATAAAATGTTCGCGTCGCGGCAGTCGGTTTTTTTGTTACTGGTTTTGTCGGGTTGAATGATCACGATTTCTCTGTCGGTGCAGCCGAATTTTTTCAGCGTTTCGAGCAGCCATTCGTTGAATCCGCAGATTTCAGATTTCAACAATCGCCATATAACCGCCGTCACTGTCCGTCTGCTTTTGCAGATTACCGAAAAATTCGGCAATTTTGGCATGATCGGCACTCATCTGACTTTGTTTTACAATTTTTCCGTCTTCATTTCGCAAATTGATTGTTATTTGCGACTTGTGTAAGTCGATTCCAAGATAATACATATCCGGGGTTCCATAAGCTAAGGGTTGTCATTAAATTTAACCATACCTTATGCGAGACCTTTGCTTCTACGAAAATTCTCGAAATAACCATTCTGCGGTTGGCGTAGCTTTCTTGATATCAGGGTTGGTATGAGGTAACAGGGACCAGGTATTAGGAGCCAGTATTGGTTTGCCGTACTTTCGCGTGTTGAATACCAACACTGATACCTGTTCCCTGAAATCTGACAAATCGTCGCCGACGCTTCGGTCTGCCATTTTGAAACGTAACCCGAATTTTCGCCAATTTGAGTCCGATTTTTAGAAATTTGAGTAAAATTCTTGACAATGACAATAAAATCGCTTACAATTTTTGCTCATTTTCTGTCAATTTGACTCCGCTGGACGTCAGTTTGACCGGAAATTCAGAGTTTTTTTGCCCTTCGAGAGGGCGTTTTTGTAGGATTTATGCAAAAAAGTTCAGATTAAATCGTTTACCATTGGAATGAGAAAGAATAAAACATGGGAAAAATTGGAATTGGTTTGAATATGGAAGCGGTGCGGACGTCGCACAAGTCGTTTGAGTGGGGCGTGCAATTCGCGGCGGAACTCGGTTATGAATACATTGAGCCGATGGTGCATTGGGGACGCGAATTGTTGAGCGAGGCGCGTTATTTTCATAGCGTTTCGATGCTCGACGATCCGTTTCGCATTCGAGATCATGTCGAAAAAAACGGGTTGAAACTTTCCGCGCTTTCGTCGCACAGTCAACTTTCCAAGCCGGAAATCGCCGTCGAGTATTTGAAACAAGCGGCGCGTTTCGCCAAAGAATGCGGCGCTCCGGTCATCAATACGCACGAAGGACACAAGCAAACGTGGACGACGGAAGAAGAAGATTTCGTTCTGATTAAATACTCGATTACCGAAGCGGAAAAAGTCGCGTCGCGTCGGGGAATTAAAATCGGCTTGGAAATGCACCAGACTTATTCGCTGATTCCCGACAAATACGACCGAATTTTGAATCTTGTCAATTCGCCGTATGTCGGCGCAAATTTCGATACCGGCAACGCCTATCTCGGCGGCGAAGACCCGATTCAATGGATTGACCGCATCAAACATCGACTTGTTCACATGCACGCGAAAGATATTTCGATAGAACAGTCGGACGCGGAACGCGGTAAGGTTATGGGTACTGCGGTCGGTTGCGCGTGCGGCGACGGCGTGATTGATTGGGAAGCGGTTGTCGCTCTTTTGAAACCGCTCCCGCAAGATATTGTCCTCAGCGTCGAATGCGGCGCGCTCGATCAAGCAGAACGAAGCGTTACGCATTTGCGAAAAGTGTTGGGACGATGACGATTCCGTAAAAAACTCAACGTTATGCAAAGAATTGCCTTCGCTACGGAACGAAAATTCCGCTTGAAAGATTTTTCGTTTCGGAGCGATGAGGATAAATAGGTTGTTTATTCCGCAGGTTTTAATGGCGATTCAATCCGGTTTTTTTCCTTGAGGCACGCTTTGTTAATAAATTTTTACAATGTCTTTTCTTTTTTTCAGCATTCTCCTTTTAGGAATAGAACTTCTTTACTTTCGCATTGCCGATAAATTCAATATTATCGAAAAGCCGAATGAACGAAGTTCTCATACAACAATTACAATTAGCGGCGGCGGAATTATTTTTCCGAGCGCCGTGTTATTCTATTTTTTTACAAACGGTTTTCGCGATATTTGGTTTGTTATCGGGCTTATTCTGATTGCTGCGATTAGTTTTTGCGACGATTTAAAACCGCTTTCCTCAAAACTTCGTCTCGGCGTTCATTTTTCAGCGATTCTTCTCCTTTTTTATCAGATACAATTATTTCAAGAACCGTTTTGGTTGATTGTTACGGCATTGATTCTTTGCGTCGGGATAATCAACGCTTATAACTTTATGGACGGAATCAACGGCATTACCGGCGGTTACAGTCTTGCGACCGTCGGTACTCTGGGATATGTCAACTTTTGTCAGATTCCATTTATTGATTCGTCTATTGATTCGTCCTTGATTTCTCTTGTTATCATTTCACTTTTGATTTTTAATTTTTTCAATTTCCGCACCCAAGCGAAATGTTTTGCAGGCGACGTCGGTTCCATAAGTATCGCTTTTATCATTCTTTTTCTGCTTGGACTGCTTATGTTGAAAACGCGCGATCTTTCATGGATATGTTTTCTATTTGTTTATGGTGTCGACAGCGTTCTCACGATTATACATCGTATCTTGCTCGGCGAAAATATTACCAAACCGCATCGAAAACATCTTTATCAATTCTTGGCGAATGAATTAAAAATCCCCCACATTGCCGTTTCGGGAATTTATATAGCCGTTCAGTTGACGATTACTGTCGGATATTTCATTGCTCGAATCTATGGAAATGTTGTCATTGGAAGTTATTTTGTCATCGTTTTGATCCTACTTTCTTTTATCTATATTCGAATCAAACAAAAATATTTTGTCAGGATTCCGTGAAATTTTTGCCATGATCAATGATTCCATATTCTCTCTCCAATTCCCTGATTTTATATCCGCGCAATTTCAAAATTCCAAAAAACCAAAAGTTTATGACCAACGGCGCGAAATCTGGCGAAAGATAGCGTCATATTTTTAAAATTATAAAATAGAAAAAAAAGATAATTCGTCCATAATAGCGAAAAAAAACGACGCCTGAAGATTTCCCTGAATATCAGGCGGTACTTTTCCGACAATGATTATGCAGAATTGGCAAATCATCCATTTGTTTACGCTTTATAATGCGTCTTTTTACAAAAAAATCTTCTTCTTGAATCGGTCAAGCGTTTCGATAGTGCGAAATATTTTTTATACGCAAAATAAAAATGTGATAAATGACATTTTTAGGCAGTTTGTTATTTTATTACAAAGAAAAAACGATCTTTTTATAAAAAGTCGGGTTGTTTTTTTTGCGCAAAAATTATTGGATTCTTTTTTTCTGATTTGTTTTGTTTTCTTATTTTCTGTTTCCGGTTCATTATTCGCACAGACATTTCCCAGTTATTCCCAATTTTCCGCCGCGAATCATAATGCCAATTCGTCAACCGTATCACGAAATCCTGTCGCGCCTCATCCGGCAATCGTTCGAATTATTGCACGTGAAGGAAATATGACTTCCTACGGGTCGGGAACTTTGATCGGTAAAAAAAAGAATTACGGTTTTATCATTACAAATTGGCATGTCGTTTGCGATTCAAACGGCGCGGTTACGGTTCGATTTCCTAATCGGCAGGAATACGCGGCTGTTGTGATTGCAGTGGACGGCGTTTGGGATTTGGCGCTTTTAGTGATTCACGAACCGAAGAATATTGAACCGATGCCGATTTCTTTGCGAATTCCTAATTATAACGAACCTTTGTGGATTGCCGGTTATGGAAGTAACGGAGTTTATCGAGTCGAAGGCGGACATTGTACCGGCTTCAAAGTACCGGAACGAAACGCTCCAAGCGAGTTAATTGAAATTTCCGTTCCGGCAGAGCGAGGAGATTCCGGCGGACCTGTTTTTAATCAACAAAAAGAATTGGTCGGCGTTTTATTTGGTTCCGATGAAGTTCAAACAACAATGGCAAGTCATTGCGGACGTGTGATTGAATTTACTAAGCAAGCGTCGCAAAATGTCGAAACGCTTCCGGCAACTCCTGATTCGTTGATAAAAATCGCGTTGCAATCGCGGCAAACGTTGTTTCAAAGATGCGCGGAACAAGTCGGCTTACAGGAAGACGCCGCAACGGAATACGTGAACATAACGATCGATCCGTCGCAATACGCTTCGCAATCGGCGGCGGCTTCAAGCTTTGGCGGAGTTCGCGCACGACGTCATTCCGCCGCAACGCAAACGCAGCAATTAGTAACAAGAAGGAAAATTTTCAATTTTCTCAATGTGCATTATGAAACGACTCCGCAAAATCCTTCAACGAACAATTCTAACGTCGTTACTACAACGTTAGAAACAACGATTCCCGTTTCGCAAGTTCCGACGCAAACAACGGTTGCTACGGCAAAACCAATCGTTAATTCCATCAACATGCCAAATTATACCGACGCGGCAAATGATAATAAAATTCCCGCAAATAATTTTGCCGACGGCGACAAAGTAGTAAGAAATTACTTTAAACCGATACAGAATCCGGTCAATTCTTCAGCCAATCCCGTTAATCCAACCGCAAACGCATCCTACCCTTCTTATTCATCTTTATCAACCGCGCCGTCAACAACGAATACCTTTTCGGAATCGTCGCCCGTTTTCGCCGCGTCGCCGCCGAATCCCGCGTTTGAATCTTTGTCAATAAATTCGGCTTTCGGGAACAATAACGCTTCGCAAAACAATCCGCCGCAAAATACGCCGACGTTTAATACGACAAATGATATAAACTCCCCGCCCGATCCGCAGCCGTCGCATTATAAAAAGCCGACGGACTTTTTTAACGCTTACGGTCAAAACGCGCCGTCCGCTTCTCAACAGATAAAAACTTCTGTCGATTATTTATCCGACAATGAACTTGCGGCGCAATACGCGCTGGATGAAAACGAAATGACTTCCGATGAACACGCTCCGAAATATACGGAAGAATACGGAATTTCGGCGACGGCGGAATCAATTTCTACAACCGGCTCCGAATCCAAATTTGATATGCTCAAAATTGTTATCGCTATTTTGGTTATCTTTTTTATTCTCTTTCATACAATCAAAACGATGGCAATTGCAGAAGGGCAACAACAAAAATGAAAAGTAACGGCGGATCAAAATTCGATAGACTGTTCTACGTCATAAAGCGAGCGGTTTCAAATGAAGATGTTCGCTAACAAAGTAAATGATATTTTCATTCAATAAATTTTGATAAAAATGGCGACAGTCAATATTCTCTTGAATTTGTTCTTTATTTTGAGTAGAATAAAAGTCGTTTCATCAGCAGAATTTAGGAGAAAACTGCAATGAGCAAGGAACGTCAAACGAAAAAGAAATCGCGGACGGTTTCAAAACAATTGCTCGACAGCAAAGCGTTATCCGAGTTTAAGAAAAAATATCAGCACGATTCCTTTTGTAAAGAACATTTGGAAGACCGCGAAAGAGCGAGAGAATTTTTGCGGTTTGTCTTGGATAAAGAACTTCAGAAAGCGCTTGTGATTGAAGAAGTGCAAATCGACAAAGAATCGTATATTGACGCCGACCTCAAAAAACTTTACGCCGACGTCGTTTATCGCGTTCCGTACAAAAACGGCGACGGAAGCGTTGTGGTTTATATCCTGATTGAACTGAAAACCGAAAACGACAAGTGGACGATTTTTCAATTGGTCAAATACGTCGTGCGAATTTGGGACGGAGAACTGAAACTTGCCAGAAAAGAAAAACGGCTTGATACGTTTTTGTTTCCGATGATCATTCCGATCATTTTTCATCACGGCGGCGAACGGTTTACGTCGCCGACGGAATTGATCGAGTTGGTGCGCGTTATCAAAGGGTTGGAACAATTCACGTTGAATATGAAAGCCCTTTTGTTCGACGTCACGCCGATGGGCAAAGACGAAATGCCTCAAGATATTTTGTTATGCGCCTTTTTTATGGTCTTACAGGCGGCGTTCAGCAAAGAGAGCGTAAATATTCTCATGGAAATTTTTGAACTGCTGAAACCGCATTTTGACCAACCGGAAGTTTTACAAGAATGGTTAAA
The DNA here is from genome assembly GCA_031269105.1 of Planctomycetaceae bacterium. Taxonomy (GTDB): domain Bacteria; phylum Planctomycetota; class Planctomycetia; order Pirellulales; family Thermoguttaceae; genus WRMR01. Next base: position 12,610 of record JAISZO010000119.1, on the reverse strand, counting down.
AGATTTGTACTATTTAGTAACCAGCGGAAAATACTTTACTCACGACGTTTACGAACAAGTTAAAACAAAAATTGAAAAGAGAGGAATAAAAATCATGTCAATATCCGTTATCGATCAACTTTATGCGGAAGGAATTGAAAAAGGGATTGAGCAAGGAATGGAGAGAGGGTTTGAAAAAGGAATTGCAGAAGGGATTGAAAAAGGAATTGCAGAAGGAATTTTGCGCACGCTAAATAAACGCTTTAAGCGAGTTCCAAAAAAATTTGAAAAACAAATTCTTACAATCGCCAATCTTGAGAAACTTGAGGAATTGGCGGATTTTGCCTACGATTGCGTAACGTTAGACGAATTTGAAAAAGCGTTAAAATAACGAAGCGATAAAATGGTATAAAAAATCGCTTGACGTTTTGCGTAAAATATTTAATAACTCTTTCGCCCGGGGCGAAAGAGTTATTTTGCCGTTTTTGTTGATTTTTGAAGCGTATTTCATGTAAAAACTCGTCGCCGATGCGTTGCGCGTAACGCGCCGGCGATTTGAGTTTTCGCAACATGACCGATTACCCCCGAATCCTTCTATTTTTCGGCACGGGAATCGCTTTTTGACCGGAAAGATACGGTCCGGTGACGCTACCTCGCTGTTTGGCGACAACATTTGGAGAACCGCTGGCGACGATTTCGCCGCCGTAGCGTCCGGCTTTGGGTCCGAAGTCGATGAGCATGTCGGCGTTCTCTATCACTTCTTTGTCGTGTTCGACTAATAATAACGTGTTGCCGAGATCGCGTAGTTTTTTGAGCGCGGCGACTAATCGCGTGTTGTCGCGCGGGTGTAAGCCGATAGTCGGTTCGTCTAAAACATATAACACGCCGACAAGTCCGCTGCCGATTTGTGCGGCAAGGCGGATTCGCTGCGTTTCACCGCCGGAGAGCGACGGTGCAGGACGCGCGAGCGTTAAGTAATCGAGTCCAACGTCAATAAGAAATTGCAAACGCCGACGCAACTCTTCCATCAAATCACCGGCGACTTTGCGTTCCGTTTCATCCGGTCGCCACGCTTCAATGATCGGCAAAAGCTGACCGAGCGGCTGACGGCAGATTTGATCCATCGTCATGCCGAGAAATCGAACCGACGCTACATCGTCGCGGTATCGGCTGCCGAGACACGCCGAACATTCCACCTCGTCAACCATGTATTCCAATCTCCCACGCAACGACGGCAACAAATGAGACGCTTCCTCCAACGTCGGATACAAACCTTTATATTGGAAATGAAACGTGTTCGTAGGGGCGTTGCGCGCAACGCCCCTACTATTTTCTGCGTTCTGCGCTTTGCACTCAATCCATCGTTCTCCTGTGCCGTGAAAGATGAGACGTTTATGACGTGCGTCGAGTTGTTCAAACGGGACGTTGAGCGGAACGCCGGTTGCTTGACTGAACGCTTGAAGCATTGCGGCGGCGAGTGGTTCGGTCATTTTCGGAAATAAACGTACCGCTCCTTGTTCGAGCGTTAATTTTGTATCGTGTAGAAATAACGCCGGATTCGCGCCGGTCTGAACGCCGAGTCCTTCGCATTGCGGACACCAGCCGAGCGGCGAGTTGAATGAAAAATGATTCGGCGAAAGCGGCTCAAAACTTCGTCCGCATTTTTCACACGCAAAATGTCGGCTGTGACGCTGAACCGTCCAGTTCGGTTCGCTTTTTGCGCCGTCTTGATCTTCAACAACAATCGCGTGCATGACGCCTCCCCCTAATTCGAGCGCGGTTTCGACGCTGTTGGAAATTCGGGAACGCGCCGAATGATCGCCATGCACGACGATTCGGTCAACAATCACTTCGACTTGACGTTTGCGGCGGCGGTCAATTTCCGGCGCTTTGTCAAGCGTATAACTTACGCCGTCGATTCGCACGCGGTTATAACCGTTGGAACGCAAACGTCCCCACAAATCGCCGTATTGCTTTCCAACTTCGATAAACAACGGCGCGGCGATCAGCAACCGCGTTTCCTGCGGATGCAGCATAATCTTTGCGACAATTTCGTCGAGCGTTTGCGTGCCGATAGGAATATCGCATTCGGGACAATGCGGTTGTCCAAGCCGCGCGAACAACACGCGAAGATAATCGTGAATTTCCGTTACGGTTCCGACCGTAGAACGCGGCGAATGACTTGCGGCTTTTTGTTCAATCGCAATCGCCGGAGACAAACCTTCAATCTGTTCGACTCGCGGTTTTTGCAGTTGTCCGACAAACTGCCGCGCGTAACTCGACAAACTTTCCACATAACGCCGTTGTCCTTCGGCGTAAACGGTGTCCATTGCCAGCGACGATTTTCCTGAACCGCTCGGACCGCAACAAACCGTCATTTGATCGCGCGGAATTTCGACCGACACCGCTTTTAAATTATGCTCTTCGGCGTTGCGAACGACGACGGAATTTGCGACGGGAACTTTCGCGGTTGTTTCGTTTGTCGTTGAACGATAAATCGGCGTCGCGTCGTTTTCCCGATAAAAATACTTTTTCAACGCTTTTCCCGTATGCGATTCGGAATGATTCGCAACATCTTCCGGCGTTCCGACCGCGATAATTTCACCGCCCGCCGCGCCGCCTTCGGGACCAAGATCAATAATCCAATCGGCGGTTTTGATCACGTCAAGATTATGTTCCACCACCACCACCGTGTTTCCCGCCTCGACAAAATTATGCAGCACTTTGAGCAATAATTTAATGTCGGCAAAATGCAAACCGGTCGTTGGTTCGTCGAGCAGATACAATGTTCGTCCGGTACTTTTTTTGACAAGTTCGCGGGCAAGTTTGATTCGCTGCGCTTCGCCGCCGGAAAGCGTCGGAGACGGCTGACCGATTTTCATATACCCCAAACCGACTTCGGCAAGCGTTTCAATTTTACGCCGAATTTTCGGAATGTTGGAGAAATGTTCCATCGCTTCTTCTACGTCCATGTCCAAAACCTGGTCGATAGATTTTCCTTTGAACTTTACAGAAAGCGTGTCGATATTGAAACGCCGTCCTTGACAAATCGGACACGTTATCCAGACGTCGGCGAGAAAATCCATTTCAAGTTTTTGCGCGCCGTTTCCTTCGCACGCTTCGCATCGTCCGCCTTCGACATTGAAACTGAAACGTCCCGGCGCAAAGCCTTTAGCCCGCGCGTCCGGCAGTTCCGAATACAATTTACGGATTTCGTCGAACAACTTAATGTAAGTTGCGGGATTGGAACGCGGCGTGCGTCCAATCGGCGATTGATCGATAGAAATCATTTTGTCGAGATATTCCAATCCGTCGATTCCGACATGTTCGCCCGGCGTTCCAAGTCCGCCGTTCAAATCGCGCATCAGCGACTCGACAAGAATATCATTGACAAACGAACTCTTTCCGCTTCCGCTGACTCCGGTCACGCAGACAAATTTTCCAAGCGGAACGTCAATGTCAACGTTTTTCAAATTATTATGCGTTGCGCCGCGGACAACAAGATGTTTGCCCGAACCATCACGCCGAGTTTGCGGAATGGCGATTTCTTCTTCGCCGTTGAGATATTTTCCTGTTATGCTTGCCGGATTGTTTAAGACTTGTTCGACATTTCCCGATGCGACAATGTTTCCGCCGTGAACGCCGGGACCGGGACCGAAGTCAACAAGATAATCCGACGCGAGCATCGTTTCTTCGTCGTGTTCGACAACGATAACCGTGTTGCCCTGATCGCGAAGTTTTTGCAGCGTCGCAATGAGCCGATTGTTGTCGCGCGGATGCAAACCAATCGACGGCTCGTCCAAAATATACAACACGCCGACAAGTCCGCTTCCGATTTGACCGGCAAGACGGATTCGTTGCAATTCGCCGCCGGAAAGCGTCGGAGCCGTTCGGTCGAGCGAAAGATAATTGAGTCCGACATTGACCAAAAATCCAAGACGATTACGAATTTCTTTCAACGCTTCAACCGCGATTTTCTGACCGGATTCCGAAAGATTCAACTGGGAGAAAAATTCGGCGCACTCGGTAATTTGCAGAGAACAAACTTCCGGCAGCGATAAGATTTTATTCTTGCGAAAGATCGGCAAATTGGAAAGGGTTTCGAGTTTGAACGACCGCGCTTGTTGATTGAGACGTTCTCCTTCGCAAAATTCGCACGGAATGACGTTCATATATTTTTCCATCGCCGTTTTTTGTATTTTGCTTTTCGTTTCGCGGTATTGCGATGTCATTCGCGGAATGATTCCTTCATACTTTCCGCCCCATTTATGACCGTTTGCGCCGTTGCGCCAAGTGAACGTAATATGCGAGTCGCCGGTTCCCCAAAGGATCGCTTTTTTCGCGCGTTCATCGACTTCTTCCCAAGCGCTTTCAAGAACGTGATTTTTCGGCAGTTCGTATTTTCGCTCCAGCCACTCCGCGACGCCGCTAAAAATATGCCGCCGCCAGCGTCCCATTTCGCGCCATTTCCCGATAGGAACGACGCAGCCCTGCTGAAAATTTTTCGTCGAATCGGGAATCAGCAGCGACGAATCAAACGAATGAAGTTTGCCAAGACCTTCGCAATGCGGACACATTCCTTGCGGCGAATTGAAACTGAACATCTGCGGCGACGGCGGCTCGAAACTGATTCCGCAATCGGAACAAGCGTAATTTGCCGAAAGAGAGAAGTCGCTGAAACCGCTATTTTTTGCGGATTTTTTTTTGTCGCCGGAAGATTCCTGCGAATCCGTCGTATCCATCGCGACAATAAGCTGACCATCGCCGATTGCCAACGCGCGTTCCACCGCTTCGGAAAGACGTTGCCGTCCGCTTGCGCCGGATTGCGTAAGCCGATCAATGATGACGTCGATATTATGCCGCATTTGACGGTCGAGTTGCAGCGTTTGCGACAGCCGCACGATTTCGCCGTCCACGCGAGCGCGGAGAAAACCTTTTTTGAGAAGGTCGGCGAACAAATCTTTATGTTCGCCTTTTTGACCGCGAATCACCGGTGCGAGAATAAGAAACCGCGTATTTTCAGGAAGCGTCTCGACGCGATCCATAATTTGTTGACGAGTCTGCGCCGCAATCGGCTTGCCGCATTGATAACAATATCCGGTAGCGGTTCGGGCGTAAAGAACGCGGAGGAAGTCATAAATTTCCGTGATTGTCCCGACAGTCGAGCGAGTATTTTGTCCGCCCGCTTTTTGCGAAATTGAAATTGACGGACTCAAGCCGGAGATTTGGTCAACATCCGGTTTCGGCAACTGTCCGAGAAACTGCCGCGCGAAACTCGACAAACTCTCAATATACCGCCGCTGCCCTTCGGCATAAAGCGTATCAAACGCGAGCGAACTCTTTCCGCTCCCGCTTACGCCGGTAAAACAAATCAACTGATTACGAGGCAACCGAAGTTCGACGTCACGAAGGTTATGCTCACGTGCGCCTTTGATGGTGATGGTGGACATGAAGTAAGGTAAAAAGTAAAAGGTAAAAGGTAAAAAGTAAAATAAATAATGGCAGCCCGCGAGCGTAATCGACGGGTTCAATGTTCATGACGTTTCGTTTTATTATCATGATTCGTTAATAATAAACATTTACGCGGTTTCAGTACGAAACTTCAGTGAACGTCTAACCCGTCGCTTACGCGCGCGGGCTGCCATTCCTGAAATCTTAATTTATTGGCAATCCGTGACATAATGACATGCACGCTGAAATTCGTGTTCCGTGAACAAGTAAATAGTACTGCCATGTTCTGTCCATATTGTTTTTTCGCATGGAAATTCGCCTGATTCGCGGAGTATTCTTGTTCCTCTCTGCTTTGAAATCATTGATTATCTTTTCCGGTCGTGTATTTTGCGCCGTAACGACAATATGAATATGATTAGTTCGCACATTTCTCGCATGTAACTCCCAACTGCGATATTGGCATATTTCAACAATAACATTATCCATCAATTCTCGTTGCTTGTTTGTTAAAATCACAGCTTTTTCTTTGAGACGAACCGTTTCCATTAAATTGTCTTTACTTTCGATATATCCTTGTCCTTTTTTATAAGAACCTCGCTTATCGCCGTGAAGCCATGTGCCATAAGTTGTAAATGTCAAGAAATATGCTAATGGTTCTGAATACATTGAATTAAAAAATAAAAAACGAGTTATTGTTTGGATGTGAGAAATTCAACAATGGCAGCCCGCGAGCGTAAGCAACGGGTTCAATGTTCATGACGTTTCGTTTTATCATCATGATTCGTTAGTAATAAACATTTACGTTATTTTAATACGAAACATAAGTGAAAGTCTAACCCGTCGCTTACGCTCGCGGGCTGCCATTTTTACATTTCACTCGTTTATATTCCGTTATGTTCTATTTTTCCGGCGTTTCCCATTCGACATGTCCGTTGACTTTGAGTTGAATCACTTCCATACTTTCCAAGCCGTCGTTATCAACAACCTTGACCGCGACACGGTGTTGTCCCGCTTTGAATTTTTGACGCTGCCGTCCTTCCTTGTCGATAATGACCGCCGGTTTGAATCCTTTTTCTTCTTTGTACGCAAAATCCCAACTGTAAAACTCAATTCCCGCGTCGCTTTGTCCGGTTGCGATAAATTCAATTTCACGGATTCCTTTCGCGTCGCGTTTCAATTCGTTGACTTCGACATGAATTGCCGGTTTTTTCGCAATCGGAACAATTTCTTCGACCGTCACAAGTTTGATGACAATGTTCTCCTGATTTTTCAGCCGCGCGACTTCCTGCACCGCTCCTTTGCCGAAAGAAAACGCAATCACATAACCGGCAGGTTTCGATTCTTTGACATGTTTTGTAAAGAGTTTTTTGTCGCTTCGCTGAATTGCGGAAAGAAAATTATCAATCACGTTACGTCCGACATTATCGCTTCGTTTGACTTGAATCGGCGTATTGTCCGGCATTTTTCCGTCCAAACCGAAATCGCCGCGTTGTTTGGCGTTACTTGTGCCGCCGAATTGCTGAACAATCCATTCTTCAAACTTAAATGCGTCTTTATACCGCAACGTATCGTAATCGTATTTATGAAGCTGCGTGATGAACGAATTGCTGAACAGGTCGAGTTGTTTGAGCAGCCGCAATTCGGTGACTTTCACTGCTTGCACCGATTGATCAATTCCAATCCAAAAACGTCCGAGTTTTTCCGCGACCGCAATCGTTGTTCCGCCGCCGACAAACGGATCAAGGACAACGTCGCCTTCGTTGCTTGCCATTTTAATAATTCGTTCCAGCAATGCTTCCGGTTTTTGCGTAGGATAACCGATACGCTCTTTCCCAGGTTGTACATTATTTATATCAGTCCAAAGATTCCCTAATAACGCTCCATTGGAATTGTCTAAATACCTTTTAATGGATAAGCGACCCTCTTTTGATTTTGGGTATTTTATTAAATCTTCTTCGTCCCATTTTTGCATTGTTTCAAGAGGACATCTCCAACCATTAGCGTTGGGTTTGTATCCTTTATATTCATAATTATAACCATCCGGTTTTGTATTTGTTAAATCACCTAATCTGTATCGACCTTTACCATCACCGTCGTCATATTTATAAAAATCATTGATATATTTTTCGCCTAATTTTCCAAAAACAGGATTATATGTAATTCTTTCTGATTTGGAATAATACCAAATTGTATCTGAAAGAACTGCTATTTTTTTTCTTGCGTCATTATGTGCATTTGTTCGTTGCCAAATAATATGTCCACGAATATTATCATATCCAAAAATTTTTTCCAATATTTCAACTCTGATATGAGCGTCAGCGTGCCAGTCGCAATGAAGAAATAAACTTCCGGTCGGTTTCAAAACGCGGTACATTTGTTCGACCCGCTCTTTGAGCCACGCAATATAATGATCAATTCCGCCGCTCCACCGATCCTTGAAACTTCGGATTTCCCCTTCGTCGCCCCAGATGATTTCATAATTGCGATTACTGAAAAACGGCGGATCAAGATAAATCAAATCGACCGATGCGTCGTCTAACTTTTTCAAAATCTCAAGATTGTCGCCAAGTATCAATTTATTGATGGGAAATAAGGTTTTGTCGGGCATGATGATTCTGTTAATGGATTAGGAGTAATATCACTTTATTGTTTGCGATTATCACGATATTCTTTTGTAATAAATTCAATAAATTGTTCAGTTGAACCCCCAAAATTTTTTATTTGGATTTTCTCGGCAATGAAAATTTGTGTAAGAATTGGATCGTTTTTGGTACGTTTTATTTTACATACTATTTTTGCAAGAATATCAGAAAGATAAAAAGTCAATTTATTGTACCTGTGGATAATATATGATTTGAATCCAGTAAGAGTATATCGGGATACTTCGAATTCTTGGGATTCAATCACTAATTCCAATTTATATTTTTTTGAGGAAATGATATTATACCAATCCTCAAAGAAAATATCATCATAAGAAACCTCATTATGAAATTTTTGGTAAGTAAATTCAGCTATCATTCCTTTGGAAAATTGGTTCACATCTCCAAGTTTTATTTTCGTTTCTTTTAATCATAATAGACATAGTACCAAAATTTAAGGTTTTATCAAAGTTTGTAACGACTAACTTTAGATTTGGATTGAATAAATTAATACCGCAGTTTAAGATACGAACATTATATACTCCCTTAGCTCGTTCTTTACCATCTTTAGTATAACCATCTTCTATGTCAATGCGGAAAGAATAAGAACAATCGAGTATTTTTATTATCGGTCGATTGTTCCTTCTGCTTTCGTTGTACGTTACCCATAACCCACCTATTGCAACAAGTAATGTAAAAAACGTTATTATAGACAAAAATTATTGAGTTACTAAAAATTCTAACATTTTACCCTTTCTATTACTTTATAGGTTTCTGCGTTATTCGCAACTAAAAGATTACTATTTCAGTTTATTATACTGAAAAATCCAATTTTTACAAATGGTAATAGTTTTTTAACAAATGAAAAACGAAACAAAAATAGTTTTTTAGAAAATTGTTTAATCAAAGTGTAAAGTGTTAAGCAAGTGAGAAGGCAACAATGGCAGCCCGCGAGCGTAAGCGACGGGTTCAATGTTCATGACGTTTCGTTTTGTTATTATGATTCGTTAATAATAAACATTTACGTTATTTCAGTACGAAACATAAGTGAAAGTCTAACCCGTCGCTTACGCTCGCGGGCTGCCATTCCTGAAATTTTAATTTAATAGTAAAGTATAATTGTTTTTGTCACTTATTGTTCGCCAAGAATCCATTTTCCTGTTAATGATATTTCATTATAATGACGTTCTTTGAAAAAACACTCAAAGGATTCGGAATCGAATAACGGAAATTCCAGTTTCATTTCTTGTAAATATTTTTTTGAATAACACTTTTACCAAGCGTTTTTAATTTTTATTAAACATTATCAGTTCTTCCTCTAATTCAAACAATCGCTGTTCACTTTTTTTTACAACAGGTTTCATTACCGTTTTATTTCGTAAAGCAATCATCATTTCCGCAGCGATTGCTGTAATGACCGGTACGGCAACGGAATTACCTGCTTGAGAACGAATGGCTGAATGATCGACAACGATTTTATACGATTCTGGAAATCCCTGAAAACGCAACATTTCGCGTCCTGTCGGTCTGCGGTTGCCGTTGACTAAAAGATAATTATAGAAAGCGTTATGCCGTAATGCACACGAAAACGGATGAATACCGATATGACCTCCTTTGTTTTCATGCCACATTGAAGGATAAAATGGATTTTGTCCTTGTTGTTTAAGACGTTCCAAACGTTTTTTACAAATCATATCCGACGCGAAAAGTTTAGGATTGACGGTTGCATCGTTTTCTAAAACATCTTTTAAGTTTGGTCTCCAACCATAAGTTTTGGGAAATTGAAATTTTAGCGGCTCGTTAAAGCCAACAATAAAAGTCCGCTCCCGCTTTTGCGCTACTCCGAAATTCAATGCGTTCAAAACAGTGATATATGTGTAATAACCGAGTTCTTGTAATTTTTCTAAAACAATTTTGCATGTGTTTCCGTTATCATGCGTTCTAAATTGTTTAACATTTTCCAATAAAAATGCCGTTGGTCTTTTTACATAAAGAATCCTTTCGATTTCAAAAAACAACGTTCCTCGCGTATCTGTAAAACCTTCGCGTTTTCCGATAATACTAAACGGTTGACAAGGAAATCCCGCCAGTAAAATGTCATGATTAGGAATATCTTCCGCGTCAATAGTTGTAATATCGCCTGCCGGACATTCTCCGAAATTCGCTTGATAAGTATCTTTCGCCAAATTATCCCATTCGGAAGAAAACACGCATTGACCGCCAAAGCTGCGAAACAATTGCCCGTCCGGTGAGACCAAACGGACAAGAACGTCTTCTTGTTTATTTGGTTTGTAACCAGCCCACTCAACGTTGACAGATTGTAAAGAAAAACTTTCAGCAACGGAACGACTAAATATTTTATCCGGTTCCCAAAATGGAATAATTTTGGATTCGGCAAAATGTAACATTGTTGGGATTTAATTTATTATTCAACAAGAATTTTATTATGGCAGTTTGTAAAATCTTGTTCCTCTTTAATTTGTCTGTTAATCTATATCATTGCGGTTAAAACGACGATTCTCATTCATTACACCAAAAATCACAATTTTGACAAACAGTAAAAGTATATCAAAAAGCAAACTATGACAAAATATAGATTTTTCACGAACTGTTCAAAAATTCATTTTACCTTTTCCCTCAACTGCAAATTCAACGTATTTCGTTCCCAGAAAACGCCGTTAGAATAACCTTGAATCGTTACGTCCGAATCAGCGAGAGCAAGGCGTTTTTCCGCCCAGCAACAATATTCCTCGTTCATTTCAATTCCGACATATTTCCTGCCGAGTTTTTTCGCCGTCACCGAAGTTGTTCCCGAACCTAAAAACGGATCGAGAACAATTCCGTTTGGCGGACAACTTGCGAGAATCAGTTTTGCAATGAGTTTTTCCGGCTTTTGTGTTGGGTGATCTGTGTTTTCCGGCATTGACCAGTATGGAATAGAAATATCATCCCAAAAGTTGCCCGGATGCGTTAAACGAAAATTGCCGTCGTCGGTTTCTTCCCAATCTTTTGGCTGACCGTTTTCACGATACGGTGCGAGAACCTTTCGTTTTTGTTTTACCGCGTCCACGTCAAAATAATAATCGTCGCTTATCGTTCCGAACCAAATGTCTTCTGTCGCGTTTTTCCAATTTGCTTTTGCGCCGCGTCCTTTTTCACGCTGCCAAGTGATGCGGTTGCGAACGATGGTATATTCTTTCATCATTTGATACAAACAAAACGTGCTTTTCCAGTCGCCGCAAAGATAAATCGAACCGTTGGGCTTCAAAACTCTGACAATTTTCGAAAACCAACTTTTTAGATATTCCAGATAAGTTTCATCGTCCGACCGCGAGAATTTTATGCCGTTGAAATTTTTGTCAAGATTATACGGCGGGTCAATAATCAGTAAATCAACAAACGCTTCCGGCAAATAGTTCAAAAAGTCAAACAAATTGCCGCAGATTGTTTTATTAACGATTTCTGAAAGCGTCAACTTATCTTGTACTTGATTCAGAAAAAGTAGTCGTAATTTATAACCTTCACGCTCTTGATCTGTTAATGTCAGCGTTCTGTTTCGGTTCGCACGGACTTTGGGAATCGTTATCATTTTTCCTATCAGTGATAATTTTTGCCGGTGGATACAAATTCCATAATTTCATTATTATACCACAAAACGCAACTTTGCAAATGATTCCATTACGCGATTATTGAATTTGTGTACAAATAAGTTGAAGATTATTTTAAGTTTTCTTTTCAATGTTAACTATGTCAACAACCGCACAGATTCTCTATTTTTTCACTTTTCAACAAACCCTCTAATGTTTGTGAAATTTCTTGAGGATTATAAATATCGCCATCGTTGAACTATCTCCCCCCTCAAACCCTTCAACATACCAAATCCATAAATCTTTACCATTGACATCTTGAATTTTCAACGGACGTAAAAATGCATCGGTTGTATAAATCTGTGGAGAATGTTTGTCTAATTCAAATATCATATTATAACCTTCATTAAAAATCTAACCTTTTCTAAAAACTTGCCTAATTTTGATAACTTAGTCGTCCCTGAAAAAGCGAATATCCCTTGAAAAATAGGTTTGACGAGCGTTTTTTGTTTGTTAGAATTTGCAAGTTGTTTTTTGCAAAGCAGCGTTTTTCAAAAAACTGCGGCAAGACGAATTGTTTCGTAACCGGCGTTATCGGATTGGCGAAGAAAAAATGAAAACGCTTATCGCCGAAACAATCCGCTTGGCGCTTGAGAATCCATTCGTTTCCCCAAAAGAACTCTCCAAGACCGTTGGCGATACGACGGTTCAAGAAAAAAACATCACGTATCCGACCGACGCCAAACTTCTTTCGCGAGCGATTATTCAATTGGCGAAACATGTCAAACAACACGACGTTAAAGTTCGACAGCATTACTCCCGCAAGGCAAAAAAAGCGTCCGTTAAGCATTCGCGTTACGCGCATGCAAAACAATACAATCGCATGAACCGCGAGATTCGCGATCTAAAAAACTGGCTGGGGCGTTTGGTTCGCGATATTGAACGCAACAAAGG
>JAISZO010000111.1 GCA_031269105.1 Planctomycetaceae bacterium | reverse complement strand
GACATTTTGACCTTTTTACGCGCCCGTTTTAACGAAGTTCCTCAATCGATTGCCGATTCATTACGACAACGAACCGACGCGGTTGCTCTTGAATCGCTTGTTGTCCTTGCGGCAACGTGCGCTTCGTTAGACGAATTTGCCGAAGCGTTGAAATAGCGTTTACTTTTTCTTTTGATTCGTCCGCGTCATTACATTTATTGACGCAGGACGAGTTGGTTTGCGTCGCGGAGATTTATTTCTCGCGCCGTTTCGTTTTGTGGTCGGCGTTATTTGTACGACCGCTTTCATTTTTTCGGGATCGACGATAATCATTTTCATTTCATTTTCCTTTCGTCAATTTCTCAAGCATAAAATGAACCGGACAATTTGCGGAACAAGAATAAACGTCCGGTTTTTGAACGTCGTATAAAAAACGCTCCATCGGCGTCCGACTCCCATGGAAGAAACATGTTCTTTCGGTTTCTCCGGTTCGTCAATAAAACAATGTTCGCAACACGAGCGGCAATAAGCGCGATTGCCGCAACAACAATCGTTAGTCTTCATAACATTGGTCTCCGATAAAAATGAGCGAAAAAACAAACGCCAAAACTTTACCGCGCGCCAAAGAGGGTCGCGCCCGAATCAAACCGTATATTCTTATCTCTAATAGATTCGAGGGGGGGTGGGGGCGGTAAAGGTATTTTTCTTTTCTAACCGCAAAATAAAGGGACTTGAGCTAAAAACTTTAGCGTTTTCGGACGAGCGGTAAAGTCGGTAAAGTTTTTGAAAAAGCATTTTTTGAAGAGTAAAATCCAAACTTTACCGCTCTGCGTTGCGCTAAAGTTTTATGAAAACGTTTCATTGAGTTGTTAAAAATGTATCAAAGCAATCGAAATCCGCTGTGTGGTCGTCCTTTGGTGACAACACTTTCAAAGACCGCTAATTTTCGTCGCGCCAAATCCGAAACAACCATGTCAAATTCATTGGGCGGCAATCCAAGACGGCGACGCAGTTTCCATTCGGGCAATAAATCTTCGGGTTGAAGTTTCCTTAACTCCTGCATTGCTTTTTTAATTTTCGCGTCGAACTCCGTTTCGGCGGCGTATTCCGACGCGAGAAATAACGCGCGGCGGACTTGGTGGTCGTTGAACCTGACCGCCCAGCGCGTATGAGTTGAGCGAATGATTGGTTCTTTGTATTGTTCGGAGCATGCGGCAAGAAGAGCGAGTTTTGTCGCGTTTTCTGCGGCGCGTCCCCAAACGGTCATCGCAATGCAGTCGCCTTGCTCTTCCGATTTTGAATATTCGTCTTCCGTCCAAACGCGATAATCGCGCAAGACGTCGCGGGCGGAATCGTCAAACGGAACAATATGCGGAGTCGGATTGATATGCGAAAGATTCCCACCGCCAGGATCAAATTCATACCACCATTTTGCCGCGTCTATAATACGTTCATGTTCAACAATGCAATCAGGCGGATTTGTATCTTGTCCTTTCGGACGTTTGCCCGCGTCAAGAACTATCATTCGTGCGAATAAGCCGCCTTCAAGCATTTGACCGCTTAACGCCGAATAATAATTTTTCGGAGTTGCCGTTCCGAAGATCGATAAATGCGGTTGCGAGATTTGTTCTATCTTTTTGACGTCCGCTTTGCGGCGGCGGTCATAGTATGTGTTCGCTGAAGTATAAAGCGTTAAAAGCGTACTGACAATCATTTCGTTACTTGTCTCTTTTCCTTTTTTAATACTGCTTAATATTGCGTCAAATTCATCGCTTAAAAATAAAAGGTTCGGATTCAAGAGTAACGAGTCTTCAATCGCTTGACCGGACGCGAACTTGTCGCCGATTCCGTAGCTCGCGCCGATTTCGCGAGCTACCGCCTTAATCACTTTGCGCGCGTAATCTTTGCCGGACGATGCATTCGCCAACGCAAGAAGATAAAGATTCGTCCGCAAGTCGCCCGGCTCGCGGATTTTTCGACCGCATAAAAACGACTGCAACGCTAACGCGCCGCCAAACGCCATTGCGGGAATCGGATACGAAGAGTTTTCTAAACAGAAGTCCATCACTTCGCCGATAAAGCCGGGAATGCGAAGTAATTCATTCGGAATCGGCGGGACTTCAATGATTTTCTCATTGATCTCCGGTTCATCTTCTAAAGAATTATTCGCAACGGACGCGATAGAAAATTCCGAAAGGTCAACGTTGTGTGTTTGCGGCGTTTGACGTTCTTCTAACTTATGACCGCGCGGCAAATCATGCGGCGCTTGAAACGTTTGATTCATTTTATAGACGAGCCGCGCGTCCGACCACGGCGGCAAGCACCGCGCGTTAAATTCGCGCATAACCGGCATTCCGTCCGATTCGGAGAGTCCGAAATCCCAGAAAATTGCGCACGCCGTTTTATACAATTGCAGGTCGCCGCCCTGACCGGCAATCGACGGCGGAATCTGCGACACATACGCGAGGCAGCGTTCTACCGGCGAAGCGCTGTTTGAAGAACATGACGTTAATATCGGCGTTAATGTTTGCGTTGGTTTATGTTGAAGAACATATTGAATCCACGAATCGGGCAACGCGGACAATTCCGAAACGCGACAAGGCGGGATTTTCCAAAAGTATTCTTTGCCGGTTTCTGGATGAATCGACGGCGGAACGACAATGTATTGATTGCCGACCTGGACGTCGATAGACGTTTTTTTGCCGTCCCATATTAAACCTTTGGAACTTTTGATTTCAACATTCGGCTTTTGAAACAACAAATGATAACCGCCGTTACCGGATTTATTAATCGGACAAGCGCCGACGGCGCCGATACGTTCTGCAATGCGTAAAAAATCGCTGGAACCGTCTTTGCCGTTCTTATTATCGACGTCGATAACCAAAACGTTATCGCATCGCAAACCAATATTACAATCAGGAAATCGAGTCCACCAATCGTGGACAACTGCCGGATTATCGCTCGCCGATTTGCAACCATTGGGCGCAGTAATTCCAAACGGAATCTTACTTCGCGGCTGACATTGGAATATGTGATATCCCAATTGGACAAGGCGGTCGGCGGCTTCGGCAAATTCCGGCATTGAGGAAATCCATCGTTGGTTCAAAAATATTTCGGACAGGATAAACAAGATTGACAAGATAAAAAACATGTCAATCTTGAATCATGTCTCAAAAGTTTTTTAGGAAAATATCATTCTATTTCGGAAAAACGAACTCTTCCGCCATCCAGAGATTTTCACGCACGTCGGCTATCGGCAACTTGAAACCTCTTGACGTTTCGCGTGCAATCGTAATCATTGGGTAACGCCCGAATTGATGGACGCCGCGAAGCGTATTCGTCGCAAACAGAAAATAACGCTCGTAATCGCCGATTAAATAAAACGTCGAACCGGCGGCGTAAATGCCCGACGGAAAAAACGGCATACTGGTATCGCGCCGTTCCGCGACTTCGATATACAAATTTCCGTAAACCGAAATTTGCGAATCGTACTTGATTTCAAGACCGATCAGGTTCTCGCCTTTATTGAGTTGATACTTGCGCGACGTATAATTTCGCAATGCGAAACCGCGTTTACAAAGAATATCGCCGACAAAGTCCTGATATTCCTGACCGATAACCAGTTGTTTTTCATAATACTCGTTCATAACTGATTCCCATAAGAATCCCAGCCGACAGCCGGTCTTCGCGCAAAAAGTTCTAACTTGCGTCCGTGCGTATAAAGAGCGTCAATCATCTCCCGAAAAACTTCCGGTTTTTCGCTGTGTTTTTCGCTTCGTTCTAACGAAACAACGCTGTCAAAAAATTTAACAATATCCGGCGTGCATGAACCTTTCGCTGCGACAAGAAGAAATTCATGCCGCACGCTGTTGTAATGTCCCATGTTATGTTTGATTTTATCCCAAACAAACGACGTTTTATACTTGAATCCCCATGCGCGAATCACGTCGAAACATGCTTCGAGAAACGGCGACGTTGTCCAAAGAAACAAGACCGCGTTTTCTTCGATCATCTCCGCAACAGGCAACGCGCAGAGTTCGTCAATCGTCATTGTCGGATAATGATTGACCGCCGCGCCGTAATTTTCGACAAGTTGATTATTATATTTCCACGGCGGATCGGCGTATATCACCCGATATTTCGTTTCGGAAACAAGCGGCGTAGTTTCCTGAACATGTTCTTTGATAAGAATCCGTTTTGCGTCAATAATACTTTTCGCTTCGCCCGACGCTAATTTTTCTGCAACCGCTTTTTGTTTGTCCGGCTCCATACGCGCAAATTTTGACGCAGCGTCGTAAGGATTTCTTCTCCAGGTTGCAAGCGTCCGCGCTTGCTTTCTATCATATATATAGGCGTCGAAGGTCGAATGTTTTTCAAAGAAAATCCGGCAATGAATCATTTTTTGAAAATTCATGATCAATCTTCAATCATTGCGTTCGTCACGATTGACATGTCGCGTTGTATTTTCATAGGCGTCTTCTTTTCTAAAACGGAATATCGTCGTCGTTATATCCTTCCTCGAAAGGATCATAGTTTTCATTAAAAGTTTCGTCGTTGTCAAAATTTTCCGAAACGGAATGCGGTTTTTCATCGAGCGTATATTTAACGATTCGGTCAAAACGTTCGCCGCCGACTTTGCGGACGTCGATTGTTTTCGCGTCGGCGATTCCGCCGGAGTTACCGATTTTTGCGGCGAGTTCGGCGGTTTCTGGAATCGGATCGTTGGAACGTTCGTTCCACCACTTTTCAAATTTCTTTCGCGCCCAGCCGTCGTGTTCGGGACAAACCCATTCGGAATGAAACTCGTTCAGCGACGTTTGATAATCAATGCGCAACGTTTTCGGATCGTCTTCTCCCGCGCCGCGTTTGGCGTGAACAGAATAAACAACGCGTTGAACTTCGTATTCGGTATCAACAATTTCGCCGCTCAAGATTCCTTCATTGGAAGCGTTTGCGTCGTGCGTTTCGCGTTCCGGCGGCGGGAAGGAATAACCGCATTCGGGACACGTCGTCGTTGCGGCGTAAACAATCGTTTGACATTCGGGACATTCTTTTATCGGCGCGTCGCCGTTTCCTTTGGGCTTGTCTTTCACATGAATGGCGTCGACGGGTCCGTGACGCAAAATGTTCCCGCCGTAATCCAAAACAAGACAATCGGTTTTCGATTCATGCAAACGAAAGCCGCGTCCAACCATCTGATAATAAAGACCGGGCGAGTTTGTCGGACGCAACAACACGACACAATCAATGTTCGGCGCGTCGAATCCCGTTGTGAGAACGTTGACGTTGACCAAAAACCTGAGCGGCTTGGTTTCGTTACCGAATAAATCCTGAACAAATTGTTCCCCTTTAAAACGCCGTAAAATACGGTCTCTTTCGTTGTTCGGCGTTTCGCCGGCGACAAGCCCGCATTCAAGCGAAGTCAATTTTTCAATCGTCTTTTGAATTTGAATTGCGTGAGCAACCGACGCTCCGAAAATAAGAATGCTATGACGATTTTGCGTTTGCGCAATGATTTCGCGGCAGGCGGCGTAAACGTTGTCCGTCGTATTCATCAACGTTTCGACTTCATCGGCGACAAACTCTCCGCCGCGAATAGGCAGCGACGAACAATCGACTTGACGCCGTCCCGACTTGCTTTTGAGCGGACATAAAAAGCCCCGCTCAATGAGTTCTTTGATTCCGATTTCGTAACAAATCTCGTTCAAAAGATTTTCGGGACCGCACAACAAACCGGATTTCAAACGATACGGCGTCGCGGTCAAGCCAATCAATCGCACTCGCGGGTTGATAATCTTTGCGTCTTTCAAAAACGTTTGATACATCCCTTCGCCGTCCATCGTGTCCGAAGCCGGACTGGCGGATGGAGCTACCGCTCCAACGTTAAAACCCGCTCCCGTTGGTCGCTGGTGTCGTCCCGAAGAATGTGCGTGTAAAGAAGGCGGTATAAGATGACATTCATCGACAAGAATTAAATCAAAGCGTTCCAATTCGCACGCGCGTTTGTAAACCGATTGAATCCCCGCGACAATGACTGGTTCTTTCGTACAACGCGAGTTAAGTCCCGCCGAATAAACGCCGATCGGCAAATCGGGCGCGATACGTCGAATCGTGTTTGCCGTTTGTTCTAACAACTCTTTGACATGCGCGAGAATCAAAACGCGACCATTCCATTTCAAAACGGCGTCGCGCGCAATCGTCGCCATCAAACCGCTTTTACCGGCGGCGGTCGGCAAGACTACGCACGGAGCGCCGTCTTTGTTGCGAAGATAATCATAGACGGCGTCTACCGCCTGCCGTTGATAAGGGCGTAATGCGTACATTGAAATGTTTTATAAGAAAGTTGAACGAGGTAACAGGTTCCAGATACCAGGCGCCAGTGTTGGCATTCCCTACTTTCACGTGTTGAAAATCAACGCTGGAACCTGGAATCTGGCGTCTGAAACCTCATTGATTATCTTCGGCTTTCGTCGCCGCTTAACATTTCGTTCGCGAGACGAGCATGACCGCCGATGTAAGCGTTGCAAAGAAGAATGGACTTGCCGCGGACGTCGGCGTTATCGACGACAAAAACGCGACCGCATATTTTTGCATGTCCGCCGATCACGGCGCGATGCAAGATTCGGCAATTATCGGAGAGCGACGCATGATGTTCAATCACCGCGTCGTCGCCGACTATCGCGTTTTCTAACAACTTTGCGTGATCGCGAATCGCCGCATGACCGCCGACAATCGCATTGCCGCCGAGAAGAACGCGTCCTTCAAGTTTCGCAAAATCGCGAACCGTCGCGTTGTCGCGCATATTCGGAATCCGCGTCTTGCCGGAAACGCTGCGTCGGCTTTGACAATGAACGATTGCGCGATCGCGCACGGTCGCGCCGTCTTTCAAATAACTTGTTCCGCCGACTTTCGCATCGCCAAACACGGCAACGTAATTTTCTAACAACGCATGGTCGTAAATCGTCGCACGGTCGAAAACGGAAACGAAACCGTCAATCTTCGCGTTATCTTTTATAATCGCGTCGCCGCTGACGCGACTCCAACCGGCGACAACCGCGTCGTCCGCAACCCAGCAATGACCGGCTTGCGACAAGTTATCGCGGCATTCGATAAACCCGCCAATCGTTCCTTTTTGCACGTTCCCAAAATCGCGTACCGCATAAATCCGCTTCACGATACGACCGTCCGGCAGACGTAAACCCTGATCCAATATCACATACTTTTGCATTTTATCTCTTTCTTTTTCACAGCGAAGTTCTTCACCACGAAGATGACACGAAGGTTTTTGAAGTTGACAAATGATGCATTCAATGTCTGAACTAGAATTTTTATAATTTTAAAAACATCTGTGAAATCTGTGCAATCTGTGGATCAAAACTTAAAAACTCTTCGTGGAATTTCGCGGTTCTTCGCGGCTTCGTGGTGAAGAACATTCGTGGTGAACAATTCCGCTTGCGAAACTTTTCACTTTAAGTTTTTAACTTTATAACTTACTCGTTGTCCATCAATATATGTTTCAACGCCGCGATGCATGCCGTTAAGTATTCCGGCGACCAGCGATTGCGGAGCTCGACTGCAAACAGCGTCGGATTGTCGGAAGGTAAATGAACCGTCGTGCAATTTTTCAAACGACGGTATTGATTCGGATTCGTTTTTTCCGGCTTCTTCTTGAAATCGCTGATTTTGATATTGTCGTAATCCGGCGGCGGAATTTCTTGTTGCGGCGGATCGGGAATTTTCATTTTGAAATCTTCGCACGCCAAATTCCATGGAAGCGGCTCGGAACCGTCGTTAGTGCATCGGTCGTTTTCGTAATAAAAACAATACATACAAGCTTTCGGTTTCTGACCTGAACCGATGTTTGTCGTGTTGATGGTACGTCCGTCTTGACCGGTTCGTAAGTTTGACTGGGGAATTTCCCCAGTCGCTTCACATTCTAATCGTACAGCAGAAACCGTTTTGTGATCGACTCCAATATGTTTACTAACTTGTCGGTCGCTTAATTCACAACCTTTCGGATGTAAAAACGCCAATTTAATGGCGTTGCGTTTATCTGCATTTGTGCGTCGCAAACCGTGCGACTGATTCGCCGCGATACTTGCCCAACGCGCGTCTTCAACGTCGCCGAGACGTTGTTCGGCAAGGATCATGTCGTTGGGCTTCACTCTCATGTGCGCCGCAAGCCGATGAAAACCTTCCGCAAGAATGAACTGATCGTTCGGCTCGTCGTAAAAAACAAGAATCGCGGGAAACGTCGCTCCTTCTTCCATCGCTTCGGCGTATTCTTTTACGACCTCGTCGTTTAGCGTCGCTCGCGACTGTGTTTCAAGGTCGGCGAGAATACGTTTCGGATCAATCAATGTCGGCATTGTTCTCCTCAATATTAATAGGCGTTGGTTTTTGTAAAAATGACGAAAGAACGGCGATCAGTTTTTTAAGTCTTTCTACCAAACTGTCGTCAACCATTCTTTTTTGTTATTTCAAAGGAAATAATTCACGGGTCGTAAACGGAATATTCGCCGTTTCTTTTTTCAACGCAAACGCCAGCAGCGTATATTCCATGCGTTTGTAGATTTCACGACGCGTCGCTTGACGTTGATCGCTCAATGCAATCAGCCAGTTGCGAAGGTCGGCAATGACATTCGACGTCTTGTACGGCGAACGAAGACCGTTGCAAAATATCTGCAATTGCGGTTCTTGAATGTAATAAACTGCTCTGGCAATCACACCCCGAACTGTCGGATCGTCAATTCGCGGCGAATACGCCGATTCCATTTGATTGACGGCAAACTGAATTGATTTGTTGTGATATTTATAAGCGTCGTTGATTTCTTTGGAACTCAAATTCGGTCGGATGGCAAGACGACCGCCGTACATTGCATGAAGCGTCAAAAGATGTTTCGTGGTAATCCTGCTGTCTTGTAATTCCAATTGAATCACGTCAAGATTCGTGCGGGATTTTCCGCCGTCAATAACTTCGTGATTGTTGAAACTTTGATTGACGAACACAAGCATTTTGACCGGCACGTTTGATAAACAAACCGCCGCTAACCGATGTTGACCGTCAAGAAGAACGCCGTTTCTGTCAAACGCAATTCCTTGATGCGTTTGTCGCCAATCTCCATGAAGAATTTGACGGCTATACCGATTCACGATAGCCGAATCAAGTTTGCGGTTCAAATAATTCTTGCTCAGCCATTCGGCGGCAAGTTTCGGCGTTACTTCCATCAGGAACGCGGAACGGTATTCTTCGGCGGATTCCGGCAATTGAAATGTCATGTGAAAATCTTTCATTAAAAACGTGTTAATCTTATTTCAGAATCTTTCTTTGATACGCTGCACGATTTGACGAACAGTTTCTTCGCCGTTGTCGATTCGGGCTTTTTCCAACATGTCAAGAATCAATTGTTCACGATACGCCGCGTCAAAAATACTGAACAAGCAATCCACAAGCGATTCGGTTTCATGCAGTAAAATATATTGAAGCGTGACTCGTTCTTTGAATTCGCCGATACCATTGGGATAAATCGGCGTGAGAGGTTTAGGGTCGAAGTCCGACGTTTCGCCTTCTTTTGCAACACGCAACCGCGTATATTCCTTATTGATAGACGTTTTACCCTGACGAAGTTTTTCTTTCGTTTCAGCGTCCGCGTGGTCGTGAAGATACTCGACACGCGATACGGTGTTGTCCGAAACGTTTGCTATCTTTGCAATTTCCTGTCGCGTATTTTTTTCAGAAATCGGGTGAGGAGAATTCTCCCAACCCGATTTTGCTTGCTCGCTTTTCTTATCGCCGCCGCCAATCGACATATTTTCTTTTGCTCTTGCGGCAAACAGGGACTTGAACTGCAACGCAATTTCAGCACGTTGAAACGCCGTCAAATTCCGGCGGTTCTCCTGATGCGACCACGCCCATAACTTCGCGTCGTCCCATGATAAAAATTCAAGCGGCTTGATTTCAAACGGAATGTTATATTTTCGACAGATTGAATATCGGTGATGACCGTCGACAATCGTATCGTTCCAAACAACGAGAGGCGACAAACAACCGCGTTCTAAAATATCCGCTTCAAGTCCCGCGTATTCCGTATCCGTCAACGGCGGAAGCAGATTTTTTAAGTCGTCAAGAATTGTCAATTCGTTCATTGTAAAACCCTTTGAGGTTGAAGTCTGGAGTCCAGAGCATGGAGATTCCGATTCCAACCATAATAAAAATGTAAGCGAATGAAATATTCTTTTATCCTTCTAAATTTTCTGAAGCGTTCTTACTCCAGCCAATAGCCGACAGACTCTGAACTAACGTAGGCAAATCGTTCAATCGAACAATGACAAGCCATTCTTTTCTGTTGCGGCGATGTAAGACAACAGGAATTTTTGAAATTCCCGCGTCGGTGATCGCTTGTTGCATTGCGTCGTAAATCTGCAATCGTTCCGTTCGTTTACATTCGATATGAATGTTGGGAATCTCGGTAACGACGTCCGGCGAATCAGGACTTCCCTGAAACTGAACGCCGCGAGACGCCGTAATTCCCAGCACGCGGCTTAATTCGCGAGCCAATTCCCGCTCGCCGTATTTCCCTTTATTGCGTGAAAAAAGTCCCATAAAGATTAGTACCTTTCTTAAATAAAATTGTAAAAAAGTGTAGAGTGGTCAGTGTAAAGTTCATCAATTGGTTTTCGCTACCGCAATCCGCTTGCGTCACTCTGCACTCTCCACTTTACACTCTGCGCTTATTCACCTTTCCCACGGCGGGACATTGTCATCGACCGGCGCTTGCGGATATTGCGACGCTTGCGTCGGCGCGGTTGACGGCGGTGTTGGTTTTGTTATAAAACCTTCGCGCTTCGCATAGCCACGCACTTCGTTGTAAATCATTCCTTCGTTGTTACATTTCGCTTTGACCGTAACGACAAGCGGGATGCGATGCAACTCGCTGGAATCGCGCGGCTTCATGACGCCGACCGCATGACATATCGCCGAAAGATGCGAGCGGGCAATCTCCACCGTTCGCGGAAGATGATGATTCAAACACAAACGTTCCCAAATCTTGCGTCCGCGATATTCGCCGTCAAGAATCGTAAATTCCAGTTCGAGATAAGTTCCGTCGCCCGCTTTCGTTGCCTTTTGCGACGAGTTCGTTATCTCGACAAGATACTTATTCGGCGGAACCGCTTCAAACGGTACGGACGGTTCCACTTGCGACGCGTCAAAATTCAATTGTGCCATGATTGTCTTTCTAAATTGAGTTGTTGTTTCGACAGGATTCACAGGATTGACAAGATTTTTATTTCATCCTGTCAATCATGTTAATCCTGTCAAAAATTATTAAGAATTGTTTTTCAGAACGGAAACAATTCATCCGATTCGATAGGAAAACCGGAGATTTCCCGATTCTCCGAAAATGCCGTCAGCAGATGTTCGCATCGTTTGTAAATTTCGCGTTTGGTATTTTCGCGACGGTCTTGCCAAATCGTCAGACAGGTGCGAAAGTTTTCAATCGCGCTTGTTGCCGGATGATTGGAACTTGCGCCTTTGAGAATGCCGCAAAACTCCATCAAACGATCATGCGGAATATGATAACCGGCGCGGGCAATCACGCCGCGAACCGTCGGATCGTTAATCTGCTTATTTTTACATTCGATAAATTGTTCCGCCGCAAATTTCACAACGCCGTTATGTTTGCGGTAAAGTTCGTTCAATGCGGCATTCGACCAAAGATTCGAATTCTTACAAACGCGTCCGACAAGCATTGCCTTGAGCGTTTGCGTATGAAGCGTCGTAATCGTGTTATCGCGCTGCGACATACGCATCGTGTCAAGATTACTTCGGTTGCGACCGCAATCGATATACTCGTAATTCTCAAGCGGTTCGTTAATAAACACAAGCATCGGTACGCTTTGACCGGATTGAACAATCGCCCAAAGTCGATGCTGTCCGTCGAGCAAAACGCCTTTGCTCGAAAATGCCGCTCCCTGATGCGTCCGCCGCCAAAGACCGGATTGAATTTGATGAACGTACCTGTCAACCTCCGGTTGGTTTTTCGGACGGTTGAAATTGTTGTTATCCAACCATTGCTTCGCCAATTCCGGCGTAACATTGACAATATAAGCGTTACGGCAAGGCGTCGCGTTTTGCGGAAGTAAATTCAACATAGTCAACCTCGTTCTTCTAAATTTAATGGAAATGGTTAGAGAAAATTGTCAGGAATTGTTTTTCAAACGTTTGGTCAATTCCTTCATCATCGATTCGGGAATTTTGATTTTCTTATCTTCGCGCAGAAACTCCAACGCGTAAAGAATCAAATCTTCGATGTATCCCTTGCGAAAATGCGCGTCCAAATTGATTACTAAAACTCGCGGATGGTCTTGCGGAATGTTTTTCAACGTCGTTCTCGGAACATACGGTTCAAGCGTTTCCGCACATGATTTTTCGCCCGGCTTCAAATAAAGACCAAGTTTCGGTTTGGATTCTTCGTTTGATTTATTTTCTGCCGGCGTTTGCTCTGCGGTTTGAGGCGGAAGTTCTTCCCTGACTCGTTTGTATTCCTTATTAATAGTCGTTTTGCCTTGACGGAGTTTTTCTTTCGTCGTATCATCTGCATGTTCATTGAGATACTCAACACGCGATACGGTATCTGGTGCAACCCCAGCAATTTTGGCAATTTCCTGTCGTGTATCCATTCCTTTGATCGGGTTCGACGAATTCGGCGAACCCGATTTTGCTTGACTGCTTTTTTGATCGCCGCCGCCAGCAACCATCTTCTCTTTCGCTTTTGCAGTAATCATCGGTTTGAATTGCAGCGCAATTTCTGTCCGCTGATAAAGCGTTAAATTGCGGCGGTTCTCCTGATGACGCCACGCCCATAACTTCGCTTCGTCAAGATTGGCAAGTTCCACATTCTTGACCGCGTAAGGAATTTGATGTTTTTTCGCAATCGCATAGCGATGACGTCCGTCAATAAGAATGTTGTTCCACGTCACAAGCGGCGAAAGACAACCGTCTTTCAATATGCTTGTTTCAAGTCCTACATACTCCGAGTCGGTCAACGGCGGAAGTAAGTTTTTCAATTCGTCAAGAATCGTCAATTCGGTCATTGTAAAATCCTCGTAAGGTTAAAGGTTGTTAAAATAAAATCAAACAGTTGGTTTGCCGACAATGGCTTGATACAACGCGTTCCACGAAAACGGCATAGCGTCGGGAAAGCCGTAACGGTTTTTCGCCACGCCGACCGGCGACGGATTGCAGCGAAAAATACGTTCTCCGCCGCCCTTTTCGCCTTTCGCCGCGCCGAGTTCGCGGGTCGCTAACAACACGGCGTCGCACCATTCGCAAAGATACGCCGAAGCTAATTTATGCAGTCGCGGACTGAATCGGTCAAAGCCGGACGATTCGGGATCGGTGAACGTTTCGACTTTTGCATGAGCGAGAATCATCACGATCATGTTCTTCTCTTCACGCAAAATCCGCAGTAAATCAATCGCCTGCCGCCAAAACGTCAAGGCGTAAACATAGCCCTTACCGTAACCGCCCATCGTTTTTTCAATGTTGGTCGCTTTGAATTCCCGG
Source organism: Planctomycetaceae bacterium (assembly GCA_031269105.1). GTDB lineage: Bacteria > Planctomycetota > Planctomycetia > Pirellulales > Thermoguttaceae > WRMR01. Next base: position 5,315 of record JAISZO010000111.1, on the reverse strand, counting down.
CAGATGCAATCGAAAATCAAACGTTCCAACCAATCGGCGGAATCAATCACGACCGTTTTGTAATCATGCGTTTCATTGACTAACGCCGTCAGGTTCGTGATAAAATCCTGAAACGTTTTCGCCAACGGAAACGCGTCGCACGATAACATATCGAGTCCGTCTTCGGTCGGCAGAAAAATCGGCTTGGGAGTCGAAGCGCCGAGCGTCGATTTGCCGATCCCTTCGCTACCGTAAATTAACAAACGCGGCGCTTGACGGCGTTTGCCGCTTTGAATCTTTTCTAATAACGACATTGTTTTGCTCCTCATAGGTTGGAGTCGGGAGTCTTCAGCAAGGAGATTCCAGTTCCAACCGTTTCAAAAAATTAAGTGAATAAAGTTTTCAATGAACCTGCTCCAGACTACAGACTCCAGACTAAACAATCACACGACGCTCAAAATTCGTAATTCTTCATAGCCGGTCGGATATTGATCGTTCATCCGGGCGACTTTGAGCCGCTCTATCGCCGCTTCAATTTCAGCGCGGGCAAACAATAACGTTTCGCTGCTGATTTGCCAAACGCCGCATCGGAACGGTTCTTTCTTCTCGACCGCGATAATATAAACTGGCATAAGGCGTCCAATCGCTTGGTCTAACACGTTTTGATAAAACGCAAGTTGATGATGATATTGAAAACGTTTCGCGTCCGATTCAAACCAACGCAAGTCGTCGCACGTTTTCAAATCGACAATACCGTAATCGGGATTGAACCAGTCCGCGCGAATCTGACACGGTACGCCGCAATAATCAGCGCGAACAACGCCTTCGGCGCGACCGTTTTGCAAAAGTTCCACCGCGTAAGGATTCATCCGCACGCCGGAATTCATCGCCGAAATCAACTCCGCTTTCTCCTGCGAAATCACCGGCTTGCGTTGCGATTCCTGCCATTCAATAAACTTCTTGGTCGCGACGCCGTATGGTTTGCCGGTTGACGGATTGACGGGACCGCCGACCGCAAATTGCGATTCATACTCTTCATATCCTTCGAGGATGAGCGCATGCGCCGCGCGTCCAATCAAAAACGCCGACGGCTCTTTCTCATCAATAAGTCCCGCACGCCGTTTCTGATAAAGATACGGACATTGCATAAACTCAATGAGCTGGTGGCTCGACAAATACTCTTTCGCCTTCGCGTGATAGACGTCGGCGGGTTCGGTTTCAAAAATAGAAACGTCAAGTTTCGTCATAATGTATTTTTCTATTTGTAAAAGTTTGTTAAAGTTTTTGTTTCCTATCGTTTCTCTATAAGATATATAGGAAACGAAGGTCAAATGTTTTTCACTTTTTCTTAACTGAATTGACAAGTTTTCCAAAATAAATATCTTGATATAAATCCTGTCAAAAATATTGTTATCGCATCATGTCTCAAAAATTTCCGGCATGTATCCCGACAAAATGCGACGGATTTTTTTGAGGTCGTTTTGAAAACAATGCGCGGAACGTTTCATCGCTTCCGCTGTTTCCGACGGCGAGTAATGTTTGAGCCGTTCGCAACATTCTCGCAAACGATCCGGCATAGCGTCGATGATTTTTTGAAGTTCCGTTGCGAAGATTGTTTGTTCAATCATGTTGAATTCGCCGCAATGAGTTTCATTACAACTTGGAATTTTTGAAAACTTCACATCGTCCAGCGATTCCGTCGGTTGATTTTTTCGCAAACGTTGACGTTTGATAAAATTCGCAATCGCTTTTTGAACGAGATGATTTTCAAACGTTTTCCGCGACGACCGCGTCGGATCATATTCCTCCGACCGCCTGATCAGCGCTATAAAAATCTCCTGCCGTAAATCGTCGCGTTCAAAAAACGGACGAAAAAAAGTCCGCGGAATACGCGATAAGTGAAAATTCATGGTTTTGTCGGACAACGTGAATTTCAGCGATAATGGTTTGGTCATGGTTGGTATGAGATTTACTCCTTTTTCTTGTTCTAAAAACAAAAACTCTCTAAAGGTAAGGGGTGGACAAATTCGCGCCACGGCGTCGTTTTTTGCGCCACGAGGAAATTTTTTAAGAAATATTTTGAAATTTCAGAAATGGAAAAATAGATAAAATTACGATAACTATTTCATTTCAAAAAAGTTAGAACTTTTGACTGTCGTTGAAATAAAAAAGGGCGTCAGACGATGCCCTTAAAGAAACGTTTTTCAAAAACAATTACGAGAAAATCCAGTCGATTTTTCGACTGGGCGAATACTTCATAAAAATTCCTTTTTTAATTGTGTTTTTGAGATACCGACCGCCTACCGTATCATTGCTCGTCACATGTTCTATAAAAGAATTGATTCCTCTGCGAATCCTGTCGCGAAATTTTAACGCCGGATCGCCCAATTTTTTCGGCGAACGAAATCCGCCGCAATTCGATTCTAGAACCGAACGGATTGTTTCAAACTCCTCTTCTATTTTATCCAACGCAGAAAAATTCTTGTCGGATTCCGCCTGCCGCCGTTCCTGCGCCAACTCGCGCAAACGATTTTCATATTCCTTTTTCGCTTTCGCGTCAATAATATTGTCGGCGCCGATACTTTGAAAATCGGTTTGGTTGTCAAACGTATTTTCAAAATGCGCCGAATGTTTTGATAAATTTATTCCCATAACGTTACGCCAAAGTTGCTCCGCATGAAATTCAACGTCGGGATTCTGTAATAAAAATTGAATGAACGCCGGACCGGAAGCGGCGCCGTCGATAATCGTTTCCGTTTCGTCAAAACGATAAATCCAATATCCGCGTTTGGCAAGTACAAACTCCGATTGTTTCTTTTTCAAACTTGACGGTAAATCCATTTCAATCATTTTGCAAAACGCGGTCAGATATTTTTCCCAATCCGAAGTCGGCGTCAGTTGATCGTTTTCCATTTGCAAAACTTCATCCAACGGAATCAACAGCGCTTTGTTCTTTCGTGCAAGCTCTTCAACATTATCTGTCCAATAACGTCGCGTCGGCGTAAAAAGAATTTCGCCTTGACCTTGCCGCTGCAAAAGATACGAGAAAAGTTTCTCGTTGAAATTCTGCGTAAAGTTTGTCAACAACAACGAAACATGAAACGTTCTTCCTTTTTCCGCTTCCCACTTGCCCCAGGGAATCGCGCGATCCCATCGACCGATTTCGCTTTGATCAACTTGTAAACCGAAACTCTCGCAAATCTCGCGGCGAAACTTTTTCAAATCAAATTTATACTGCGTAATATCCGCTTTTGTAAGTATCAAACGATTGTCAAAATCGTCGTCGTCAACGCCGACAATACGTCCGTCTTCGTGAATCACGATTCGATACGATTCCCAATCATATTGACCGGGATAAGACGTCGCCAATTCGTTGGTCGGATAAAGAAACCGCGACGTTGCGTTATACTCGTCGCGAAAATACTTTTTCCAACCAAACGGAACATAACGCAAGATTCCGTATTGAAGCGCTAAACAAGTCTCTTTCAGTAACATTTCAATTCTCCTTTCAAACCGTAATAAAGCCGCGCGTTTTCAGCCATTTCATAATCATATCGCTTTGGACGCCGCGTTCAAAAATCGCGACGTTCGGCGTGCAAATTGTTAATGTTTTCGGACGAATCAAGTCCGTAAAGCGAAGCAAAAACGAGGCGAGGACAAACGAGTAATTTTTATTCGCTTGCGGCGCAAGCGTTCCCCAATCTTCAAAGAGTCCGTTTTCCGATTTATAAACCTCGCGGTATTTTTCTTTGCCGGGAATCATCGCTTGCAATTCCGTCAGCCGCGCCCAATCCATGCCGTCGACATCGCCGCAAGCCAACGCGTCGCGTCCGCGTTCTTTCAACGGCGACAACGTATATCGCGTTGACTTGTCGCCGCTTAAAATAAAATTTTCGTCGTTGAAAAGATGTTTTCCAAAGAGCTTGCAATAAATGTTCTTCTCGCGTTTCGTTTCGGAATGAATTTCAAACTCGCAATCGCACGGCGTATATCCGACAACATCGTAACGCTCCGGTCGATAAACGATTCGCTTTATTTGACCGTTGTTTTTCAAATCGCAATCGTTCTTGAGCAACTCGCCGCGACGCAAATGAAACCAGATTGTCCCGCCGCGTTCGTAAACCATGACCTGCACGCCGCGTCCTTTGTTAATCGAATCAAACCAATCGTTCAAATCGTCTTCCAACGCGATAAGCCGTTCTTGCGAGACGTCGGGATACAAGGGTTTGCGGCTGAAACAATGTTCCGTCTTCTTGACGCGAAATCCCGCGAACTCCGAATGAGTCGATTGCAGAATTTTCGGATCGACAAGCCAGGCGTAAAGTACGATATCTTCGCGCGACAAATCCGGCGGAAGAAGGTTCTCGTCTTTCAAGCGGGCAAGAATCGTTTCTATTCCTTTCGGCGTTGAAAGTTCGTCGATAAAGAAAAGTCCGTTGTGCAGCATCTCCGGCATATCGTCGTCGGGAACGGCAAGAATCCGCATCAATTTTTGATAAGGAAAAGTCAAAAGATTCTCCGTCCATTGAAAACCGTCTTTGGAACAAAGATAGTCCCGATACGGCGCAAGGAATTGTAATAACAATTCGAAGTTGAATCTCCGAAGTAACGAAAGATTGGAAAACTGTTTGTACTGTTGTTTTGCCATGGATACTCTCTCCGAAAAACTTGTTGATCAAATGAAAACGCAATGCGTTACGAGAGCACGTCCGTGAAGATAAGTATTTCCGTAATTTAGTATGCGAATTTGTTTCTAATACAATATTAATACTGTCCTAGAGACGCATGTGAATAATATTGTTCTAGATGTAAATGCGAAACGAATCAAGAACCGGCGACGCGTTGTTATTTCAGAATCCCAAACGGGATTATTAAGAATGGAACGAACGACAAGACGGTTCTTTGTTCTCTTGCTTTACAATGAAAGCGCTTTTCAAAAAACGACTTGTTTGCTCCTTATGACGAATTCGTTAGCAGTTCGTCCCTGTTGCAGATCACCGATCTACCATGCCGAAGTCCATTTGACGGTCGCCCGAAAAATGGGAAAACAAAAATGTGCGTAAGTTATCCTCGCAACGCTTTTAATTTATCAGATTGAATTTTTTTCTCAAGCGGGGGGGATAGAGTATTTTCAAAAAAATGATCGACGCAAGTAAAAAAATTAGTAAATAAGCAACGACGCCTTCTTTATTTTTGCTTTTTTATCTATTTTTATTACCTTCTAAAAAATTTTCAAGAATATTTCACTTTTTTTGAGATTTTTAGGAAAAAACGTTTGACAAAACGAATCTCCACTCCCTAAAATAACGATAGACAATGTAAAAAAGTTATTTTGT
>JAISZO010000066.1 GCA_031269105.1 Planctomycetaceae bacterium | reverse complement strand
TTGTCGACGTCGTGATAAACAATGGCGTTGGAATGCCAAGCCATGCGACGCAACAAATTGAATGCGACGACTGGAAATGCGGAACAAATATCGATAGATACTTAAAAATGCGACTTTCGAGGGATGGATGAAGTGAAACTTTTAGGGATTGCTCCCTTATTATACTAAAGCCACTTTAAATTTCGGCTTTTGGAAATGGGAAAATACCATAAATTATGGGGAAAACAAAAAATGGAAACCGATTTTTAAGGTAACAACGGTATAAAGCCCACTATTCTTCAAAATTTCAAAGGGCAATCTCTCTCTAAAAATATTTTTTCACCACAAAGAGACGAAAAAGACACGAAGTTCCACGAAGAATTTTTAAAATATTTTATAAAACCCTTCGTGGTTCTTCGTGTCTTTCGTAGTGAAAAAATCTCAAAACGCCGGAAGTTCAAATCCTTTGCGATGTTCACGGCGGAGAAGTTTGTTCGCTTCCGCATCATCGACAAATTCTTCTTTCGCCGGGTCCCATTTCAAATTGCGTCCCAGATACCGAGCGATATTTAATGTGTGGCAAATTCCCGCCGTGCGAATACCTGTTTCAAGATTTCCAATGGATTGTTTGCCGTTGTAAATGCAGTCAATCCAATCGGTAGTATGTCCCGGCAGTTTCACGTCTTGATTCTCTTTCAGCCAGTCTTCCGCAAGTTCTTTCGGATTCGATTTGATGCTGTTGCGGAAAATCTCAAGTTTTCCTTTTTCGCCAAAGAAAATTCCGCCGCCTCGATTCGATTCAACGTTTCCTTTGCCGAGATAAACCGTAATCCCATTCGCGTAACGATACGCAAGTCGCGGTTTCGAGCAAATTTCATTACCGCGTTTTGCCGGTTCCGGTTCGCTGTAGGTTGGCGGGTCGAGCTTATCGCCTTCGACAAGAATTTCGACTGGTCCGGTGTCGTCCATGCCGAGTGCGCATTGAATCTGGTCAAAGCCGTGCGTTCCCCAGCCGGTCATTTCGCCGCCGGAATAATTGCGGAACGAAAGCCAACCCGGATTCGCGCGAGGTGTGTAAAGGTCAAGATTGAACGGCACAGATTCCGTCGGTCCGCACCACATATCCCAATCCAAATCCTGCGGAATTTCTTGGGCTTTCATGTTGTACAGCCAAGGCGTTTCGTAATTTGCCGCAATGACTTCTTTGATTTTGCCGAGATGACCTTCCCGAATGAATTTACAACCGAGATAGTTCGGAACCATCGACCGCTGCATACTTCCGCATTGAAACACGATGCCTGTTTTCTTCGCGGCTTTCCGCATCAACACACCGTCTTCAATTGTCAGCGTAATCGGTTTCTCGACATACAAATGTTTTCCCGCAAGAGCCGCGTTGACACAAATCAGCGACCGCCAATGTTCCGGTGTTGCGGTGACAATCGCATCCACGTCTTTTCGCTCAATCACTTTGCGATAGTCTTGATAAGCGTTTTCCGGCGACACTTTATATTTCGCGGCAATTTCGACTGCACGTTTTTTCCAAACGTCGCAAACGCAAATGACATTCGTTCTTTTGTCTCCGGCAGACGCACCAAACACGCCGCTTCCTTGCCGTCCGACGCCGATTCCGGCAAGTCCAATACGGTCATTTGCTCCCGGACGTACCGCATCGGCAAAAACCGAGCGGGGAATAATCATCGGCACAGCGACCGTTGCCGCAGCCGTTTTCAAAAATGTTCGGCGGGATGTTTTTTGTTGTTGCATTGTTTTGCTCCAAAATTATTAAGGTAGGTTGAAGAAAGTTAAAAGTTAAAAACGAAAAGCTAAAAGTTTTGCAAATGAAAATTTCACTCTGCAGCGAAAATAATTGTTTGTTCGACTTTTAGTTTTTCACTTTTAACTTTTAGTTTATCGTGCGTTCTACGGTTTGTCAACAACGATGTCAAACACGTTTTTTTCGCCTTGTTTGACTTCATAAGACAAGCCGGATGTGCTGACAGCGTTATATTTGATCGGAACGAGAAGTTTGTCGTTAGCGTCTGTCGCTTGAACTGTCACTTTGTAATTTCCCAGCGGCAGACCGCTTCCGGGTTTGACTCCACCTAACGTAAACGTACCGTTTTTAATTTCACCTGTGTATTGATTTGCGTCGGTGGAAAAAATCACCATTCCGCTGGGAACCGGTTCGCCGGACTGATATTTTACAGTTCCGGTTCCTTTGACCTGACCGGAATTGCAACCGGAAACGAAACATGCTGCAATCAATACTAAAATCAATCCTAATTGTTTTAACATTTAATTTTTATTTCTCCAGTTTTCTAAAATTGAAAAAATTTTTTGAATTGCCCCGTCTTTTAAGACAGGGTGAGATTTTCTTTTTCACTACGGCTTTAGCTGAAATCTATTTTGACTAAAGCCGTAATGTTTGCGATTCCATTACCCCGCCATAAATGGCGAGGTAATTCAAATGACACTAAATCATTACGGAATACTTACCGCATTACCGTCTTTCGCGTCAATCAACCGATTGAGAACCAAACCGCTAATCGTGCTGCTGATAGCCGTCACTGAACCATCACCGACAGCAGAATTAACAACGCCTGTGTGTAAACTACCTATCGCATAATTTCCCCACATCGTTGTATCGCCGCCGCCGTCTCCGCCGTAATTCTGATTGTTCGGAATCGCTTTTGCCGCAGAATAATCCGCGTTATAAGTTCCTCCGTTTTGCATTGTATTGATGATCGTACAAAGCAATACGTTATTCTTACCTCCGCCGTATAAAGCCGTAAGATAAGAGCAATCCATATATTCACGGTTCTTGCCGGTTGCGTCGAAATTACACATTCCCAAACGGTTATTCGGAAGATGTTTTTCAGAAACTATCAATTGATTAGATGTTCCACCCGACCACCAAGAAAACGAATCTCTCGGTTTCCACGAAGTCACCACACCGTCTTCAGGAGTTGTACCACTTTGCGCCGTTGTAATTGTTACGGTTGCCTTTCCAACACGGAATGGTCCGGTATGGAATTGAGCAGTATTTTGTGTGAAGTTGTGCCAAGCTTGTGCGCTCACCGAAGAACCGGAAGTTATAAAATCCAGCAGGAGATAATCATTGACTGGTCCCGGAATTGTCGTTGTTGTTTCGCCCGCTTTATTTCCTTCCGCTGTAATTTGCGAACCGCTTCTTCGTGTTGGGCATTTGTATGCCGGAACGGAGCCGAAACCATCTTGCTGCTGTTCCGTCAGCGATTGCCACCATGTCACATCAAGTTTACGGTCAACACCTTGACCAGCTCCGCTTCCGGTGGTGAGCATCTCGTAAAGCGCAGTCTGCTCCATATAAGGATACAGAAGCGCAAACGCCGACATCCTTCCCGGATAGAAGGTGAAGGCAGGCGGAATCCCTTTCATGCCGTCATGAAAGTTGTGTGTCGCCAGCCCAATCTGCTTGAGATTGTTTGAACACTGCATTCGTCGCGCCGCTTCTCTTGCGGCTTGAACGGCGGGTAAAAGCAACGCGATCAACACGCCGATGATCGCAATGACCACAAGTAATTCGACAAGCGTAAACGCCCGACGAACAGAAGATTTTTTTCCAAATTGGGCAAAAGCGCACGAAAGGAGAGAAATGCACGCAATTATACGGGCAAAAATACTCGTAATAACGCGGGCAATAAAGAGCGTTACAGTACGTAAAATACGGCTTGTTAACCATATTACGCACCCCCCCCCCCCGATACATTCTGCCGAAGTTCAAGAAAATCAAACGCTTTGTTCAACTTTTTCATAGTCGAAACTCCTTTTACATTTTTTTGTTTTTTGAAACTGGCGGGCAAAAATCACCATAATTTTTACCATAAAGTTTCATTGATTGACCTTTAGTGTACACCAAAATCTTGAATCAAGCAAGGGGAATGTGGAAAATTTTTGAAATTTTTGTAATTTTTCAGTGGAATTTTCAGCAGTGTTTTTTAATTGTTTCAATCAAACCTTATTTTTACATTATTTTCCGCCAAAACAAATTTCGACGGAAACCTGCGTTTTTTTGGACTTTTTACCCTGTCATAAATTAATTCGGATATTTTTTCCGTGACAAAAAAAGAAAAGCAATTATAATAACTGTTATCCCGCCGAAAAATTGAAGTCTTACCGAATGTTATGATTTATGCGTAAGTTTCATCGATTCCTCTTGTTGCGAAACTGAAATTGCCGTTTGGGGTTGAATTAGGCGGGAGACGGAAAGTATAAAACGGAAAAATTTTTGAAATATGAAAATACAGAAAATGATTCTTTTTTTACTATCGGTTTATTTTATTGCCTAAAATATTTCATTTTTTATTTCATTTGCAGGAAAACTTATGACCAAAACGCGAATTTTTATTGGATTAGTTGTTATTTTTATTTTAGCGGGCGGCAGATATCTGCTTTATCAGAATTTTTTCAACGCCTCGACTGCGGAGGAAACCAGCGGCGTTATTTTTGACGTCGTAAAACGCGGAAGATTTCTTCACGAAGTCACGTCGCGCGGCAATGTCGAAAGCGCTCAAAACGAAGACATTCGTTGTCAGGTGGAAAGTCCGTCGGGAACGTTGGTGATTTGGATTATCCCCGAAGGAACAGTCGTCAAACAAGGCGACGTGCTTTGCCAATTGGATTCGTCCAATTTACTGGATAAAGTCGCTCAACAAAAAATCACCGTTTCCAACAATTACGCCACGTTTCAGCAATCGCAAGCGGATTACGAAACGGCAATACTCACGCTGCAAGAGTATCAGGAAGGAACGTTTATCCAAGAGAAAAAAAGTATCGAAAATCGTATTTTGAAAGCGAATGAAGATTTGAGCCGCGCGACGGATGTGCGGGAATATACGGAAAAATTGCTCGCGCAAGGTTATATGACGGAAATGCAATTAAAAGCGGACGCGGCAAAAGAAACGCAAACGAAAAACGATCTTGATATTGCCAAATTAGAATTGAATGTTTTGGAAAAATACACGAAAGCCAAAATGGAAATGCAGTTGAAAGCCGCGATTTCAACGGCGGATACGAAAATGAAATCGGATGACCAGCAATGGCAAATTGCCAAAGACCGATTAGATTATTATCAAACGCAGTTAGAGAATTGCACAATTAAAGCGACGAAAGACGGACAAGTCATTTACGCAACGCCGAACAATCCTTGGCGTCGCGACAATGAAATTATCAAAGAAGGCAATTCGGTTCGCGAGCGGCAAGCAATTATTCGTTTGCCCGACCCGCGTCAGATGCAAGTGAGCGGTATGGTCAACGAGTCGAGCGTTTCTCATGTGAGAGTCGGACAATTGGCGACAATTACGTTGGATGCGTTACCGAACCGCGTTTTTCACGGAAAAGTAAAGATGGTCAACGACTACCCGGAACCGGATAGTCCTATGGGTGCGATGGTGCGCGAGTATAAAACGATTGTTACTATCGACGACGTCGATACGCTTCCGCCGGAACAACGCTCCGCGATTCGTCCGGGATTAACCGCGCAGTTAAAAATTGACGTCACCCGCGTCGGCAACGAAACAACGCCGTTACTTGTGCCGGTTCAGGCGTTGTTTGAACATCAGGGAACGTATTATTGTATCGCTTGCGATAACGGCAAGTGGGAAAAAATTCCGGTCGAAATCGGCGACACCAACGATACCGAAGTCGTCGTCAAATCAGGAATTGAAGAGGGACGGCGAATTGTTCAAGGTGCAAGAAGTTACGCCAATAAAGTGTTGAGCGATGAAGAAGTCAAAAATGCGAAAGACTTTGGAATCGGCGGCGCGCGTTCCGATTACGGCGGCAGAGGAAGCGGCAATAGGAACGGCGGCGGAAATCGTCCTCCCGGAGGCGCGGCGCCGAATGGAGGTTTTCCTCGCGGTGAAAACAGCGGTCAACCTATTCCTCCGCCTGCGATTCCGAACAACGAAGCGAATGAACTGCCGGAATCAAATAATTTAGAAAAACCGAATTTTGGAACGCCTGATTTTGAAAGACCAAGCGACGGTTTTTCCAACGGAACAGAACGTTCGGCGGAGCGTTCCATGCCCGACCGTCCCAATCGCGGTAGAAACTAATCGTTTTTTGATATGGGGCATCTCTAATAATTTGATTTCCTGCGTTATTTTTTTCTTTTTTATTTTTTTGGGGGTTATTTCCTTTTTTTGTCTAATTTTTTTATTTTCTATGGGGGTTCTTTTTTTAATT
>JAISZO010000425.1 GCA_031269105.1 Planctomycetaceae bacterium | reverse complement strand
CCTGACCGAAGCGTACCGATCAAGATCGTGATGGACAATGCGAGGTACCAACGATGCAAGTTGGTCGAAGCGGAGGCGGAGGCGTTGGGAATCGAAATCATCTTTCTTCCTTCGTATTCGCCGCACTTCAACCTGATTGAACGATTGTGGAAATTCGTAAAGAAAACCTGTTTGTATTCCTGCTATTATCAAGACTTTGCAACGTACAAGCGAAGTATCATGGACTGCTTGGACAACACCAATAAAATTCATAAACCTAAACTGCGAAAACTCTTAAACCCAAAGTTCCAGTCGTTTTCAAATGTTCGTATCTTGACCGGGTAAAGTATATAATCGTAACGTTGTATCCATACCTGACTGTTTTTACGCCAAAATTGCTGAAAATTACGCATCAAAAAATCCACGTCAATACGTCCATTTTTCAAATAACGAGGCGTTTGATACGAATCATAATTATCAAGCAACTCTGTTTGATCGTCATAGCTCAACGCTCTGACAATCACTTCGTTATAAATAGGATTGGCGGGACCAATACGTCCTTTCGTCTCGGTAATCAATCCCAACTCTTTGACATAAAGAAAATTATCAGAAAGCCGACCCGTAACCGATTCGCCAATTATGATCGGTTCTATCACTTTGCGAACACGTTCCTCCTTCAATCGCTCAAGCAAACTATCAATATGCGTGTCCCGCCGCAAAATAATATTTTGGATTGCTTCATTCGCCAGCTTCGACGTTACCGGTTTCTTGTAGTCCGACTGCAATATTTCGGTAATAACTTCACGCGCAATTGCATTAACCAGCCAAGGTTGTCCTTGCGTTTGTTCATAGACTAATTCAATCGCGTCGTTTTTAAATACTTGTTTGGTTGCGGCGGTATGTTGATTGTAAAGTTGTACAATCTCTTCTTTGGTAAATTTTTTTAAGGTCAAAGATTTGATAACAATATTGAATGGACTTGCGCTGCCCAATGTTTCGTTGTCTGGACGAATTTTTGCTTTATAGTCGCGTATATTTCGCATGCCAACTAAAGCAATCGAGTGGACAAAAGACGTAATACTGCGATTGTTGTAGCCGTCTCGTAATTGCCGCAAAAATGAAATTAAGGTTCCTTCTTTAAGACTATCAGCTTCGTCAAATAAAATCACTAATGGCTTGTCCAGACTTTTAACGAAATTTATCAAAAACAGAGTCAAAAGCACTAAAGGTCTGTTTTTTTATCTTGTTCGTAACTCTCGTCGTATGTGAAAGGAATCGACGACGTCTTCTGCAAAGCAAGAACAATACAATCAAAAATTGTAGGAATACCACGTTCCGGCTCGGCAATATTATGAGCTTTTTCAAGCGAACAATACAAAACATAATATTTTCCTTCAGCATTAAGCCGTTTGAACAAATCATGTAAATAAGTTGTTTTTCCGCTCTGACGCGCCGCGTGAATCACAAAATATTGCTTCTGATCTATCAACTGTTCTACACCTTGCAAGCGGGTGGAAGCGTTAAGCATGTCATGGTCCTGTTCGTTACAAGGACCTGCGATGTTAAAATATTTCATCGTTATTAATTGTACTTTCCAAAAAATTTGACGAAAAATATTCGATATTTTCAAGGTTTTTTTAATATATTTGAATTAAATGCACTTTTGTGCACCCATCGAAGGTGTTCAAAATTACTAAAATAGATAAAAAACACGGAAATTTCGGCTTAAAATTTTTGGAAAGTACAGTTATTAAAAAAGTTAAAAATTATTTGGCGAATGTGCGTGAAAATTTCTGATTAAGCGTTGGTTGGTTTCGTATTTTTGTTTGCGATATGTTCGTCGCACGTTAAATTTCGGTTTTCATTGATCCTGCGTTGGAACATTGTGTAGAGACGCGCAAAACCAAAATTTAAAGTGTAACGAGTATAATTGTTTTTACAGGAAGGAGTCCGTAAAACGATTTCTTAATATTGATTAAATCTTACTGATTATAGTCATTTTTCATTGCTATTTCAATCGGCAGGCAACGATATTTTGTCATAAATTTCATGGTAATTTTCAGACAAACTCTCTTTTCCGTCGGTCAAAAATCACAAAAAAAACGCCAAAAGTATGAAACATTACCGCCGACCTTGCGAATATTTCCAGATAATACAATACTTGTCTCCAAATGTTCCTTATGGTAAAATTTTCGCTCGCGTGAAATATCCGTATGCAAAATATTTTTCTCGAACCCTGACTTTCGACAACGGATAATTGCTTGTTTAATAATACCAAAGATGCTATAATAGCGGCATGAGAAAATAGAGAAAAGACGCAGGACGCCAAACGATTATTAAAACAAGTCTAATAGAAAATTGAAAAAACTCGCTTTATATACTCCATTCGCCAACGATACGGCTATTTTGAACGATTGGAATTTAGGATTTAACAGCGACGCCAACTTGATAAGCGCTGTTTCGTTAGCGAAAAGAGTATAATAGGATTAAATTAACATGCAAAAAGGCGAAAAACTTAACGCCGTCACTCATTTATTTGGTTTTTTGTTCTCCATCGTCGCTCTTGTTACTTTGGTGATTCTTGCGTCAGTGCAAGGCAATGTTTGGAAAATCGTAAGTTTTAGTATTTACGGGGCAACGCTTGTTATCTTATATGGAATCTCAACCGTATATCACGGCGTCGTCGGTAAGTATAAAAGGCGTATGCAAAAATTAGACCATTTAAGCATTTATCTTTTTATCGCCGGAACAGCTACGCCGTTTACGCTTGTGAGTCTGCGAGGCGGTTGGGGCTGGAGTCTTTTCGGCGTCGTATGGGGATTGGCTGTTTTGGGTATGATTCAGGAATTTTTTACAAGATCGCAAAAGCGTATCTTTTCTTTGATAATATATATAACCATGGGTTGGTTGATGTTGATAGGTATCGTACCGTTGATAAGAAATTTATCGTTAGGAGGGCTTGTTTGGCTTATTATGGGCGGACTCTTTTATACGGGCGGAATGTATTTTTACATAAATAGCAAGCGAGTGCGTCATTTTCATGGCGTGTGGCATATCTTTGTGATAGCTGGTTCCGTAAGCCATTTTTTTACGATGGCGTTTTATGTGCTTTGATTTGTTAATTTGACTCCATTTTGGCTGTTCGGACGTCATTGGTTGATTCAATGAGTTTCGGGAAAGGAAACAAAACTTCAAACGATTCAATCGCTTATTCCCGAACCGCAAACGGCGGCGGGAGATTTTTGACAAGCGTCTTCGCGGAAACACATCACGCCAACGACCGGATAGACGCCGTCCACTAATACTTTGCACAACACCGATTCGACATTTAACCCGTCGAGAACTTCGAGACGTCCGGTTCCGGTTTGCGGAACCTCTAACGTGAATTTGCCGACAACGTTTTCCAACAACAACATCAAACGACCGCCTAATACGTTGGTGAGTTCGGCAATAATGTCGCGTAATATCGGCGCGTCTAATTGAAAATTATCGCCGGCGTACATCGTTTGAGCAAGCTGAATCGCAAGCTTTTTAGAGACGAGAAACCAAATTTTGTCCAACTCCGACGAATTGACTTTCAAATACGACCAACACCAATCGTCCTGCTCGTTCATCAATTGATCAAAATTGACCGGCTGAGCTTGCGAGACGGAAATGTCGTCGGAAATCGGAATCGCCGCGTTTTCGCCCCAAGCGTCCAGCGGATTCGACCACATCGCGTCGCTGACCGGCGAATCTTCCATCGGTATATTTGTCGCCGCCGCGTCGGTTCCCCAAACGTTGTCCGCCGCCGTACTGTTTTCCAACGTATCGTCTGCGACAATATTATCCGCACTATCCGTTAATCCGTTCTCCGCAATGCTTCCCCAAGTTCCGGTTTCGGCGGAATCGGAAAGCGACGTTCCCCAACCGTCGGAATCTTCAGACGTTTGCGGTAATGAAATTCCGCCCGCCAAAGACGCATTCTTCTCGCCGACCAATTCTTCATGATCGACCGTTATCGAATACGGAACAACTTCGGCAAACGCCATGATTTCCAGCGTTTCGCGAATCGCGTCTAAAAGCAATTGACCATATTGTTGACGATGCACGTTGAACCCCCTTTTCATTTTTGATAAATCGCTTTAATTTTTTTATTCCACATTCGCTCCGAATAATTCCTGAATCGCTTCCGCAAGCATCGGCGGGCTGATAGGTTTTGATAAAATCCGCGTTGCGCCGAGTTTATAAAGCTCTTTGCGCTGTTCTTCATTTCCCGCGCTGGTAACAACCAGAATCGGCATTCCCGAAAAACGCGGACTCGCCGAAATTCGTTTGAGCAACTCGATCCCGTTCATATTCGGCATCGTTAAATCCGTGACCAACATATCGGCGGTTACTTTCTTGAGCTGCTGCAACGCTTCTTTACCGTCGCCGGCTTCGTAAAACTCCGAACCGCTCATTCCGGCAATCTCAAGACATCGCCGGATAAACATTCTGGCTAACGCGGAATCGTCGGCAATCACTATCTTTTTCATCTTTTTACCGTCTTGTCTCATTTTATCTGTTGGTCGAATATCTTCCTTATTAAAGCAGCCAATCCGCTTTACCGGGACACGAAAGCACAATTTTTCCGGTGTCGCGGAACATCGCGACCGTTCGGCTGTGAAACCCGCCGAGGTCTTCCGCGATAGGTCCCATGCCGTGCTGCCATAAAATTTTCTTAATCGCCAGCGCGTTTCGTTTGCCAATGTTGAACGTGTTTGTCGGATCGGCGACATTCGCGCCGCCCGCAAGTTTGATAATCAAATCGTTAGGACGCGACATACTTCCGGCAGTACGCTGGATTTCCTGAAAAAGCGCCGGAATTCCCGTATCGGCAAAATACCCCGGCAATTGCTTCGCGCGATCCGGCGAGACCGACGAATCGGGAAGAGCCACGTGATCCATTGCAATGCAACGCGTCCGTTTGTCGAGAATCATAACGGCGATGCACGAACCCAGCGCCATTGTTTTAATGACGCCTCCTTCCGCAATGGTCGCCCCAAGACGCCCGATTCCGATCATTAGTTTTCCGGTTGTTTCCGTTGTTTCAGTCAGCATGAAAATCTCCGGTCAGGTTTCGTGTATCAGAATTCAGGGTTGTTTTTCATACGTTAAAAGTAGAACAAACGAACGCTGGAATCCGGCGTCTGAAACCTGTCGCCTTTTTCCTCAATGTAGCAAACTCTTTAAAGTGCGCGTAATATCTTTGAGAGGAACGGCTCGCTCTGCGCCGCCGCTTTCGAGAGCTTTTTTCGGCATTCCGAACACAACGCACGACGCTTCGTCCTGCGCAATACACCGCGCGCCCGCGTCGCGCATCGCCCGCATTCCCATCGCGCCGTCGCCCCCCATTCCGGTCAACATCGCGGCGACCACGCTCTTTCCAACGTTTTTTGCAACCGACCGCATCATCACTTCCACCGACGGACGATGCCCGCAAACTAATCCCGCGTCAAAAATCCGAATCCCGTAACCTTGTCCCGCGCGGACAACTTCGAGTTGCTTTCCGCCTTGCGCAATATAAACATGTCCGTCGCAAATCACGTCGCCGTGCGCCGCTTCTTTGACCCTGACGCTGCAAAGACCGTTAAGCCGTTCCGCAAACATTTTTGTAAAACCGGCGGGCATGTGTTGTACGACAACGGCGCCGGGCATGTCGGGCGTGAAAGTCACCAACACTTCTTTAAGAGCTTCCGTTCCGCCGGTCGATGCGCCAAGAGCGATGATCCGTTTGGAAACAACTCCTTGAACGCCTTGCGGAACCGGCGATTTTTGAACCGGTTGATAATTTCGTTTGCGCCATTGCGACACGTTGGCATGAGACGCGGTTTTGACCTTTTCCTGCAATTCTTTCATCATTTGCGACAAACCGGAGGCGATATTCGCTTTGGGTTTTGCTACAAAATCGACTGCGCCTGCGTCGAGGGCGTCCATAGTGATTTTCTGTCCGCGTTCCGTTAAACTGCTGACCATGACGACGGGAATCGGACATTGCGGCATCATTTTTCGCAAAAATTCCACGCCGTCCATTTTGGGCATTTCCACATCCAGCGTCAGCACATTCGGCTTGAGAACGGAAATGGCGTCGCGCGCCGCATAGGGATCGGCGGCTGTTCCTACCACCGTAATCTCCGGGTCTTCCTGTAATCCCTGAGAAAGTATTTGACGAACCAAAATGGAATCGTCAATTACCAGAACTCGTGCTTGTGTAGTCATTTGGTAATGTCTGTTTATTATTGTTAATTCTTGTCCGAGAGAATTTTGGAGAAAGACGTTTTTATCTCCAACATTCTCCGACATATTTTTTGATCTTTACTGATTTTCTGTTGTAAAATAGATTACTATATCTTGGTTCTCTTAACAAATAATCAGAATTTCTGAAATTTAGGGCAAATTTTTCTCATGATTGTGGATTTGTACGGCTAGAATAGGTAAAAATGGCAACCAACAACGCCTTGCCTATAAAACCAAAAGTATCTCCGCATCTTTTATAAAGTTTGGCAGGGATTTTTTGAGGAGCACGCAGTTTGGCGTCCGTAGGAAAGCCGCGTCAGCGACGGAAGATTAGCCGCGCAGCGGCGAAATCATGCGTAACCGGCGGTGCAACCGCCGGAAAAGCCCCGGCGCAACCTACAGTTATGCATGATTTCGTCCCTGCGGGACGAATGCCGACGCTTCGGTCTGCCATTTTTCATTTTCACGAAACGGAACGTCAGTAATACGGCGTTGCATATTGCGGAATCAATATCGGCGGCGGTTGAGAAGAATATTGTTCCCGCTGCATTTGTTGCTGAATTTGCCGTTCGGCAAGTTGATGCTGAAAGTCGCGTAAAATCCGGCGTACTTCGAGAATCGCGTTGGGATGCATGTGAACTTTTGTATGCGACGCCGGAACAATCGCCTTGCTGCTTGCCCAATCCGCTTCCGCGCTGGATGTGCGGACAACGCCGTCGCTTTCGGGAATCTTCAAACCAAACGTTGGATAATTCCGCTGAATTTCGCCGATAATGTTGTGATATTCCACCCATTCGGCACGCGGCGCCTCGATCAACGGCTCGAAAAACGGCGATTTCGGCGACAAGGACTCGACGCCGTTTGCAACGTTAAGCAGCGAAAAGTTGTCGATTTTGTTCCGTTGTTCAAGCGAAAAGGTTTGAAGAACATGAGCGAGTTGTTTCGGGACGGCGCTGACGGAACGGGTCAGCCACTGCGTCGCTTCGTTGGAATACTTGCTGCCGCGAAACGGCGTCGCAATCGTAACGACTTGTTTAATCGACGGATTCGGGCGGAAGAAAAACCATTCCTGAATCGCTTTTTTCGTTGCCGCGTCGCCGCGAATATCTTCAAACGGCGTTTTGCTGATAAGGCGCCAAAACTGATCGCCGCTTTCCACCGTTTGTAAAAGCGAAATCAAGCCGCCCATGCTGTGACCGATTAAAACCATTTGATCCAGCGCGGGTTCCGCGCGACGCGGATCAATCGCGTCGCGAATTTCCCTCAATTCCCGACGCATTTGCGCCGCCGAAACCCAAAACGGCTGCCCGCTCGGATAAAGATAAAACCAAAATTGATATTTATCGCGGAGTTTCGGATCGTTTTGGAGAGCGTTCAGCATTTCCAGCCAGGTAAGCGGCAACGAAAACAATCCATGTACCATCACGACCGGAATTTTATTCGGGTCATAAGGCTGCGCCATGTAAAGTCCGACAATCGGGCGGTTGCGTCCCGGTAATTCTTCGAGCAGCTTTGCCGGATCGAGTACGCCGATCTTTCCGACAGTCATGTAAATCCGATTGGAAAGAAAATAAGCAAGCGGCGTTGTTAAATCCGTTTCTAGCGGGACGAATCGTCCTTCAACGACGGTTTTATCGCTTTCAAGCGGGTCGTAAAATTCAAGTTCCGCTTGTAATTCTTCGTGATTTCCTTCGTAAATCGCGCGAATATTGGGACGCAAAAACGCCGTCGCCGGCAAAGCCATGTGATTGGGGTAATAATGCGAAATCGGATTGTTGACAAAACTCTCCTTATTTCCGCCGGAAGAATCATCGGACTGAAAACCTTTTCGGCACGCAATCAACGGAACGCCGAGTCCGAACTGGCGATATTGACTTTGCATTCCGTGAATTTCATAATCAAACGCGAAACGAAACGTCTCAATTTCGTCCATATTCCATTTGCCGGCGCGAATTTTTACCGAAAGATTCCAGTCGTTTTCAACGGTTTTTAAAACGTAATCATTTTTTGTATCGAGATAGAACGTATTATTTTTTCCGATCAATCGCAAGATTTGTTCGAGCGAACCATTGTAAAAGAGGCAAACGTCGCGGAATTGCGGGTCGTAAGGATTTCTGGCAAAATCATACTGCGGGTCAAAAAGATAAATATACGAATAAAGAATTGACGCCGCAAAAAGTTCCGCCGCCAATCGCGGATTGAGTTGTTTATGACGATAACCTTCAAGATACGTCATTTCGGCAAACGTAGAAATGAGATTGGGATCGGTTTGGCGTTTTTTAATCAGCTTGTGTAGTTTTCCGGCAACGGCAAGACGGTCGGTATTCGCCAATTCTTCGAGAGCGTAAGAGCGCAACGTCAACCGCGCCCGGCTGCTCATTTTCGGTGAAGAAACGGCGTCGGGTTGAAAACGGATCACAAGCGGATTTTGGGAATGAGGGCGTCGCTCTAACATTTTTGTCGCAGTACAGCCGGAAAAGATTTCCAGCGAAAGGAGTAACGGAACAAAAATAAAAAAAGCCGACTGTCGATTGTAAAATCTGCTTATGCCAAGTGTTTTCGGAATTTTTTGCGTAATCTTGCTGAATTTCGGTGAACTGCGAATCATAACGCCGCAATTTTTCCTTTCGCAAAAAGACGATTTATTTTGAAAATAGAAAGGAAGAATAACAACTGACGGAAGAAAATTCAAGGGTAATTTTTACTGGAGGAGACTTCAAAAACCTCTTCCGCCGCGAAGCGCTACGAAGAATCTGTCGCCGTTGCAACCGAGCGCCTTGCCGATCTTTTCGGAATCGGTTAAAATGCGGAAGTAAAGATAAATCTCAAATATCAGGAGTCCGTTATGCCGAATTTGACAGGACAAATGTTGGCGGCGTCGCCCGCGCTGCTCGATCCGAATTTCAGGCAAGCCGTGATTTTAATCGTGCAAGCCGTCAACGAAGGGACGTTCGGATTAGTTCTCAACCGTCCGTCGGATAAAACTGTCCGCAATCTTTGGGAAACGGTTTTTAACGAGTCCTGCGCAACAAAGCAGCTAATCCATCTCGGCGGACCGGTGTTCGGTCCCTTGATGATTTTGCACACAAGACGCGAACTCGCCGATTGGGAAATTCTACCGGGACTTTATTTCGCGACGCAAAAGAACTTTATCGAAGAGATTGTCAACGGCGACGTTCAACCGTACAAGTTGTTTCTCGGTCATGCCGGTTGGGGAAAAGGTCAATTGCAAAATGAAATCGACGAAGGCGCGTGGTATTCGCTTCCCGCCAATTCGAAAATGATTTTCGGCGAAGAAGAAAGCCGTCTTTGGGAACAGGTTTTGCAAAGCGCCGGACGCCAAATGTTGTCGCGCGTTTTCCGCATCAAGAATTTTCCGGACGATCCGACGTGGAATTGAAAGCGTCGCCGATTCCGTCCTTGCGATTTTTATTCGCCGCCATGAACGCGGCAAAAGGAAAAATGAGAAATAGGAGAAATTTATGATCGCGTTGGCAGTCTCGTTGGCGCCGCTTGCGCTCTATTTTTTGGCGTTGGCGGCGATGAATAGCGGACGACGGGCGCGAGTTCTTTCCGGTCAAGAAGATTTGACGGCGACGTCGCTCGGCGTGATTGGTTTCGTCATGACGGGACCGGTTCTCTTTTTTTTACCAATCGACGCGTTTACGTTTTGGGGGTTTTATACATGGTTTTTCCTTGCGGTTTTGTATGCGCTGATCGTTCGGTTTCTTGGCGCGGCGTTACGGTTTCGGATCGTCGTTTACAATATGGATGAGACGGAACTTCGGGAAACGTTGGCGAAAATCGCGGGAGAACTGGACGCGGAAGCGCGTTGGGCGGGCAATTCGCTTTCATTGCCGACGCTCGGCGTTCAGTTTTATACGGAACATCTGACGATCTTGCGAAACCATGTTCTTATTGGAACCGGTTCTCGTCAAAACTTACAAGGTTGGCTGCAATTTGAAAAACAACTCCGCAAAACGCTTTTCAAACAACGTGTCTCGCCAAAAAAACGAACGGCGGTTTTTCTTGCGTCGATAGGATTTTTGCTCGGCGCTGCGGCGGTTCTGATTCTTATCGCGCATCAATCGGACGCTTTCGCCGCTCTGCAATTTTTGTTGAAATAATTGCGGTTGCCGTTTTTTGAACAACCGTTTCTCCCAACGTAATTTCTTTCCGTTTTGTATCGAATCGTATGCTACAATAGAAATATCTCGTTCGGGCGTTTTCTGTTTGATTCTCTTATCGCGAGTCTTTTTATGAGCCGGCTCAAGCGTTTTTTAGCAGTTTTTGTCGTTTTATTTTTTTACGGTCATTCCAATTTTGCGGCGGAAAAAGCGGAAGACGATCTTTTGAGTTCGTCGCAAAAATCGTTGAACGAATATCGTCGGGAAGCGGAACGGCTCGCTCGATGGTGCGAACAAAACGGACTCCGCGAGCAAGCGGAAATCACGCGGAAATTCGTGTTGCCGATACTTGAAGAAAAATTGTATCTTCCGATTTTGCCGCGACATTATCAAAAAGACCAAATTCCCGACGACGCGTCGCCGAATCTCGTTTATTGGCACGATTCCTGGAATCGAATCCGTCAGAATCTTGCGTTGAAACTTCAGGAACAGGCAAAACTCGCGCTGCATGAAAACCGCGTCATTCTTGCGATGCAAATGATTTCTATCGCTTTGCACGCGAGTCCCGACAGCGATTCGTTGCGAAACGCTTTGGGTTATAAGCTCTATGAAAACGAATGGCGGACGCAATGGGAGGTCGATCAACTCAAACAAGGAAAAATCAATCATGAGAAGTTCGGCTGGATTCCGGCAAAATATGTCGAGCGTTACGAATCGGGAGAACGCTACAACAACTCAAAATGGATAAGCAAAGAAGAAGACGACGCGTTTCACGCGAAAATTGAAAACGGCTGGATTATCAGCTCCGAACATTACGACGTCCAAACCAATCACAGCATCGAGGAAGGCGTGCGTTTGAGCCGTCGTCTTGAAATTTTTTACCGCGTTTGGAAACAGGTTTTTATTCAATATCTCGCGTCGTCTTCGCAGCTTGCCGAACAATGGGAAGGCAAACGAGTTTTGTATAAAGAACCGCGTTTGCGAATTGTGTTTTTCAAAAATCGGCGGGATTATCTTAACACGCTCCAAAAAGACGATCCGAAAGTAAGCATGTCGGTCGGTTTTTACGACGATAAAATGCAAAAATGTTATTTTTATAAGCACGACGGCAAAACGCCGAACGCGGAACGCGATATGTACCGCACGGTGTTTCACGAAGGAACGCATCAGCTTTTTAACTGCGCGAAAAAGGTCAATCCGACCAATCAAGCGAATTTTTGGGCGACGGAAGCGGCGGCAATTTACATGGAAACGCTACGGCGCGAAGGAAATTATTATGTTCTCGGTAATCCGCAGGATATTCGCGTGCTGTCGGCGAAATACCGTTTTTTCGAGAGCAAATTTTATATCCCGTTTGGCAACATTGTCGCGTTAAACGCGCGGACGTTTCAGAAAGCGCCGTATCTTCCCGAACTTTATTCGCAATGCGGCGGCATGGCGTATTTTCTTATGCACTATGACAAAGGACGATACCGCGACGCTTTTGTTACTTATCTCGACGCAATCTATTTGGGACGCGACGCGAAATCGACTTTATTTCATCTTACCGCCGAATCGCCGGAAACGCTCGATTCGCAATATGAAGAAATGCTCAAAAAAATTCCGTATCCCAAAAATGAGTGAAAGAAAATTGAGGCGGCTGTTCGCCGAACAGCCGCAAGCAACGTAAACGAAACGATTCGAAAAGAAACTTCGTTGAGCAAGTTGCGGTTTTTCAATCGGCGTTTCTTACCCGTTCCAGCAATTTAATTTGCAGATAATTGCGGACGTCGCGGTAATTGTCAAGCGTCGTTACTTTCGCGGCGATTTTTTCGCATTCTTTCATCGAAACGCTGCGGATCACTTGTTTGATTTCCAGCAAAATATGCGGCGAAACGCTGAATTGACGCAGTCCAAGCCCCATCAGCAACATCGCGTAAATCGGTTCGCTGCTCATCTGACCGCAGAGCGAAACGGAAATATGATTGTTGTTCGCAACATGAATCGTTTGACGAATCAGTTTAAGAACCGCCGGGTCTTCCGAATGATATAAATTCGCCACGTCAAGATTGCTTCTGTCCACCGCCAAAGCGTATTGAATCAAGTCGTTTGTTCCGATACTGAGAAAATCCACTTCTTTCGCAAAATGATCTAACATAATCACCGCCGCCGGAACTTCCACCATCATGCCGATTTTCATGTCGCGGTCGTAAGGAATTTTTTCGTCGTGCAGCTCGTCGCAAACGTCGGCAAGAAGCATTTTCGCCTGACGCAATTCCAGCAGCGTTGTTATCAACGGAAACATTATGCGGATATTTCCGTAATGACTCGCCCGCAAAATTGCCCGTAATTGCTGACGAAAAATCGTGACGTTTTTGAGCGAAAGCCGTATGCTCCGCAAACCAAGCGCAGGATTTCGTTCATCGGTCGGATTGGGAAGATGCGGGATTTTGTCCGCGCCAAGATCGAAAGTCCGAATCGTAACGACGCGGGCGCCCATTGTTTCTGCGACGCTGCGGTAAGCGTTAAAATGATCTTCTTCCGAAGGAATAATGCGGGCGGTAGAACCGAGATAAATAAATTCGGTTCGATACAAACCGATTCCCGCCGCGCCGCGTTCCAAACAATGTTCGGCTTCCGACGGAAATTCGATGTTACCCATCAACTCAATTTTCACGCCGTCGGTCGTCGCCGCTTCCAAATCGCGCAATTCGCCGAGTTGTACGGCAAGTTCCGTAACTCGCGCGAGTTTTGCCCGATAATTTTCCAACGTTTCGTCATCCGGTCGGATAATGACCGTACCGGCGTCGCCGTCGATAATGACAATATCGCCGCCGGAAACTTCCGTTAAAAACGCGCCGATTCCGACAATCGCCGGAATTTCCAACGCCTGCGCAACAATTGCCGTATGACTGCCGGGACCGCCGGTTTCCGTAACGAAACCGCGCACGTATTTTCGATTGAGATGCGCGGTTTCGCTTGGCGTAAGATTCGCGGCAAGCACTAAAACTTCCGAAGAAAGCGATTGAAGACCTTCTCGCGCTTGTCCCAACAACAAACGAAGCAAACGTTTTTCGATGTCAAAAATATCGTTGATTCGTTCGGCAAGATAAGCGTTTTTGAGTCGCCGGAACACGTCGGCGTAACGCCGTAACGTTACGCTGATCGCGTACTCCGCCGAATACGCTTTTTCGCGGATCAACTCGACAAATTCGCCGCACAGTTTTGTATCGTTGAGAATTTGCAGATGCGCCTCAAAGATGTCGCCGTATTTTTGCCCCAATTCTTTGGCAACAGAATCGCGGTTTCCGGCAAGTTCGGCGGTCGCTTCCGCAATCGCTTTGTTCAAGCGTTCAATTTCCGGATCAATCACGTCGCGCAACACGAACCGCTTCGGAATCCGAAATCCCTCGTGACCAAACACCATCGCCTCGCCGATAGCGACTCCCGGCGAAACGGCTATTCCCTGTAACTTTTTCATGGCAAGCCGTTTGATTAAAGAATGTTATTATTATCTGCGGATAAAAATTTCATATTTTTTCGCGAATCATAAATCTTTTCTAATAAATCGTTTCCTAATCATCGAACAACTCTATTATATTTTTGTGAAAAATAAAGTCTATAGGGTTCTAAAAATAAGATGTAAAAACGGAAAGGCGACAAAGTCGTTTTAAAACAGGGCTTTTAAAAAACGAGGAAATATTGGTATTTAATTCAATAGGAGCGCTTTAGAAAATTGTTTAACAAAGATTTGAGAACGATATAACGATAAAATTTTTGTAACCGTTCACGGCAAAATTTTTATTTTTTTGCGATATTATTTTTTCGCTTCGCGTCCCTTGCGCGACTTTGCCGTCCAACACGACTTGCCGAATTGTTTGTTCCGCCTTCATAGCTTAATGTCGTTCTTTAATTGGGTTTTGCCCTTTCTATCCCCTCAGCTTTGTTAAACTTATGGATATTTTATGAGATATTTTTTTAGTAGCGATTACAAGTCAATGCACTCTCTTTGTTCTTTTGTATCTGAAAGAGCAAGAGCGTTCAACTCATCTCCTTGCAAACGATACATTATCCAGTTCGGCACGCGGCGTCCGCCAAGTTTTTCGTAAAAAGAAATACTGTTGGCATTCCAATCCAGAACCATCCAATCCAGCCGAAAACAGCTGCGTGATTTGGCGATTTGGGCAATTTTGTGAAAAAATTGCGTTCCGATTCCGTGTCGGCGAAATTCGGGACGGACAAATAAATCTTCGAGATAAATTCCCTTTTGACCGCGAAAAGTAGAATAATTAAAATAGTAAAGAGCAAAACCAGCGGGCTTGCCTTCATATTCCGCAATTAACACTTCAATTTGCCGCGAAGAAATCCAATCCAGTATAGTTTCTTTCGTTATAAACACCGTATCCGAAAGATGTTCATATTCCGCTAATTCGCGAATAAATTGCAAAATTAAAGCCGTATCATCAGCGACGGCAATTCGCATGGCGATATTTGTAGAATTGTTGTTTGTCATTATGTTATACAAAAAAATTTTTACGCTCAATTTTCAACGCTATTCATTTTAGCGTAATACGGCGATTTTTCCAACAGTTCCTCATGAGCGCCGATTTGCTCAACGACTCCGTCGCGCATGACAACAATACGATCCGCAAGCGCCAACGCGCCAATACGATGCGTCACAATGACTGTTGTACGGTTTCCAATAAAATCTTTGAGCGCGTCGTGAATCATTTTTTCGCTTTGCATGTCAATTTGACTTGTCGCTTCGTCCAACAGAAATATCCCGGGATTGCGTAAAATCGCTCGCGCCATAACGATACGTTGACGCTGTCCGCCGGAAAGAAGACTTCCACCCGGTCCAACATTCGTTTCATAACCGTTTTGCAACTCGTTCAAAATAAAATGATGAGCGTTGGCTTTTTTTGCCGCGTCAATAATTTCGGCTTCGGTTGCGTCGAATGTTCCATACCGAATATTTTCGTAAACCGTATCGTTAAAAAGAATTGGCTCTTGCGATACCATGCCGGTGATATGGTACAAATCCCGCATTTTGATTTCACGCAACGAAATTCCGTCAATCCGAATTTCCCCTTGCGTCGGGTCGGCAAATCGTGGAATCAAACTTAAAAGCGTACTTTTTCCGCAGCCGCTCGGACCGACAATTGCCACCGTTTCGCCAAAACGTAATGTTAATGAGACGTCTTTCAAAACGGGTCGTCCGGGTTCGTATTCAAACGTCACGTGTTCAATTTCAATTTGATTTTCGTATTTTTTAAGCCGTTTGGGAAAATCGACGTCGCGGACTTTCGGCGTTCTGTCCATCAATCCGAAAACTCTGTCCGCCGCGGCAGTTGCGGCTTGAAATTGTTGAAAAATGTCGGACAATTTTCTTGCCGGATCCGCCGCTCCCGCCAGTAACGCGAAAAAAAGAATCAATCCTTGCACGGTCAACGGTTCGGCGGGCGTCGGCAAGCCGAATAAACTGTTGGGAGTATGCAAAATAATGTGCGCGCCGGCAAGAATAGCGCATGAAATCATCAACATTCCCATCACTTCCGTCAATGGGTTGGTTAGCGAGCCATACTTGGCGACTTTCATGCCGAGACGATAAGACGTCATGTTTGTTCGGCGAAATTTCGCAAATTCAAACCGTTCCGCCGCAAAACTGCGGACAATGCGAATCGAGCGAAGCGACTCTTCCAGCCGTGCAAAAACCTGAACGCCTTGTTCCAAAGATTTTCGTACAGTTCGTTTGATTGATTTTGCAACCCAAGTAATCAAATAGGCCGCCAATGGAACAAAAATGAACGTTAGAATGAGAAGTTGCCAACTGATAAACGCCGCGCCAAACAAACATATTATCATTTTGATTGGTTCTCGTATCATTTTTCCGTACAAAATTCCAAGTCCGTTGGAAAGCGAACCGACGTCGCCGGTCAAACGGCTCATTGCATCCGCGATTCCCGACTTGCTGTACTCGTTAGGATCGTGAGTTAAAACCTTTCGATATAAGTCGTTACGTAATTCCGTAATACTCAGTCCCGAGATTCTTGATACAAGAATCGAGTGAAATATTGTCAATGCGCCTTTCAAAGTAGAACCGAAAAGAACAAATCCAATCAACAATAATATTGTCAAAAACGGATCGGTTGGAGTCCATTCGTTGACGTAAGGCGATGCAAATTTCAATAATTTAATTTTTGTTTCAATGCCCCTAAAACCGAAAAGTTGTTTTTGGATTTGAGCAATCTTTTTTTTGTTGCGTTCTATCAATTTTGGATCGTTTGGCACGTTTTTTTCTAGTAATACAATTTGTTTTTTCAGTTCCGATTTGTGTTTTTCCTGTTCTTCAATCTGCCGATCCACCCAATCGTGTAAATTTCCTCCTTTGAACGTAAGATCAATGAACGGAAGGATTATCGTAATGTTACCGCCCCAAAGTAAGCCGATTCCCAACGCACAGCACATCGCCAAAACAATCGATCCTTTGTATTTGAACGTTTTTCGTATTGCCCGATATAAATTATTCATTTTGCGTTATTTATTTTATAAATCATGTTGATTTTTGACCGCAATTTATTTTAAGCGATGTTGCTTTTTGTCAATACGTGTGATTTTACATCAACTTTGCAGTCAAGATAATGGCGAATTATACAAGAATTATCAGATAAAAGAAACAGTAATTTTTATTGTGCAACAATAAAAAATTGAGATAAAACAAGAGAATTTTTCTTGTTGTACCGATCCTAAAAGTTGTTATAATTCCTTTTTCAGAGAGATTTTACTTTTCAAAATGACCTTTTTTCTTTTCCTTCCTAACAATGTATCGTATAAGAAAAATATTTTTAACCGTTCAATTTTATTTCGCTTTTCTATTGGGACTTGTTCCGGCATGGGGAGCGGAAAAGACGCCGATTGAACATTTGTCCGCCGATCTTTCTCAAATCGCTGAAACCTGCGAAGATATTATCGATGAATCAAGAGAACAAAATTCTACCTTGAAGAAATCGAAAATTCTGAAATTGCCGCAAAATTTGCATAGAAAATTTGACGAATGTAACATTCATTCACAAGGGTATCTTGAACGCCCGCATCTTTTCTTAAAATCCTCATTTTCTCCGATGGATTCGGGGGAATATTTTCTTTGAGTCATGCACAAATCTTTTGAGTCATGAAAAAATCATTGACGTCCGTTTGTGTTTTCTCAATTTTCGGTCTTTATGCTTCCATATTCCTCTTACTTTATCCTTTAACCTTTCCTGATTTCAATAAATTTACAGTTATCCGGTACACCGGAAAAGTTGTCCGGCGAATCGTATAAGTCCGACGGAGGTAAGCGGAAGTTCCGCGCGAAACGCCGAAAATCCCGACGAATTTTCTGAACATTGCGGCGGACAGATTATAAAGCGCCTTGAGAAGGAGAATTTTGAACAGGAACACGGACAGCGCCCGCCCTTCGGACTCGGTTGGGGAACGCCGTTTCGATCAACGGACGAGACACGTTTCCCAATCCATTGCTGCGTCGAGCCGCTTGAGAAACGGATTGAATTTATAAATCCTGGCGAGTTGACGCTCCACCGCGAACGAATCTTGCGACATGATATATGCTCCTCACGAAAAAATCCTATTCTAAATCTATGCGACTCTTTTGAATATGATCGGTTGTGAGAGATTCCCTAAAGTTATTCTTGATTCATTCTTAATGAGCAGAATATGAACACTCGATCCTAATCGGCTTCAAGGAACTACTGAATAAATCTAACATTTTTTGAATAATAGCATAAGAACGAAAAGAGTCAATGGTTTTTTAATAAAATCATGGAAATATTACGTTTGTTTCGCGTATATTTGGCATGTAAGGATAAATTTTGTAATCTAACCGGAAAAAATGAGACGCTTAATGACCGTCTCCCATGATTCTTCTTTGTGTATTCTTCCCAAAACAACAACGCTGATATAAAACTATTGTTGACTTGGTAAACTTTACCGATACGGGAAACTACTGCGATTACGTTTATTATAAGCAGAGAAATATTTTCTGTCATTTTTTCTATGACGACGATTCGATAAATCGAAACAATAGGGAATATTTTAGCTTTCGGGAATTAACGGTTGTTTCAGGTGACGCCGTAAGTTTTTAAAGCAAAATAAACTAATTTACGGTTTTTGTAAAACGGATATTAAATTGATAGAAAAGACGCAAAATTTCACGAACGCCAATTGTCTTTCTCAATTGCGTATATTCGTTAACCGAGTCGATCAAAACAAATCATGTTTAGTTAAGGAAGAAGAACATGAAAAAAACATTTTGGAAAAATGCTCTCGCGGCATTGGCGGCGTTGATATTGCCTGCTCCGGCATTTGCCGGGTTGTTTAATCCTTGCGATG
>JAISZO010000302.1 GCA_031269105.1 Planctomycetaceae bacterium | reverse complement strand
ATTCGCCGGTTTATACAGCGAATCGTCTTGAGCTTGGCGAATCGTTCACGCGGTTTATTGACGCAAAACGTAATAATTTTGTCAAGAATGCAAAAGACATCTGGAAGTTCGACGACTGTGCAACCGTTCCGCATACAACAGATTACGAAGGCTTGCGCGGAGACGGGACGTGTGCGCCGGACAGTTATATCAATCCGGGCGATTTCACATGGGCATTGCATCTTTATTGGCAACAGTACCGTTTTTCAATGGACGATTCTCTTGTTACGGATCACAAAAAACACGCTTTTTATCCCTTGCTCAAGCAGAGCGTAAACCTTTATTTGAAACTTCTCAAAAAAGGCGATGACGGCAAATTACATTTGCCCAAAATGCATTCGCCGGAATACGGAGACGATGCGGACAACAATTACAATTTATCGTTATTGCGTTGGGCTTGTGAGACGTTATTGTACTTGAATGAGCGTTACCAATTTAACGACGCGGCAAGTTCGGAATGGGAAAGAATTTTGCAAGACCTTGTTGCATATCCGCAGGATGAGAATGGTTTTCGTATCGGCGCAAACGTACCATTTAATCGTTCTCATCGGCATTGGGCGCATCTTTTGATGGTTTGGCCTTTGCATATTTTGTCCATCGATCAATCCGAGAACAAGGAATTGATCGAGAAATCATTGCGGCAATGGTTGACGGTAGGAAATGCGCGTGGGATTAATGGTTGGTCGCTTGCGGCGGCTTCGGCAATTTATGCGTATCTTGGCGACGGCGACAATGCGTTACGTTGTTTGCGGGCGCATCATAACACGAAAGTATCCGTCATGCCCAATACGCAATATATTGAAGGTTCGCCGGTGATTGAGTGTTCGCTTGTTGCGGCGGAAGCGTTGCAAGAGATGCTGATTCAGAGTTGGGGCGGTGTGATAAGGATTTTTCCGGCAGTTCCGGCAGAATGGAAAGACGCAGCTTTTCAAGACCTTCGCGCCGAAGGCGCGTTTTTAGTAACGGCAGTACGAAAGGACGGCAAAACGAGTTGGGTAAAAGTAAAAAGCCTTGCCGGTGAGTTGTGCAGAGTGAAACCGAATTTTTCAGGTCCGTTCAAATTGTCCGATCCAACAGTAAGCATCAAAGAATTTCAAACCGGCGTTTTTGAACTCATATTAAAAGAAGGTCAAGAAGTCACCTTGTACGAAAATGAAAAAGATGTCGGAAAAATTGCACCGGTAAAAATACCACAAGATAAAATAAATTTCTGGGGAATAAAATGAGTTCATGCGTCAAACTGTTGAATCGTTGACGTCTTTACAAAAGACAATACAATTTCTACAATCCAAGCGGGGCTTGTTTCGCGTTCTATCTTACGTTAAAATAATAAAAACGTAATATTTCTGCCGATTTTTATTATTTTTATATGAAATATATTCTCGATTATTTGGTTTACCTGTTAGTTCGTATGTTGATTTGTATTACGCAGTCGCTGTCGCCGGAAACCGGTTTTTTTCTAGCGCGGCAATTCGCATTTTTCTTTACGCATATTCTTCCGATTCGGCGGCGATTGATTCGTGAAAATCTTGCGAGCGCTTTTCCAAAACTTTCGCATGAAGAGCGAGAAACGCTGGTTTATCGAATGTGGGAACATCTTTTTTTGCTCGTGATTGAAGTCGCGCACATTCCGCGACGGATTCACGCAACCAATTGGCGGGATTACATTGAACTTGTCAACACGGACAAAATCGGAAAAGCGTTGCATAATGATCGTCCGCTCATCATGGTGACGGGGCATTTCGGAAATTTCGAGGCGGGCGGTTATTTTCTCGGCATACTTGGTTATCCAAGTTATTCTGTTGCCCGTAAACTCGACAATCCCTATCTCGACCGGTTTATTAAAATGTTCCGCGAAGCGTCGGGGCAGTTTCTCATCCCGAAAAACGACGGTTATGATCAGATTCTCGAAGTCTTGGAACGGCGGGATTTGATGGCGTTTCTTGCGGATCAATCGGCGGGACCAAAAGGTTGTTGGGTCGATTTTTTCGGCAAACCAGCTTCAACGTACAAAGCGATTGCATTGTTGAGTTTGCAATACGACGCTCCGGTTGTCGTTTGTTACGCCGTGCGTCGCGACAAATATCCGTTGCATTTTGAAATGACGATTGCCGGTCTACTTGATCCGCGAGAACATGCCGAAGGTCTTACCGTCAAAGAAATCACGCAATGGTACACGCATATTCTCGAAGACGGTATCCGCCGCCGTCCCGAACAATACTGGTGGGTGCATCGGCGATGGAAAGATTATCCCAAAGGCGGAAAAACGAAAAATACGAAATGAGACGATCAATAACAATTTTTGCGGCTTTCGTAGAGATGACAAAAACTTTTCAAATAAATTTTAAATATCCTAAAAATTTTGCCGTGCGAATATTTGTCCAAATAATAAACCGGATTCTTTCCTGTCTTCTTATTTTTCTTGCGTTGTTTTATCAGGTTGCGATCAGCCCGTTGATCAAAGCGTTTTTTGGCGACGTTTGTAAATTTACGCCGTCATGCAGCCAATATTTTATTGAAGCCGTCCGCAAATACGGAGCGATTCGCGGAACAATCAAAGGAATCTGGAGAGTCGTTCGCTGCAACCCCTGGAACCGCGGCGGTTATGATCCGCCATGAATTTAGCGGCGCTCCTATTTTATTTTTGGCGGAATTGCATACAATTTTTATTAATGATTTTGGAGAATCGAATAAATTTCAACATAGCAAACGAAAATTGTGTCAAAATTACTTGCAATAGAAACAACGGAAAAATTGGGAAGCGTCGCCGTCTCGGAATGCGGGAATGTTTTAAGTTATTTGGAATTACCAATAGAACAACGAAGCGCGCAATCGCTTGCGCCGTCGATTCAAACGGTATTACAACAAGCCGGTTGGGAAATTCAGTCAATCAATAAAATTGCAATTGCGGCGGGTCCTGGTTCGTTCACCGGTTTGCGAGTGGGATTGGCAACCGCACGAATGTTGGCTTACGCGGTTGGCGCGGAGATTTACGGAATCAATACGTTACAGGCGATTGCCGCAAACGCTGTCGTCGCCGGCATTTCCAAAATAACCGCCGGACAAAAAATGACCGTCGCAATTGACGCGCAGCGAGGCGACGTATCGGCGCAGATGTTTCAATTTGTGCCGGTTTGCCATTCGCAACAATTTTTTCCCGAACCCATTGAAGAACGGCGATTACTCTCCTTTGCGGATTGGTGGCGATTGGCGGAGAAAAAAGAATACAATCTTCCTCAACCGCTTTTGTTTTCCGGTACGATCTTGCAGAAAATCGCGGCTTCCAAGCCGGAGAACGTTTTATTGGCGAACGCTTCCCTTTGGTTGCCGAGCGCTCGCGGAGTTTCGCAAATTGCATGGGAACGTGTCGCGTCCGGCAACGCGGACGATCTATGACTTTGCAACCGTATTACTCGCGGTTAAGCGCGGCGGAAGAGAAAAAGAGAATGAAATGAATTGACCGGCGAAATTAATTATGTTATAGTAGAAACTTAATTTTTCGCGTTCTTTAGCGGAAAAGAATCGTTTTGGTCAACTATTTTTGAATCAATCATGGAGTTTTTGCGATGCGGCGTTTATCATTATACATGGGAGCGTTTGTTTTATTTTCGGCGGCGGTTATTTCTGGATGCCAACCGAAGAAGGCGGAGACGGCAAAGTCCGGCGATGGCGCGGTTGTTTTATCCGGTCAGCCGTTGGCGGAAAATTTCGCGGAACAATTGAAAGCGTTAGGAGCGAAATTGGAGTATCGCGCCGACGGCTCTGTGAAATCCGTCAATCTTGTCGGCGTTGACGCGAACGATTTGCAGCTTGCCGGATTGGAACAATTTCAATCGTTGGAATCGCTGACTGTCGCGTCGTTTGAAAAACCGAATGAACGTATCACCGATACGTCGATAGAACGGCTTTCCGGTATCAAAACGTTGAAATCGCTTGACGCGAGCGGTAGCGGCGTTA
The DNA here is from genome assembly GCA_031269105.1 of Planctomycetaceae bacterium. Lineage (GTDB taxonomy): Bacteria > Planctomycetota > Planctomycetia > Pirellulales > Thermoguttaceae > WRMR01. The sequence goes on along the minus strand of JAISZO010000302.1, from coordinate 2,445 downwards.
CTGGCGGAGCGTTTCAAAAGTTGAACGGTTTGACTTCGCTTTCACAATTAAAAATGTCCGGCAAACTTCACGGCGGGTTTGCGGGTTTTGCCGAAAGATTTCCGTCGCTGACTTCCGTTGCGTTCGACCGCTCGGATGTGAACGACGACGATCTTGCGGAAATCGTCAAAGTCAAACGGCTCAACGTTATTTTTCTTTCCAACACCGCCGTGACCGACAAAGGAATAGCGCTTTTGGAACGTCTGCCGGCGTTGCGGAATCTGCGTATCAGTAATATGCCTATTACCGACGACGGACTGAAACCGCTCGGAGTCCTCAAACAGTTGAAAAATATTGATTTGAGCAATACCAATGTTGGAAATGCAACGCTTGTTACGTTAGGAACGTTGCCGCAATTAGAGCGAATCAATCTTTACATGACGAAAGTGACCGACGACGGAATCGACGCGATTTTGCCGCTTCGGAACATTGTTTGGTTGAATCTTGACGCTTGTCAAATTGGCGACGTCACGATTCCGAAACTGACGTCGTTCTCAAAAATGACGTTTTTGCATCTCGGCAAAACGAAGATAACCGATCATTCCGTTGACATATTAAAAGAAATGCGGCAACTCAAAGAACTTCATATTACCGAAACGAAAATAACTAACGCTGGCGCGGAATCGTTAGCCGCCGCCATGCCGCACGATTGCGTTTTGTATGTTGATAAAGAGTAACATCTCTGTAGAATTTTCAATTTTGAGCAAATTTACATTGTTCCGCTCTTGAGAAAAAACAAGCGCTACGGAGTAAAGGTCCGTTCTAATAAGTTCAGTTTTTATTGAGGGTTTGATAGTTATGGGGAAGAGATATTGTTTTTCTCAAAAAGAGGCGGGAATTTTGTCGTTTTGAATGTCGGAAATCGTTCCTGATATTCATCTTAACATCCCTCATTTACCTCTTTTGTCATTCTGTGCGGACTCTTCGCATCAAACTCACATATCGGCGCTTATTATAGGTCAAATTTCGCAGCCCCATCTGAAATTTTGCTCTCGCTATGCCGATTGTCCGCAAGGTCTCATTGCCAACCCGTCGCTTCATCGCGCCAAAAATGCGTTCCGCGCGGCAACGAACCTTCGAATTCATCCGATTGTTTTCTTTTTGCTCATCGGTCAGCGGATGATTCCAAGACCCCTTTTCGCAAATTTTGGGATTGAACCCGCGATTGATCAACTCCGTCTTAATATCTTTGCCGGGATACGCCGCGTGCGTCGCGATGAAATTCCGAATCAGTTTATATTCCTGTCCCGACAAGTTATCCAGTACACCGGGAGAATTGTTTGGTACACCGGAAAAGTTATCCGGTGAATAGTATAAGTCCGACGGAGGTAAGCGGAAGTTCCGCGCGAAACGCCGAAAATTCCGATGAATTTGCTGAACATTGCGGCGGACAGATTATAAAGCGTCTTGAGAAGGAGAATTTTGGACGTCAACACGGCGTCGCCAACTGACGGGGCGCTTCATAGAAGTTAAAAGTTAAAAACGAAAAGCGAACATTATTTCGCCCCATGCGGGGCTTGATTGTTTTCGCGCGTTCCTATCGTTCATTCTGCGGTGCGGGACGTCGGCTTCTGACAATTGCTTTTAGTTTGACATGATAATCACCCTCGTTGTCTTTCCATGATTGAATGTATTGCACCGATCTGAAATCAGCGTTACCGCTTGCCAAGTAGCCTTCATCTCTATTTTCTTCGTGTTTGAGGATAGAGTTTTCCGTCGTCGTCACTGTTTGATAATCGCTGCTTTTTACAGAAGTATATTGATTTCAATCATCGTTCCATTCACAAATTCCAACGCGTTTTTTTTAGCGTCTTCTTTGGCTTTCTCAAGAGATTCTCCTTGTCCCTCGACTATCGCTTCAACAAAACCGCCGCGTCGTAATTCATCTAATCGTATTAACTCTTGCGTTCCTTTTGTCCAATTCCAACCGGCATAAACAACAAAACGGAACGAGCAGCCATTGATACGATTGTTTTCTTGCGGCGTCTTTTCGATGAGATAACATTCCTGTACAACCGAGTAAAAACGTAAAAAAAACGCTTCCGGCAAATAAATTACAAATTTCATTCCGTTGGAAATCATGAGCAAAATAACGCAGAGAAATAACGGGAAAGGCGGAAAATATTTATTAGGATTTTCGTTATCAAAAAGATTCTGACTGAGTAGATAAGATAACGCCTAACATTGCGTACACAGTAAACCAATATTGAACGGACGGCAAATATGCAACGAAGTAATTACGAATCATTTGACTTACATTAATATTCGATTTTTTCATCAAAATATCCGCGAATTTTGCCATGCTTCCTGTTCTACGCAAAAAGAACGGTTGCCTATCTTACTAATCGCAGTGCGGATTTCAACGTTTTGACCGAGATACATTTGTTCAATAAAATCAAGATCAAG
>JAISZO010000275.1 GCA_031269105.1 Planctomycetaceae bacterium | reverse complement strand
AATCGGACTTGACTTTTGTCAATATTTCAGCGATAATAGCTTCCTTGTTCATGAGAGCATCCTTTTTGGAAAAAACGTAACTTCTTGGTAACAATACTGTTACTATCTCAAAAAGGAGGTTTTTTGTTAATACTGCTTTGCCTAATGTGGAAACGACGCCCAAAATAAAATCAAGGAATTACGGAATGGCATATCCCAAACCGACGACAGCTCCGGCTTGCATCAATCCTGCGCGAATCGACAAAGGAAGCGGATCAATCATATACGGCGCGCAACTTCCGGGACGATAATATCCAATCGTATAAACGCATTCGCACGGCGGCGTTAACCCCATTTTGTACGGCAGAAACAACACGGAACCATAAAACTTTCCGGCGGAAACAATCGGTTGAAGGAACGGTCCCCACGAATGTCCGTAACGTTCCGTCGCCACGTCTTCAAAATACGCGGAAGAAATGCAGTTTGCCGGAGCAACCCACTGAAAACAAGTACGTTGCCATTGACGCGGCTCGAATCCGCCCTGATTAAGAGAACACGCTTGCAATTCCGACCAATCAACGTCCACGTCAATTAAAACCGACAATTCACTCATCGGCTTGAAAAGTTTGGGATCGCGCGGATCGCGACATTCGACTATTAATTCTTGTTGATTACCTAACGGCGGCGGAGTAATCGAATAATTAGGCGCCGCATTAGGAATTTGCGTCAAATTGTTCGATGAATTAGGATTTTCCGCCAATCCTGCTCGTCCGCTTCGTTCACGAAGAACGGTATCATTGTAAGCGTCGCTTCCCGGCGCTTGAGCAATTCGCACGCCGTGAATCGGTTGCAGTTGAGAATTCGTTTTTAATGTTTCATCGGCGGATAAAGCCGACGGAACGTTTGTTTCAACGTGTTGCACCAGTTGAACCGGCGAAAACGAAGGTAACTGCGGCGGCGTTTGTTGCGAACGAATCGCCTGCTGACCGTGTATTATAGGCGATTTCCAATTGAGCGGTTGAGAATTTGAATACTGACCAAAGGTAATACCGGAGGAAACGCACGCCGTTACTCCTATTACCGCAATTATTTGTCGCAATTCTTTTTTCTTTGTTGTAAACCATTGGGTCATGTTAGACTCCTTCCCCATTTTTATTGTCCAAAAGACAAGACTTTCTTTGACCCTTATCGGTTTCAAATCGACAGGACTCGCGTTTTTTTCTTTATTTTTCAGAATTTTTATCATTTTTTCTTTCTTACCATGACAGAAAGGTTTTTATGTTTCGCGCATTGATGGATCGTTTTTAGTTTTTACCTTTTACCTTTTCGCTTTTCATGTATAATACAATTTTGTGAACGTCTTCTGATCGTATTATAAAAATAGCCCTTTTTGTCCTTAAAAAGTTCCGAGAACAAAATGCCGTTAAACAAAAAAACATTAGCCGTTTTAGGAGCCGGAATTTCCGGTCTTTCGGCGGCGTATCGGTTTCGCAAACTTTGTCCCGACGCAACGTTGCGCGTTTGGGATCGGCGGGAACGTACCGGCGGCGTGTTGACTACGCTGCATCGAGACGGTTATCAAATCGAACAGAGCGCGGATAATTTTATCACAACCGTTCCGTATCTTGTGTCGCTTTGCCGCGAGTTGGGAATCGCGGACGAGTTGATTTCTACCAATCCGCGTTTTCGCCGGACGTATGTTGTGCGGAAAAAAAATCTTTATCTTCTGCCCGACGGTTTTCTGATGCTGGCGCCGTCGAAAATGTATCCGCTCGCTATAACGCCGATTCTTTCGCCGTCCGGAAAATTGCGCGCCGCGCTTGAGTATTTTATTCCGCCGTCCCAGTCGGACGACGATGAAACAATGAAATCGTTTGTCACGCGGCGGTTGGGACGCGAAGTGTTTGAGCGGCTTGTCGAACCGCTCGTCAGCGGAGTTTACGCGGCGGATATGAATCAATTGTCGCTCATGGCGACGCTTCCGCGTTTCCGCGAAATGGAACGTCAACACGGAAGTTTGATTCGCGCTATGCGCTATCAAATGAAGATCAACAAGCAGGCAAAATCGCAATCGCAGGAAAGCGGCGCGCGGTATAGTATGTTCGTTACGCTTCGCGGCGGATTGTCCCGCATCGCCGATACGCTGGCGGCAAACTTACCTAACGACGCGATTCAACTCAATAAATACGCCGAAAAATTAGAATCGTTCACAGAAGAGTCTGGCAATTTGAAATGGCGAATCACCGATCAAAACGGTTTTGCCGAGTCTTACGACGCGGTGATTTTTGCGACGCCGTCGTATGAAACCGCGCGGCTTCTGACGCCAACCTATCAACGTCTCGGCGGGTTGCTTGCCGGAATTGAACATTCCGGCACGGCGATTATAACGCTGGCGTTTGACGCTTCGCAAGTAAAAAAGCGACTGAGCGGTATGGGCTTTGTCGTTCCGAAAATTGAAAATAGCCCGATTCTTGCCGGAAGTTTCAGCAGTATGAAGTATGAACATCGCGCGCCGGAAGGGAAACAGTTGATTCGCGTTTTCGCGGGCGGTGCGAGGTCGCCGGAAATGGCGGATATGTCCGACGAACAACTTTTGCCGCTTGTCAAAAAAGAACTGCGTCCGCTCTTGAAAATTGACGGCGAACCGGAATTGGAAACTGTCGCCCATTGGCAACGAACGATGCCGCAATATCATCTCGGACATCTTGAGCGGATTCGCGAAGTGAATGAAATCACGGCGAAGATTCCTCATTTGGCATTGGCGGGAAATTTTTTAGAAGGCGTCGGCATTCCCGTTTGTTCGCTTTCCGGTCAAAACGCCGCAGAACAGATTGTTGAAAAAATGCGGTGGAAATCATTAACTTCAACTTAACTTTTTCTCTCATGCCGCTTCAAATTACGACTCAATACGCTTGTACAAACCGATTAAATTACCGCCGTCGCCGTAAAACCTTTTTTCGCGATTTCGTGGTGAAAATAGGTTTTGAGAGATTTTTAATGCGAAATTTCATTATTAGAATTGCTCGCAGGTATTCATTTTCTTAGGAATGACTGTAAAATAAAATCAAATGAGTTATAATAGATAGAAAACCAACAAGGTAATCGTTGATTTGAACTTTATTTTGACGACTTTTTTCCTGCTTCATTTTTCTCTAACATTCAATTTATCAAAGTGTTACATATTTTGACAAACGAAATAAAATCAAATTCTGAAACCCATTCCGAAAAAAAAGCGCCGGAAAATCGGGAACAGCAAAATTCCAAACCGCCCAAAAAATCGCAAAATGATCCGTTTCCTAAAATTCCGCGTCCTGAAGGCGGCGGAATGTCGTTTTTGATGATCGCAGCGATTGTGATTGTTGTAATTTGTTTACTCAATCTACTTACTTTGCCTAAACGTAACGAAATTGCGTTAGGCGATTTGCTTCGATTGATTGATCAAGGAGTGAACAATTCTCAAGCGGTTATCGAAGTCAAAGAGGGAAAAGACAAAAACGAAATGACGGTACATTATTCGGACGTGAAAGAAATCGTCATAACTCCTTATGAAGTCGCGGGAACTGTCACGCGAGAAATTATCGCTCCCGAAAATAAAAAGAAAAAACCAGCGGCGAACACAAAATTTACCGCCGGACGTTTGGGACTCAACGACGATAATTTTGAACTTGTCAAACGCTTGGAAAAAGCAGGATTTAATTATCGTGCGTTAAGCCGTCCGAATTTTTGGGAAATGCACGCCTCGTCGCTTATCTTTTTTTTAATGATGTTGGCGTCGATTCCGTTGATTTTTATTATGTTTCGCAAAATGGCAAGTTCCGGCGCGATGGCGTTCAGCCGGAATCGTGGACGGCAGGTGTCGCAGGAAGACGTCGAAGTTACGTTCAATGATGTGGCGGGCGTTGATGAAGCGGTCGAAGAATTGAAAGAAATTGTCGAATTTTTGAAAACGCCGGAAAAATTTCAAGTTCTCGGCGGGCGCATTCCCAAAGGCGTGTTGCTGTTTGGACCGCCGGGGACGGGAAAAACGTTGCTTGCCAAAGCGGTTGCGGGCGAAGCGGGCGTTCCGTTCATTAGTCTTTCCGGTTCGGATTTTGTAGAGTTGTATGTCGGCGTTGGAGCCGCCCGCGTGCGCGATTTGTTCGAGCAAGCGCAGCGGCGTTCTCCTTGTATCATTTTCATCGACGAACTCGACGCGATCGGCAAAACGCGCGGCAACAGCAATCTTGGTTCTAACGAAGAACGCGATCAAACGTTAAACGCTTTGCTTGTAGAAATGGACGGTTTTAACGCCGACGCCGGTACGATTGTTATGGCTTCAACCAATCGACCGGAAACGCTGGATTCGGCGTTGTTGCGTCCGGGACGTTTCGACCGTCATGTGCTTGTCGATCGCCCCGACATTCGCGGACGCGAAGAAATTTTGAAAGTTCATACGCGCAAAGTAAAATTAGACGGTTCGATAGATTTACGCGCGATTGCGTCGATAACGTCGGGATTTGCGGGAGCCGATCTTGCCGCGTTGGTCAATGAAGCGGCTTTGCTTGCCGCCCGCGTCAATAAAAAAGCGGTGACAATGGAAGAGTTCAACGAAGCGGCGGAGCGAGTGACTTCCGGTTTGAAAAAGAAACGTCACGCCATTCGTCCCGATGAAAAACTGCACGTTGCGTACCATGAAAGCGGACACGCGATGGTGGCGTATCTTCTTCCGGCGGCGGACACGGTGCATAAAATTTCGATTATTCCGCGCGGCGCGGCGGCGCTGGGTTACACGTTGCAACGACCGGAAGACGACCGTTATTTAATGACGCGGGAAGAATTGGAATGTCGTATTCAGGTCTTTCTTGCCGGAACGTTGGCGGAAGAAATGATTTTCGGTTCGGACAAAATCACATCCGGCGCGCAAAACGATTTGGAACGCGCGACGGAATTAGCGCGATGTATGGTCATGGATTTCGGTATGAGCCGTTTGGGACGGATTAACTATCGCGAAAATCCGCGAAGTTACATTGCGGAACAACGAATGCTTCAATCGCGTTTGCATAGCGAACAAACCGCGTGGGAAATTGATCAAGAGATCAAAACCATCATGGAAGAGATGCTCCAAAGAACTAAAACGACGCTGGAAGAACGTCGCGACACGCTGACAAAACTCGCGGAATATCTTCTTGAAAAAGAAGTCATGGACACGGACGAACTCACCGCCATTGTCGAAGGCAAACCGATTCCGGTGAAAGAAGAAACGCTGGATATTCTTGACGAATTGGAAATTCCTGAGGAATTGAAAAGTGAAGTCCATACGCAGGAAGACGAGGAAAATTTGCTAAAAGAATGACCGGCGCGCCAAACAGTAAGCCCAAAATCTTCAAACGTTAAATTTGGGAGAATCTCTAATAATGAGTCGTTCTTGACAGCGAACGCGGTAACTTCATCGATTGATACAAGCGTATTGAGTCGTAATTTGAGTTTATTCTCAATTTTGTCCGGTAGCGTGCTTTCGCGAGTCAATCGTTTTATCCTAATAGTATTTCTAAAAACTTATTTATTAGACAGGATTGACAAGATTTTTTATTTCAATCTCTCCTGTAAATCATGTTAAGCCAGTCGAAAAAATATTTATTGAATGTTTTTAGAAGTTTCCTAAAATGAATAACGTTTTAGAAATAACGGCTCTTGAATTTATGCGCGATTTCGGTTATAATTTTTTAAAAATAGCGATACTTTTCTAAAAAACGATAAAGACCATCCATTATGCCGTCCAAGTACGTTAGTCCTTATACAGATTTTGGTTTCAAGAAACTTTTTGGCGAAGAGGCGAGTAAAGAATTATTGCTGGATTTTCTCAACTCGATTTTACCGCTGGATTCTCCGATTGCCGTTTTATCGTTTCGTAACGCGGAAAATCTTCCCGATACAACGACGGAACGCCGCGCTGTTTTCGATATTTATTGCGAAAGCGAAGTCGGCGAAAAATTTATCGTGGAAATGCAGAAAGCGGAGCAGTTTTATTTCAAGGATCGTTCATTGTTTTACGCGACTTTTCCGATTCGTGAACAAGCGGAAAAAGGCGAGTGGGATTTTGAACTCAAAGCAGTTTATTTTGTTAGGATTCTTTATTTTAATTACGACGAGGAAGAAGAACGGCGGAAATTTGAACGCGATGTGAATTTAAAAGACCAAGACGGCGATGTTTTTTTCGATAAGTTGCATTTCAAATTTTTACAAATGCCGCTTTTTACAAAAACGGAATCGGAACTGGAAACTAAGAGCGACAAGTGGGTATTATTTCCTAAAACATCTTGAAAGTTTTGACCAGATTCCTGCGATTTTGTCCGAACCGATTTTTGAACGTGCGTTTGAAAAAGCGGAACTTGCCAAAATGACGCGGCAAGAACAAAATCAATACGAAGAAAATTTGAAAGTTACCCGCGACAATTATGCTGTTTGGAAAACCGCTATCGACAGAAGTTTCAAAAACGGTATCGCAGAAGGTGTTGCGCAAGAAAAAATAGAAACAGCCAAAAAACTCAAACAAATGGGATTATACTCCATTCGCCAACGATACGGCTATTTTGAACGATTGGAATTTAGGATTTAACAGCGACGCCAACTTGATAAGCGCTGTTTCGTTAGCGAAAAGAGTATAGATACAACAAAAATCGCTCAAGCCACTGGCTTGACAGAAGAAGAAGTCAACAACATTACTTAAAATCATAAACGTAAATTTTTAATAAAACATTAAAATTATTTTCAGAATAAACAATGGGAAATTTTTTCAAAGACAACAACGACATTCAGTTTCATTTCGGTTTTCACGACTTGAAAGAGTTAGCAGCATTAATCGAGCGCGAGACGTGGAACGGCGACGCGGATTATGTGCCGGAGTCGGCGGATGACGCGGCGGATAATTATCGGCGGGTGCTGGAAATTATTGGCGAAGTCGCGTCCGACGTGATTGCGCCGGGAGCGGAAAATGTCGATCTCGAAGGAAACACGCTCAATTCTGACGGCACGGTAACGTTGCATCCGCAAGTGCGGGAAAATTTGCGGCGGCTCGGTCAGGCGGATATGATGGGCTTTACGTTGCCGCGAAAATACGGCGGAATCAATTGTCCGACTCTCGTTTACACGATGGCGACGGAAATCGTATCGCGCGCCGATTGTTCGTTTATGAACATGTTCGGATTGCAGGGAATTGCCGACACGATTTACGCTTTTGCGTCCGACGAAATACGCGACGAATATCTTCCGAAATTCGCAAGCGGCGAAGTGACTGGCGCGATGGTTCTCACCGAACCGGACGCCGGAAGCGATTTGCAAGCGGTGCGTCTTCGCGCCGATCGACAGGAAAACGGCGGCTGGGTTTTGAACGGCGTGAAACGTTTCATTACCAACGGATGCGCCGAAGTGTTGCTTGTGTTGGCGCGTAGCGAACATGAAATCGCCGACGGACGCGGCTTGAGTCTCTTTCTTTGCGAACGTTCGCCGCAAGTGAAAGTTCGATGTCTCGAAAAGAAACTTGGTATTCACGGTTCGCCGACATGCGAACTTGTTTTCGACAACACGCCGGCGCGTTTGATTGGAGAACGTCAGCGCGGACTCATTACTTACGTTATGGCGTTGATGAACGGCGCGCGGCTCGGCATTGCGGCGCAATCGCTTGGCGTTGCAGAAGCGGCGTATCGATTGGCAAGAACTTACGCTAACAGCCGCGAACAATTCGGTGGTCCGATTGAACGTTTGTCGCCGGTTGCGGAAATGATTGTCGATATAAAAACCGCTATTGAAGCGTCGAGGGCGCTTACTTACGAAACCGCCAGAGTTTGCGACGTCGAAAATAACGCGAATCGGCTTTTAGAACATGCGGAAGATAAACTTTCCGACGAAGAAAAGAAATCGTTCAAACAAACGTCGCGGACGCTCAAAAAGCTGAACGCGATGTTGACGCCGATGAGTAAATTCTACGGCAGCGAAATGGCAAATGAAGCGACGTACAAAACAATTCAGGCGCTTGGCGGTTCGGGTTACATGCGCGATTACGCGGCGGAACGTTACGCCCGCGACGCGAGAATCACCAATATTTACGAAGGAACGAGCCAGTTACAAGTTGTCGCCGCCGTGCGAGGCGTAACGTCCGGCGTTTTCAAAACGTATGCGGAAGAACTCGAAACACGTTATAATTCCGACAATCCCGAACTTGCCCTGTTGCGTGAAAAATTGATTTCCGCGAAGAATGAAATTCTCGAAGCCGCCGCTTATGTCAAAACGCAGTCGGGCGCGTATCTTGAATTGACAGCGCGGCAGCTTGTGGAATCGGCAATTTATGTCCTTTGCGGACATTATCTTCTCGGACACGCGGCGAAATGCGAGAGAAAAAAGAAAGTCGCCAAATTATACATCGAAAAGAACCGCCCCGCAGTCACGGCGAAATGCGAGCGAGTCAAAAGCGGTAACGCACAGGAAATCGAAGATTATGAATTGATTGCCGGCGCCGTTCCTGCCGCGGCGTAACTCATGGAAATTTTTTATTTCTGTGAAAAAATTAAAATATTTGCAGAGACGCTTTTGTATCAATGGCGAGACGTTGGTCGGCGTCGCCGACTGACGGGGCGCTTTGCGGAAGTTAAAAGTTAAAAACGAAAAGTGAAAAATAATGGCGACCCGAACAGTTTAATCCTTGTTTGCGTTTCGGAGCGCCATTTTACTTTTTTAACTTTCCGTTCTCATTCTTCGCGATTCTTCATGACGAAATCGTTTTTAGAAATACCCTTAATGGAATAAGCGAATTTTTATCGTCCGCTTTTTTACTTTTCGTATTGATTTTGGATTTTCCGCCGCCGATTTGAACGGAAGGCAACGTTTCATTCGGAGCAAGATTGTCCTCTTTCGGTTTGGTACATGTTACAATCGCTTCCGCTTTCGGAACGCCTTTGATTCTTGTATTCCCCTGCATTGTTTGCATTTCTGCAACGCCTTTTTCATTCGTGCGCAATGACCGCAAAACCAATAGCGCCAGAACTATGAAACGTCACGGTGCAGTTGGCAAGCGGTTTCGTTCCGTCAAGTATCTTAACCAAACACGGCGCTGTTTCAGGAAAATTCGGCTTGAACTCATTGGCGGGAGAACAGCCGAGAACAAAACACAACAATAAAAAAAGAAAGAAATGTTTCTTCATAGTCAATTGTCCTATCGTAATACGCTCCTCAAAATAAAAAGACGCCAAATTCACGGCACGCTTGCCGCCTCGCCGCCGTTACACGTTCCTAATGCTTCCCAAACGCCAAATTCGCTTACTCCGCTGATTTTCAAATTTCCATTCGGGGCGTGTACGGTTTCGCTAATGAATTGCACGCTGCCGTCCGTGAGAGCAACATTTACGCCGCTTGTGTGATTACTGCTCGCCGATATAATCTTGACTGCGGCAAGCGGATGCGGATATTGCGGTTGCGTGCCAAGTACCTGCGAAGATAAACCGTCGGCGGCGCAAGACGGAGCGTTGGGCGGTAGAATTGTTTGGAATATTGTCGTTACGTTGATTCACGCATTGCGCCAAGATTAAGCCTGAAGAAAGGAGTTAAAGAATGTTATAAGTCATTGCATTGAAAACCTTTCGTGAGTACCTTGCGGGACGCGCCCGCCCTGTAAGGTCTGACCAACCGCCGGAAGCGGGTTTTGCGTGGGGATAGAGTAATCGTCACTGCGAAGCGTAAACAGCCAGTCCGAAAGCCTCAGCATTGAGCCACGAAATACTGTAATCGTCGGAGATTTTGCTTGTTACAGAAAGCGGAACAACATTGCTCGCGTTTTATTAGGTCTGATGCACCACAAGCAAATTCGGGAGTTTGTGTAGCGCAGGGTGCGTGATGGGGTGATACGACGCCTCATCGGTAAATGGCTCAATGCCGGCGTAATGGAAATGGAAGAGGAGAGCTTATCGTTTTCGGATATCGGCACGCCGCAAGATGGAGTGATTTCGCCTTTATTGGCGAACATCTATCTTCACTATGTTTTAGATGAATGGTTTGTAAAAGATGTCAAACCGCAAATGCAAGGCAAGTGTTGTTTGATTCGGTATGCCGACGATTTCGTAATCATCTTTGAAAAGAAGCGTGATGCGGAACGAGTGATGGCTGTGATTCCGAAGAGATTCGAGAAATACGGATTAACGGTGCATCCCGATAAGACAAAACTTATTGATTTCAGAAGTCCAAATCATTATGAACGCCGCCGTGAAAATTTAGACGACGACAAAAATAATGGTAATCAACCGGAAACGTTCGACCTGCT
>JAISZO010000261.1 GCA_031269105.1 Planctomycetaceae bacterium | reverse complement strand
GACGCGAATGAATCGGGATCGCGGCGAACTTGAAAGACGCCGTTATAAATCTCTTAACGAGTTTTTATGATAGCGATTTTGATTTTTGTGTCAATCTATCGGGGGAGAAAATTACCCTATTCGCTTTTTTCTTAAAATATTGAAAAACGATAAAATCGCAAGAATCTCTCAAAATCCGTTTCGCCGCAAAGCAAAAGATAAAAAACATCGTAATACTTAGCGGGCGGTTCTAATAACCTTCCTACTCCTTTACAAGATTGAGAGCGTCCTTTATGATTATCTTTTCGAGGGAGAGCGGGCGTCTCAATTGAAAGCGAAAGCAAAATGTCGTCAATGATCTATCGCCCGCTTGTTGCGGGAGATTACTGAACAAAAGTTTTCGGATCAGTCGTTTCAATTGTTATACTTCCGCCGCTTTCGGGAACGGTGATTCTTACCGGCGTTGTATTGAAATTTCCCCAATTTTTCGGGACGATTTCCGGTAAAGCCCCAAGTTCTTTCGTAATCATGGCTTCGCGTTTGACAATTTCACTGTCGCTCAATGTTCCTTTTTCTTCCAGAGTCAGATCGGAAGGAACTTTCGGTCGGTAGGCGATAATTCCCTTGTATTTTCCGGCGGGAACTCCCGGTCTGGAAAAGACATTGATCGACGTTTCCAATTTCGCAATACCGTCGTTCCCCGTCAACGCCGTTGCAAGATAACCGGCATTGGCGTCTTCGGAAATCAACGAAACGGCTGCTCCTTCGACAGGTTGACCTTGATTTTGAAGTTTGACGGTAAAGGGAGTCAGGGATTGGGGAAATCCATCCGGTATTTTTGAGGAATGACATCCTGCCGCGCCGATTAAAAAAAGAACGCAAACAATACATTGAGCAATTTTCATAAAAATTCTCCTTTTATTTTCTGATGAAAAACAAAACCGCCGGAACCCCGGCATAATGAGACCGGAGTTTTGCGGTTTTTTGATAAAAAATATCGGGAACATCACAAAGTTGTCGCTGATTCGCCGCCGATCGCGGAACCTAACGCTCCCCAAACGCCCCAAAGCGATTGAGCGCCGGATTCATAACCTTTGAGAATAACGGTCGAGTCAGTCTGACCGCTTGACAAACTATTGATTGTTTCCGAAATAAAATGAACAGAACCGTCTCCCAACAATCCATTGACTCCGCCGGTATGATTGCTGGAAGGAGTATTGATCATCAATTCATACTTACCTCCGGCGCAAGACGCGGAATTGGGCGGCATCACGGTCTGAAATCCGCACATGCCGCTACCGCCGTTTTGCCAGTTGATCCCAACGCTGTCCGAATGTCCGCTATTGGTTTTGGAAGCCGTGATACAATCCAGCCGTGTTGGAGAATTGGCTAACTTGAAGTTACCGGCGGTGACCGTTCCCGCTTTGGGTCTTGCGGAATTGTAATCGCCGCGTACTGCAAGTATCCCCACCCGTTCCGAAAACGCAAGAGTATTGGAAAGTCCGTCCGTAATTCCCGACATTCCTTTGAAGGCAAATCTTACGTCAAAAAATCCTCTTGGACAAGGGACGACAACGTCTTTCTGTGCCGGATCATTACTGGATTTTGTAGCGTCCGAAGAACTGGCGCGTCCTGCGGCAACGTCGCCCAACACAATGGAATAGTTGTGGCGTCCGCCGCCTGCAACAGGAACTTCGCCTGATACGGAGGGACAAACCAGAAAACTATAGGTTTTATCGACGTCCGGCATATTCGAATAAGGCGTTGCGGATGATCCGCTGTTGACCATCGAATCGTAAAGCGCCTGTTGTTCCAGATAAGGACACAACTTCACCAACGCGCTGTACTTATATTGATTGTTGTCGCCGATGGTTGCGTGAACGCTGGACATCGCCGCCGGAAAATTTTTGCACGAATCATGATAATTGTGCAAAGCCAGCCCCCATTGTTTCAACTTGTTGGTACATTCCATTCTTCGCGCCGCTTCGCGCGCGGCTTGAACCGCGGGTAATAGCAGCGCGATCAAAACTCCGATGATCGCAATCACAACTAACAATTCGACAAGTGTGAACGCCCGGCGAATCAAAGATTGTTTTCCCAAACGGGCAAAAACGCTCGAACAGGCAGAGATGCACGCAATCATGCGGGCAAAAACGCTCGCAACAACACGGGCAAAAAAGAGCGTTACAGTACGTAAAACACGGCTTGTTAGCCATATTACGTACCCCCCCCCCCCGATACATTCTGCCGAAGTTCAAAAAAATCAAACGCTTTGTTTAACTTTTTCATAGTCGAAACTCCTTCTACATTTTTTGTTTTTTGAAATTGATCGACAAAAATCAACATAATTTTTGTCTCAAAGTTTCATTGATTAATTCTTAATATACACCAAAATCTTGAGTTAAGCAAGAGGAATTCTGCAAAATTTTAATTTTTTCTACAATCTATAATTTGCATAATTTAGTAATTTTTCGTCCCGTTGTGTTCAAAGCGAGTTTTGCCAAATCCTTTTCTTTAACCCATTGAATTTCGTATTCCGATTTGCTACATTTTTCTAACGTTTCGGCAAAATAGGCGTTGAGAGTAATTTTGAAACGTGTTACCGAGTGCCGGATTGTCGTTAACGGCGACAAAATTGCTATTTTGTAACCGATCATTCGTTGAATAGCAAGGCAAAAATCTGTATCATATTCCAACGGTTTTTCAGAAAGTACAACGTGTCGCGGAAAATCCCAAAGTCCCGCCCAGCGAACCCCTTCGGGATAACGCATCATTAAATATTTTCCATTCTTTTCTATCACTAAAGCGGCTTCTGAACGTTCTTCAAAATTTTGTTCTTTTTTCAAAGCGGGAATCGCATCTTGCAACCCTTTTAGCGCCGTTTGACAAAGTTTGACAACAGGGCAATTAAAACAATCCGGCGATTTCGGAACGCAAACCATACTTCCTAAATCCATCAATGCCTGATTAAAGATGCCGTATTGCGTATTTGGTTCATTACGTCCATGATTTTGAGTATTGTTATTCTGTTCCGGTAAAACAAGTTCCGCCATTTGCCAAAGCAATTTGTTTCCAACAGATTTTGTTGGATCGTCAGGATAAGCCAACAGTCGCGCGTGCAGGCGAATTGTATTTGCCTCAAGTATTGGCGTGCGTTGATGATATGCAATAGACGAAATTGCGCCTGCCGTATAACGTCCGACGCCGGGCAGCGCAAGAATTTTGTCGCAAGCGTCTGGAAATTGACCATTGTGTTCGGAAACAATCACTTTCGCCGCGCGATGTAATTGAACCGCTCGCCGATAATATCCTAATCCTTCCCAGTATCGTAAAACTTCCGAATCTTCCGCTTCGGCAAGCGTTTGCGGATTGGGAAAACGTTCCAAAAATCGATAATAATATCCCTCAACCGCAGCCGTTGTTGTTTGTTGCAACATAATTTCGCTGACCCAAACTTTGTAAGGATCGGTCGTTCCGCGCCAAGGTAAAATTCTGGCATGTTCCGCATACCATGCCAGCAATTTTTGACGAAAATCTTTGAGCCATTTACCTTTTGGGAGCGAAAAAGTATTCTGTTTTGAAGAGTTTTTTATCACGTTCTTCACGCGCCGGGATAAGAAATCAGAGTGATAACCGGAATGTCGTCAATTTTTTTGCGTCCATTCAAACCAGCAAGTTCCATGAGAAAAGCCGCTCCGACAATTTTTCCTTTTTCCTGTTCGATAAGATTTTTGCACGCTTTTATTGTTCCGCCGGTTGCGAGAAGATCGTCCACCAATAGCGCTTTCAAACCGGGTTTTACAGCGTCGGCATGAATTTGCAACGAATCGCTGCCGTATTCTAATTCATAGGTAAAGGTTACTGTCTTATACGGCAATTTGCCCGGTTTGCGAATTGGAATCAAGGGTAAATTTAACGAATACGCAAGCGGCGCGGCAAAAATAAATCCGCGGGCTTCCGGCGCGACAATCACGTCAATCTCGCCGATTTCACGAATTTTTTCCGCAAGCTGTTCAATCGCTTGATGATACGCAGCGCCGTTTTGAATCAGCGTAGTAATGTCGCGAAACAAAATTCCTTGAATCGGAAAGTCCGGGATTTCCCGAATAAAATCTTCCAATCGAAGCATTGTTGTAACTTTCAGTAATTTTAAAGAGAAACTTAACCGTAACCAAGAAAACGTGAAAATTTTACGCCGCGAAACCGATTATGTCAAGCCGGCGTTTTTTAGCCCGATTATTTCACATTTTCATAACATTTCCGAAATTTCGCTCAAACTATTACAAATTTATGGAGTTACGAAAATTGGTTTTCGGGGAACTCTTGCGTTTTCAACGCTTCCGCTTACGGATGTCTGCTTGAATTTTTCGGCGGTTCTGTTATAATTTTTTGCGTTTATTATCGAACGTTCCTTCCTGCTTGGAGATTCCCTCTTGACTCAAAGAACCACCGAAAAAACTACTTTTCTCGTTCTTGCTGCGCTCGCTTCTTTTCATGCTTTTAACGACTTGATGCAATCGCTGATTATGGCGATTTACCCCAATATTCATATCACGCTGTCGCTCAGTATGACGCAAATCGGATTGATTACGCTGGTTTATCAAATTTCGTCTTCCATGTTTCAACCAATCGTCGGATGGTACGCCGACCGTCGTCCGCAACCTTACGCCTTGCCGTTCGGAATGTTTCTGACGCTGTGCGGATTGTGCCGGCTTGCGGTTGCGGCAAGTTACGCGGAAACGCTCTTTGCCGTCGTTTTGATTGGAATGGGATCGGCGATTTTCCATCCCGAAGCGTCGCGTCTGGCGTATTACGCTTCGGGCGGACGGTTCGGAATGGCGCAATCGCTCTTTCAAGTCGGCGGAAATTTCGGGACTTCGATTGGTCCGCTTGTCGCGGCGCTTTTTATCACAACGTATGGACAAAAAATGCTCCTCGCGTTTGCGGCGATTCCTGCCGTTACAATTTGTCTCATGTTTCCGGTGAGCCGATGGTACAAACGCCGATTGCATTTGATCGAAGAACGCCGAAAAAACGTCGCGAAAACGCCGCTTAAATCGCCGTATCCGACGCGCACGATTGTGATTTCATTGTGCGTTCTCCTGATTTTGATTTTTTCCAAATACGTTTATTGGTCGAGTTTAGGAACGTTTTATCAATTTTATTTGATGGATAAATTTCACATTACAATTCAACAAGCGCAGTATTGTCAATTTCTTTTCGCTTTTTCGGTTGCCGCCGGAACAATGATTGGCGGACCAATCGGCGACCGTTTCGGGCGGAAATATGTGATTTGGGTTTCGATTCTCGGCGTCGCTCCGTTTACGCTGGCGCTGCCGCACGTTCAAACGCTGCTGGCGACGTGCGTTTTAAGCGTGTTGATCGGATTGATTCTTTCGTCGGCGTTTTCGGCAATTCTCATTTACGCGCAAGAACTCTTGCCCGGAAAAATCGGAATGATTGCGGGACTCTTTTTTGGATTCGCGTTTGGAATCGCCGGAATTTCGTCCGGTTTTCTCGGCGGCGTCGCCGACAGATACGGCGTCGATACGGTTTATCGCGTTTGTTCTTATTTGCCGCTGCTGGGAATCACGACGATATTTCTCCCGAATATGCGGAAAAAGAAAACGGAATTGATGTGAGTATCGACTCAAACCGTCAATCAAAATTTTTATTCGCCGACGCGACGTTTCGGTTGCCATTTCTAAATTTCTCGCATTGATGGCGCGGAACTTAAGAGTCGAAACAGCCGCCCGCCTTGTTTTTCCTAATAAATTTTGTTATCATAATGAGCGTAACGTTTCAAAACGATTCTTATTGCGTAGAAAAATAACGGGAAACTTTCGCAACTTTCTTTGGGAAACAATCGACGATGACAAGACTGACAAAAACATTTGAAAGAACGCGTCAAGAAAAACGCGCCGCGTTGATCGGTTATATCACGGCGGGCGATCCCGATTTGGAACGGTCGTTTGAAATTATTGACGCGGCGTGCGGGGCGGGGCTCGACGTTCTCGAACTCGGCGTTCCGTTTTCCGATCCGACGGCGGACGGTCCCGTAATTCAACGCGCGTCAAACCGCGCTATCAGAGCCGGTATGACGCTTGAAAAGGGACTCGAACTTGTCAAACGGCTGCGTCAAAAACAGAAATTGCCGATTATTCTCTTTTCGTATTACAATCCGATTTTCGCGATGGGAACGGAACGATTTGTTCGCGCCGCGTCAAACGCCGGCGCCGACGGAATGTTAGTTGTGGATTTACCAAGCGAAAACGCGGACGAAATCATGCGGTATGTTCAAAAGCCGAAGGAATTGCATTTTATTCGACTCGTCGCTCCAACGACCGCTCTTGTTCGCCGGAACGAAATTTTACGTCAAGCGGACGGATTCGTTTATATCGTTTCCCGACGCGGCGTGACCGGCGGCGGAAGCAATAATAAAATTGACTGGAACTCGCTGGGACGAGAAATTTCCGAAATGCGGCAAGAAACCTCCGCGCCGCTTTGTATCGGATTTGGAATTTCTTCGCTGGAGGACGTTTGCGCGGCGGGCAATATTGCCGACGGCGTCATTATCGGCAGCGCGTTTCAACGCCGCGTCGAAGAAAATCCCGATACCGCGAAACAAACCGTCGCGGAATACGTGCGGCAGTTAAGAAATCTATGAGAAAAGCGAAAAGATAAGAGTAAAAAGCGAATATTACCGTGTTTTCGTGTGTTCCAAACCAAAACGCAATTTGCTCGCCAGAGTCGTGGTCTATCGCCCGCCAAAGCTCAATCTGAAATCTCTTGCGGAAATAAAAACTCTTGCTCTCGTCATAAACAAGATTGACAAGATTTTTTATTCCAATCTCTCCTGTCAATCCTGTTCATCTTGTCGAAACAATAATCAGGAATCCCTAAAAAATTCATTTCAATCGAACAATGATTTTTAGAGATTCTCGCCAACATTCAATAATTACGGTTGCGTGTTCGACTCGCCGCCGTTGACGGAACCCACCGCGCCCCAGACGCCAAACGGCGAAATCCCCGAAGTTGCGGGAGTCGTCGCGTCGGTCAACGTTCCGGCGTTGATCGTGTCGGAAACAAACGTCACCGAGCCGTCGCCAATCGCGGCATTCACGCCGCCGGTATGATAACTCGACGCCGAAACCAGCATCCGCGCGTCGTAATTCAACGCCGCGCCGGAACAACTCGGCGAGTTCGGCGGCAAGATCGTCGAGAAACTCGACGGACCGCGTCCGTCCGCCCAGCGCGTT
>JAISZO010000420.1 GCA_031269105.1 Planctomycetaceae bacterium | reverse complement strand
GAAAAACATTACATTTTTGCGGGACGAATTGCCATTTTTTTAATTTTTATTGTGAGTGGATTGATGGTGTTTGTTTTGGAGTCGGCAAAAGACGGATTCAGTATTTTGTTACAAATCGGAGCCGGAACCGGTTTACTTTATTTGGTTCGATGGTTTTGGTGGAGAATCAACGCATGGTGTGAACTAACGGCAATGATTATGTCGTTTCTGGTTTCAATATTATTTTTAGTCGGCGACAAACTTTTGTGGTGGTGCAGCAGTTCGGACAAAGCGCAAGTGTTACTTCAACAATTGGGCAATGATATTTTTGTTTTGGGGACTCACCAACGTCTTTTAATTACGGTTGCGGTGACAACGGCGGCATGGATATTGACTGCTTTTTTAACGCCCAAAACGGAGATGAAGGTATTGATTGAATTTTATCGCAAGGTCAAGCCGTCGGGTTGGGGTTGGGAGCCGGTTCGCAAGGCGGCGGGAATCAGCCGTGAAGAAATACAAACAACCGGCGATAATATTCCAATGGCTCTAGTCGGTTGGACGTGCGGTTGCGCGATGATTTGGTCGAGTTTATTTGCCGTCGGCAACATTCTCTACGGTCGCACATTTTTCGCCATCATTTGCGGCGTCGTTTTTGTTTTCAGCACAATCATTGTCGCCCGCGTCGTCAATAAACTTTGGAAAGGATAGAAGGGAACTTCAAATAGGGAGAGCGGTAACTTGGTAGTTTTGGATAACTGCGATTGCATTATTCAACGCTAGAACTTCGGGGTAAAATTCGGTTTTTGTTTTTATTGTTTTGAACACGGAATTTTTAGCGTTTTTTTCTGCGCGTTCTGTGTTCAAAAACCGAAATTTCAAGTGTGACGAGCATAAATCCCGTTAAAGATCATTCAATCGCGGCTTCCGTATCGGCAATGAGCTGTTTGATTTCTTGCGCCGATTCGAGACGCCGCAAATTGACGAGAAAATCCGGCGCGGCGATAATTCGGCTCAACCGCGCCAGAATGCGAAGGTGAATTTGATCGTCCATGCTGCACAGCAAAAAGAAAATATCGGTAAGATTTCCGAATCCGCCGCCGAAAGGAATTCCTGCCGGCGCCACGCCGAGCGCGAGAAACGTTTCGCCAAGAATATTCGACGTCGGGCGGCGCGGGTGCAAAATCGCTACGCCGTTATCCAGCGCGGTCGGATGTAATTCTTCACGTTTGCGAATCGCGTCCGCCATTTTTTCGCCGTCCCAAAGCAATCCGGTATTGACCGCCAATTGCGTCATCGAACGAATCGCCGACTCTTTTGTGCGGACGGCAAACGGAACGGCAATTGCCTCAACCGGCATAAGCGTCGCAATTTGAACGGTTTGCTCTTTCGTCGAAGACGTCCGCTCAAAATTGTCTTCGATGTCCGCTAATTCGCCGTCGTCGGAAACGCCGATTCTTTGTTCCAGCCAAGTATTAATTTCCGGCATACTGAACTGCCAGTCTCCTTTGACTTTACGACCGGGAATATCGCCGCGATCGACAAGTTTTTTCACTTTCGATTCCGGCAAATGCAGATATTTGACAAGCTGTGAAAAATCCAATGTTGAATGCGGCATAGCAAAACCTTTTGCGTCAAGGTAATAAAATCAAACATAACCTCGTTCATTATTATACGTTACGTTTGGACGATTTCAACTCGCCGATATTTTCAAGAGGATTTCTAAAATCTTATTTTGTATCTTTGGTGCGATTTATTGAAGACATTAGCGCCGCGCGCTGAATAATCGCGTAATTTTCGCCGCGATATTCCGTGACAAGATAATCCACTTGCCAATCGGTCATCGTAGGATATTTTCGCATCATATTGACAATGCGTTCAAGATTCAAATTTTCAAGACATAAAAAATAAGACGAATCTTGCACCGACGACATCATCACCCGATTGCCAACCATCCGAAACCAAACATGTTGCGATTGAACAATCGTTCCTTCCCGCGTAAGCGTATTATTTGACTTAATTTCCGTATTTTGTAAATTATTTAAACGTAATTCATTTGATTCTCCCGCCATTTCTGGATTAGACCGGCTTGTCGGATTCGGCGGCGCTTTTTCTGCAAAAATAAATCCGTTACTGATGAAATTGACAAAATAGAGAAAAAGAATCGTTAGAACAAAAAACAAAACGATGGATATTTTTTTATTCATTTTTTCACCTTAATTTTTTTACTACAGAAAATATCAAACTCACAGCAAATTTTCCGACTGTTTATAGGACGGTTGTTAAATTCGTTAAATTTTGATAGGGAAAATCGACAAACGCTTGTCATTGACTTACAACACTCTCAACTCTTACTCTTTTAGAGTTTTTGGATTTCGTCGATTGAAAGACCCGGTTCCTTGTGAAATCGTTTCAAGATCGACGCCGAGTTGTTTGAGATTGCGGGCAACTTCAATTTCGCGTTCAGCTTTCCCTTTGGCGAATCCTTTGGTTTCGCTTTTCAGTCGGGCGGTATCCAGAACGTTTTTATTATCCCAATAACGAATAAGGTCTTTTAAAGTAACAAGCCGGTATAACTTTCGGCGTTCTTCCTCCTGATCGTACTCGAAATCCAATATTGCCACAAGAAAAACAGGATTAAGTTTGAAATTCCAATCGCCTTTTTGGGCTTGGCGTTGAATGGAATACGCCGAGTAGAACAAGACGCGGTCTTTAAAATAAAGTTGTTTGGCTTTTTGCATTTCGACGGTAAACGATTCGTTATGTTCGCCGGTACAGGAAATATCGAAAACGGCTTTGCGGTCGACAATATTATCGGGCAATTGTTCGGGGTTGTTAAAAAACAATTGCGTTACGCGATGTTCCGGCGGCAACACGGCGTTAAGGAAATCTATCAATAAATCCTTATTCGCCTCTTCGCCGAACAACTTCTTAAAACCAA
>JAISZO010000374.1 GCA_031269105.1 Planctomycetaceae bacterium | reverse complement strand
CATGAGAGAGAACCTTTTCATCTCCTTTTAAAGGAAAAAAGAACCTGGAAAAAACTCAACATTTTTCAAAATCCCAGAAAATTTCAAAAAATCTCATACACAACTATTGACCATAGCTCCCGGAATCGTTTAAAAATACCAGTACGATAATAGAATTGGAGACGATTTTTAGGAAGTGCAACAAGAAATGAAGTGAATTATTGCTTCGGTAATTCTCAAAAAACGACAAAAGTGTTCCAAAATTGTGTTTTGCGAATACAATGACCGCAGATTGATCATTGATAATCCGACACGCAAGATAAATTAAATTCGCTCAATATGAATGATTGGTAGATATAATCGCCCTTCAAGAAATTCAAGACGAAGTTTTATTTTGGTTCCATTTTTACCTGCAATACATATTCGCGGTTTGGCACAGGGAGTTGAATGTTTAACTTTGGGGCGTGTTTCGATTCTTGGTTTTGTATTGGCGGCATGACGATGGTAATAAACTTCGTTTGGAGTTTTACCATTGAGTGTCATGTGTGGTCGGTATTCATTGTACCAATCAAAGAATAATTTCGTTTCATGAATCATATCGTCTTTCGAGATCGGAACAACAATTTGTCGCGTACAACAACCATCCTTATACGTTAAAATAACACGTTCCGTAACAGCAATAGAACCATGTTTGCCGATTGCTCCAAATCGTTGTTTGATATTGTTTTCCATACACCATTGATGGAACTCAGTCGAAGTGAATTGTGTCCCTTGATCAGAAATAAGATACTTTGGTTTTACATTATTATTGTCACAAATACGTTTCATTGCTGATGCAATCCGGTTTGCCGTGGGATTCTGTTCAAAAATATCAAATCCCATAATACGCCGTGAATAATGATCAATAACAACCATAGCATACCAAGAATAGGGATGAACTTGCGTTAATGCATTAGGCGACCACGGCGTCCAAAGACCATCGGTTGAAGGAACCACCGTGAGATCAAGACTCCACACATGATTAGGATACCACGCTTGAATCGTTGGTTTATCCGGTTCTGGATTGGGCGGCGGCGGAATTTCAGGTTCCGGCGGTTTCACCGCTGGTTACGCATGATTTCGTCGCTGCGCGGCTACTCCAATGATTATTTCAATCACAGAACAAAAAATTCCGTTTGCAAAACTTTTAATTTTTCACTTAAAATATCTCTTTCGCGATAAAAAACAAAGAGATTTCTTTAATTTTCAAAAGTTTTTTTTGCGATATCGGCTACTGTTCAGGAATCGCGGCAGGAGCGGCTGTCGGAGTTTCCGGCGAAGACGCTTTATTGGATTTTTTGAAGAACGAGCCAATCGTTTTTCCGAAAGAATTTCCGACAGTTTTTGCGTCAACTTTTGCCGGGAGAGTCGTATTTCCGGTCGGAGCGTTGGAAAAATCAACATCTTTGAAACCTTCTTCTTTTACCGCGTTATAATCGGTATCTAAACTTTCAAAAGGATCAAACGGCTTTTTCGGAGCCGTTTCGACCGGTTTCGTTTTTTCGCTTTCAAGCACGGTTTTGTTTTCAATATCTTTCTTAAAGATATTTTCTTCGGTGTACTGCAATTTTAATCCGTCCGAGTAAACATTTGTCACGTTTGCAAACGGCGCAATCGCTTTCGCGCCAAATGGAATCGGATCGTTGACGTCAGCCGCCGCAGTATCCGCCGTCGCTTTGGCTTGTTCGCCGGACGAAATAATTTTATTGTAAAACTGTTGATTTTGAGTTTTTTGCGCAAGAAACGCTTCTTGCCGACGTTTCGCTTCTTCGGCTTCCCAAATTCGTTTCGCTTCGCGTCGGTAAGACTCAATCGTCGCACGCTCTTTTCCTTGAATCCGTTCTAACGCTTTCGGGACGCTGTAAGAACGCGCCGCCGTCGTTTGTTCCAGACGCGACGCATATTCAAAATCTTTGATTGATTTTTGGGAATCGTTCAAGCGGGCATACGCCAATCCGCGATAGAAAAAGACGCGCGGGTCGGGCGTTTGCAATTTTTCCGCTCGGTCAAACGCCGCGAGCGCCTCGCGATATTGATTCGCGTTGAACGCATGAACGCCTTGTCCATAAAGTTGATCGGCGGAAACCGTTTGCGCATGTCCCGTTCCACACAATCCCGCAACTGCGGAAAGCAACAATAATAAAACAAAACTCCGATGAATCATGATCCCACTCCTGAAGAATGACTTTGACACAACGTCTCAAACGTGTTATGCTGTTGCATAAAATACAGAGACACACTTATTTTTTAATGTAATTGCTTTTTGACCAAATTGCAACGCAGTTTTGAGATTTTTGACGGAAAATTCCAATATTTTTTGATAGAATTTCTTTCGCAAATTTCGCGGTTCAAAAAATAGGAAAATAATCGAGTAAAAATAATGATATTATGGAAGAGAATTTACGACGGCGTTTTTCCGCTTGTATTTATCGGAATTGTGATGTATCTACTGGCGTTACCGCCGTTGGGATTGTGGCAATTTGGCTGGATCGTTGCGGCGTTTTGGACTCCACTTATTCGCCGCTCGTCGCTTTTTTCCGAAAATGAGAGCAAAAATCGATTAAAAAAACGAAAATTTTGGATTCGGGAACGAGCGTATCGTCAAATTTGGTTAGCCGGCGTGATATTTTGGGGATTTTCTGTTTTTTGGGTATGTTACGCATATTGGGCGACTTGTTTCGGATGGTTTGCGATGAGTTGTTATCTCGGATTTTACTTTCCGCTTTTCGTTTTTTTCGCAAGAACAATTCATCACGCAAAAATTTGCGGAAAATTTCGCATTCCGGTTTGGTTTGCTATGCCAATTGCATGGATTGCGGCGGCGTATTTGCAAAAACATCTCTTTGGCGGATTTGGTTTTGCGTCGTTGGAACACTCGCAAATGTATCAGACGTCTTTGATTCAAGTTGCGGATATTGGCGGCGAATACGCTGTCGCAGCCGTTATGATTTTTGTCGGCGCGTTGTTGGGCGACAATTTTCCATTGCAATTTTCCGATTTTTACCGCGAAACGGCAAAAACGTTTTTCAAACGGTTTTTTATTCGCATCTTCTTGATTTTATTAACTTTCGGGTTTCTTCTTGGTTATACAAATTTTCGCTACGAGAAACAAACGTCGCCGCAAAATTCTCAATTTTGCGCGGCGGTTTTGCAGGGAAATTTTAAAGCGTCTCTTTCCGCAACGATGAGTTGGTACGAAAAAGTTTTTGAATATTATTCTAAAGCGGCGGCGGACGCGCGAAATTCCGCCGATTTCATCATTTTTCCCGAAAGCACCTGCATTTATCCGTACATTGATTTTGATTTTTCAGACAAAAATCGGGAAAATGTAGAACGACTTGGAAAATCCAACATTGAGCGTTTTTTAGACAAAAATCAAACAGAATTGAAAAATCTCTCTGCTGAAATCGGAATTCCGGCGATTTTCGGCGTTTCGACGTTTGAATATTACGACGATAACGAGGAGCATCTTCCCCGCAATTTTAATTCCGCATTGTTGCTTGACGCCGGAAATTCAAATACCGCACAACGTTACGACAAAATGCTTCTCGTTATGTTTGGCGAATATCTTCCGTTAGCGGATTATTTGCCGGACGCTTTTCCGTTGAAAACGCTTTGTAATCGTGCCGATTTTGGAAAAAATCCGGTTTGTTTCACGATTCAAAAAACAAAAAATAACTCAAAAAGAGACGTTTTGAAAGCGTCGGCGAATATTTGTTTTGAAAGTTCGTCGCCGCATTTGATTCGCGAACAAATTTTAACGCTCAAAAAAGAAGGAAACGAGCCGGATATTTTAATCAATATTTCTAACGACGGTTGGTTTCGTCATTCGTCGCAAATTGATATGCACCTTGCGACGCACATTTTTCGCGCCGTTGAAAACCGTAAAACTTATCTTTCTTCCACAAACGGCGGTTTTTCGGTCGGCGTCGATAGCGACGGACGTATTTTGAATATCGGCAAAAGGCAAGAAAACGAGATTGTTTGGGTGAAATTTACGGCAAGTCCGCGTTTTTCGCTATATCATTACGTGAAAGATTATTTCGCGTTGTTTTCGCTGATTTTTTCTCTGTTGACGATTCTTTACAACAAAACGCATTTTTGGAATTTACGAAAAAAATCCAACGCGGCGGATTGACGCCAAAAACGCTTCTTGGTTAAATTGAAGGAACAACGTTTTGAAATGTCATTTTTATTTTCGGAATCTCGCAATCCTATCGAAATTCCATGATAATAAAAATTCAGACGAAAGAATAAAAATCCAATATTAGAACGTTTTGTTTTTCATGTCAGACGCGCTGGTATCGATTCTCGACCATTTGATTTTACAAAAAGTGTTCGGTCCGTCGGACGAATATTTGCGAATGATTCGGCGCGCGCTCGGCGTGCAGGCGACAATAGACGCGGCGAATATTTTGTTGAAAGGCGACGCGGAATCGGTTCGCAAAGCCGCGTTGTTGCTGGAGCAGTTGCAGCGTTACGTCAAAAGTCACGGCGAATTAGCTCGCGACGACGTGCAACGCGCCATTTCGGAAATTTTGCAAGGCGACAAGATTTCCGACGCGAAACCGCTCGACGTTTACGGAACAAAACGAGTGCATCCGAAAACGGCGGGACAAGCGCGTTATGTCGAAACGCTTCGCGAAAAAGAGGTCGTGATTTGTACCGGTCCGGCGGGAACGGGCAAAACGTATCTTGCGGTCGCGCGGGCGGTCGAGGCGTTGCGGTCGGAAGGAATTAAGAAAATCGTTTTAGTGCGTCCGGCGGTGGAAGCGGGCGAAAGTCTCGGTTTTTTACCCGGCGATCTGAACGCGAAAATCAATCCGTATTTGCGTCCGCTGTTCGACGCGCTGAGCGAAATGATCGACCGCGATATGTTGCGGCGGGCGCTCGAAGAAGAACGGGTGGAAGTCGTTCCGCTTGCGTATATGCGAGGAAGAACGCTGAACAACGCTTACATTATTCTCGACGAAGCGCAAAACGCAACGGTCGCTCAAATGAAAATGTTCCTGACGCGAATGGGATTTGGGTCGCGAATTGCCGTTTGCGGCGACGTCACGCAGGTTGATCTTCCGCCGCATAAAAGAAGCGGGCTTGTCGACGCCTTAATTCGTCTGAAAGGAATCGACGGAATTGGCACGGTGCGTTTGGAAACGTCCGACGTCGTGCGGCATAATTTGGTGCAGCAGATTATCAACGCTTATGAACAAACCGGGCGCGTCGTCTTCGATCATCAATATAACGACCATCAGCGCGACGAACGTCAATACGACGAAGAAAATCAAAATGAAGAAAAAGAATAAACGGTAATTCGCAAAAATATCTTACCATACGAAATCAATTATTATAAATTAGGGGGGTCTTGTCGCATAATTTTTCAAAAAACTTGTTCTTTTTTTCGTTTTCGAGCGTATTAGAGTTATCGTTTCGTTCCCTTTAACCAACCTAAAGAGGTCAAAGACGTCACGAAAACCAC
>JAISZO010000284.1 GCA_031269105.1 Planctomycetaceae bacterium | reverse complement strand
TTTTTTTGATTTGCCGACAAGAAGAACGAGGAAGAAATGAAAGTTTTACTTCAGAACAGCGACCCGAATGTTCAATTGGCGTATGACAAATATCTTCAATTTAATCAGGACGAGGAACTACGTCAGATTGAAGACGCTCGTCAGCAATATCTCCACGATTACGCCACCGATATTGAATACGCCAGAAGAGAAGGCGAAGCCATTGGGATTGAAAAAGGAATCGAGAAAGGGATTGAAACTTTACTACGCATATTAACCAAACGTTTTGGCGAAACGCCGCCTACCTTATGTTGTTTCAGCGACGTCATTTACCCCACTTTAAAACTCTTCGTGATTCCTTCGTGTGGTTCTTCGCGACTTCGTGGTGAAAGGTGAAAACGGAATGATAAAAAAATATTTTCAGAAAATTTTCAATTTTCCGACAATTCGTATTGACGTCGCGGATTATTTGTTCATAATAAAGATTAATACACTTTACTGAATTGACAAAGCTGCTGTGATTTTTGTCATTTCAATTTCAAAAACCTAAAAAATGTAGAAGGAGTTTCGACTATGAAAAAGTTGAACGAGGCGTTTGATTTTCTTGGACTTCGGCAGAATGTATCGGGGGGGGGGGGTGCGTAATATGGCTAATAAGCCGTGTTTTGCATACTGTAACGCTCTTTATTGCCCGCGTTATTACGAGTATTTTTGCCCGTATAATTGCGTGCATTTCTCTCCTTTCGTGCGCTTTTGCCCGTTTTGGAAAATTTTCTTTGATTCGCCGGGCGTTCACGCTTGTTGAATTGCTCGTTGTGATTGCGATTATCGGCGTGTTAATCGCGCTGCTTTTGCCCGCTGTTCAAGCAGCGCGCGAAGCCGCGAGAAGAATGCAATGTTCAAACAATCTCAAGCAAATCGGCTTGGCGGTTCACAACTATCACGACGCTTACAAATCGCTGCCGAGTTCCTGCACGCCTCATCTTGTGAGCGGCGACACAAACGGCGGATGGTCGTATGCGTTTCAGATTTTGCCTTACGGTGAACAACAAGCCGTTTACGAAATTGGTGCGCCAATCAGTCTCACCACCGGTTCAAATTCTGATGGGACGGTACAAGTTTACAAAATTCCCTACCACTATTGCCCTTCCGACGGTAATGGAAACAAAGCGGGAAGTACGGAACGTAAAGGAATCAATTACTTTGCGTGTTCCGGCGATTACAGTTACCGATGGAAATATTCGGGACCGGATCAAAGTCGGGGAGCGATGACTTATCGCGGTTATGCGGGAATGGAATCGACTACTGACGGAACGTCGAATACAATTCTTGTCGGCGAACATGTCATATCGGGAACAACGTCAAGTAAACTGATTAAAGAAGGAGCGGCTGTTGACGCCACGTCTGCTCCTTCTGCAAATAATGCCGACGCCGATTTTTTCAATGCCCGCGCCGATGTTTGTATCGCGCATAAAGTCGGAAACGAGTACAATACGACGACTGTTTATGCTCAAATTATCGGCGGACAGTGGGTTTGCGGTTGGACGGCTTTTTCGCATTTTAATACGATCAATCCGCCGAACTCGCCGGCATGTACATCGTCGCAAGCGGATTGTGCAATGCCGATGATTATACCGCCAACAAGTAATCATACCGGCGGCGTGAACGTGGCGCTGGTTGACGGAAGCGTGCAATTTGTTTCCGACACGATTAACAATCTTACGTCGGGCGTTACGGCGGCAAACGCTCGCCCGAAAAAATCCGGCGCGAGCGATTACGGCGTTTGGGGAGCTTACGGCACTCGCTCAGGAGGCGAAACGTTGCAACATCCGTGATGAACGTTTTTAATAAATGAAAAAACAAGAGGCAAAAAGAGTTAAAAGCTAAAAACTAAAAGTGTTTTATTTATGATTCCATCGGTTGAAACAATCATTTGTTCATTTTTAGTTTTTAACTTTTTGTCTTTTTCGTCTCTTGTTTCATACCTTGTTTTTTATTTTTACATAATTTCGTATTTCAAAAAAGGAGAAATGATGAATCGCAATATCGCAAAAATTTTTACCTGTTTGTTTTTTTCGATTTTGATTGTAGGATGTTCTGAAAAAATCCCCGCGAATTTTCCGAAAAATCTCGTTCCATTTAACGTCAAGTTGTTGAACAAAGGAGTACCGGTCGAGGAAGCGTGGATTTCGTTTGTCCCTGAAAACATGACGACAGAATACGCTATCAACACGTTTACCAACAAAGCCGGAGTTGCCGAAATCAAAACTTGGGTCGGTAGTTTTTCCCAATCGGGCGTTCCGGCAGGAACGTATCAAGCGGTAATTTTGCACGAGCCAAAACCGTCAAGAGAAATTTCTCAACACGAAATCGATACTCTGAAATTAGAAGAATTGATGGCTATTGAAGCGGAAATCAAAAAAGAGCAGGCAAAATTACCCAAACCGGTTCCGAAAGCATGGGGTGATTCTAAAACCTCGCCGCTTAAAATCACAATCCCTGAAAAAGGCGGAAGCGTTACGATCGAAATCACCGACTCAAAAACGTTTGAACAGTAAATTTCATCATTTGGCGTAAAATTTATCGCTTGAAAAAACAACTTGTTGGTTTCAGGCGATAAGTTTATTTAAATGATAAATTTGATTTCTTGCGAGAATTTCACGCATTTTAAATCATCGCATTCTGACTTATGAAAAATTTTTCAAGAAAATTCTAAAATATTCCACATTCCCCTTGCTTGATTCAAGATTTTGGTGTATGCTAGAAATCAATCAATGAAACTTTGAGGCAAAAATTATGTCGATTTTTGTTTCTCAATTTCAAAACTTTAAAAATGTAGAAGGAGTTTCGACTATGAAAAAGTTGAACAAGGCGTTTGATTTTCTTGGATTTCGGCAGAATGTATCGGGGGGGGGGGTACGTAAAATGGCTAATAAGCCGTATTTTACGTACTCTAACGCTCTTTTTTGTCTGCGTTATTACGAGTGTTTTTGCTTGTGTGATTGCGCGCATTTCTGCCTGTTCGAGCATTTTTGCCCGTTTAGGAAAACAATCTTTGATTCGCCGGGCGTTTACGCTTGTCGAATTGTTAGTGGTCATTGCGATCATTGGAGTTTTGATCGCATTGCTTTTGCCGGCGGTTCAAGCCGCGCGCGAAGCGGCAAGACGAATGCAATGCACGAACCATCTCAAACAAATCGGGATTGCAATGCACAACTATCATGACTCGCTGAAAAGTTTCCCGCCGGGAAACCTTCACTTGACGTGGATGAACGACAGACCAAATGCTCACACTGTCGCCGGTATTCCTTGCGGGACATGGGGATGGGCATTGTTTTTGCTCCCGTATTCGGAACAACAATCGCTCTATAGCCAATTCAATTTCACGCGTCTTGCGTATGCTTACGCGACCGGTTCCGATTATGGATCCAATCACGGCGGCAAGACGACAACGCCTTGCGGCGACACGGAAAATCAACCAATTGCCGACAAAGTTCCGCCGTTCTTGCGTTGTCCGTCTGGTATTCATAATGAAACGCAGGCAAATTCCAATAAAGATTACGCTGCTCCGGCGCAAGATTTTGCGGAACGCGCCGATTCTGCATCCACGTCGGAAAGCGTTTATCGGGCAACACGCCAATCCGTATTTTATCGGAATAGCGGAATCAATATCGCCGCTATTCTTGACGGCACGTCGCACACGTTCATTTCAATAGAAGCGGCTTGCGCCACCCACCCGCGAAAAACTCTCAAACCGTCGAACGACGCGAATCCGTTTATCTTTGTCAATATTTGCGCGCAAGGATACGCTTATTTGGGAATTTCCGGCGTTGGTTATTTTGCTCCGAACGAAATTGGACATAACTTTGAAACTCGCGTCGCGCGGTCGTTTCATACAAATGGTTTGAACGCGGGAATGTGCGACGGTTCAGTATTGTTCGTTTCCAATACGGTTGCGTCGCATATTTGGCGTGCGTCGTTCACTCGCGCCAATGCGCACGCTCCCATCAATTCCGTCGGAGCGAACGAAGGCGGCGGTTCGCAAACAGTGGATTCACAATAATAAAATGAGGTTTTAGGAATAGCAACCACGAGCGTAAGCGACGGAGGAAATCTTCGCTTATGTTTCGGGTTGCCATTCTTAAATTTTTCATTTTTTTGACATGAAACAATAGAAAATAGTTTCGAAAAATTTATCGGGAGTGTTTTATGAAAAAACGGAATGTGATTTTTTTGATTGCGTTATTTGTAATCACGATTTTTGGCTGCAAGCCCAGAGCGCCGTATGATATTGTCCGTATTGAAGGCACGGTAACCTATGACGGCAAACCGCTTTCGCCGAACTTTACGCTACGTTTTCGACCGGAAAACGGCTGGAATGAAAGTACCGGATTCATCAAAGAAAACGGGAGATTTACAACAATTCATACGGTCGATATTGACGGCGTACCGACAGGAAAATGTACGGTTCGCGTACAATGGAACGGCTCGGACGCTCCGATTCCGATTCCGCCTCCAGCAGAATTTCAGCCGCTTGTTAAGAAATACGGCTTTCAGTCGGAAGGGCTGCCGATAGAAATTATAAAAAAAGATTTGAATCTGAAAATTGATTTTCCGGCGTCGCCAAAATAATATTTTCGCAATTGCGGCGACGTCTTGACTACGGATTTCATCAAGACGTAAAATTGACGTTTTAAATCATGGTCAATAAGAACAGCCGCGCCTAATTCAATGGCGACAAGATGATATTGAACACAACTGATAAAAATGTAATAATACAAGAAATACAAAATTAACCGTTGTGATTTAATATGTATTTGGTTTGAAATTTTTTAACGAATCTTTTGCGGGATTGCGTACTTATCACGCTTGAAAATTTTGTTTTTTAACACGGAACACACAGAATACGCAGAAAATTTTTACAAAAATTTCCGCGTTATTCCGTGATTTTTGTGTTCGAAACAATAAAAACAAAATCGAAATCTCAAGTATGAGGAGTATATTCAGTGATTTCGGACTGTTTATTTTTTGAAAATTTTGTGTATAAATTAGAGGGGATTAACATAATTTACAAGATTGAATAAAATTGACGAAAACCTTGACAATTTTGTTATCCTATCTCAAAAACGATTTTCGTTACTTTCCTTTAACCGTTCCAACCTTTTATCAGGAGTGAAAACTTATGACAACAAACAATTCATCACGACGCGAGTTTTTGAAAGCGTCCGGTGTCGCGGCGGGAACAATCCTGTCGGCGGCGTCGCATCTTCGCGTTCACGCGGCAGGCGACGAGACCATTCATATTGCTCTTGTCGGCTGCGGCGGACGCGGTTGCGGCGCTGCAATCAATGCGTTAAATACCAAAAGCTCCCCGCTCAAACTCATTGCGGCGGCGGACGTTTTCCCCGACCGTCTCAAACGCGCGGAACAACTGAGTCAGCAGACGCCGGACAAGGTTGATCTTCCGCCGGAACGCCGTTTTGCAGGGTACGATTCTTACAAGAAAGCTATCGACTGTTTGCGTCCGGGCGACGTCGTCCTGCTTGCCACGCCGCCGGGATTTCGACCGCTTCATGTCGAATACGCCGTGAAAAAAGGAGTTCACGTCTTTATGGAAAAACCGTTTGCAACCGATTCCCCCGGCACGCGGCGGATTCAGGCGGCGGCAAAACTCGCCGATGAAAAAAATGTGAAAATTGCGTGCGGCTTGATGTGGCGGCATTGTAAAGCCCGCAAGGAAGTCGTTGACCGGATTCACAACGGCGAAATCGGCGAATTGACGTTGTTGCGCGGTTTCCGAATGCATAATTCCTGGTACGCCCCGAACCGCTCGGCATGGAAAGGAAGCGAACTTGAATATCAAATCCGTTCGTTTCATGGTTTCGACTGGATCGGCGCGAGTTTGTTCATCGATTATTGCATTCACAATATTGACGTCGCGTGCTGGGCGAAAGGCGCGTGGCCCGTTTCCGCCGTCGGTCTTGGCGGACGTTCCACGCCGGATATTTCCGGCACAAGTTACGACAGTTATTATACGGAATTTACGTTTCCCGACGGCTCGTTTTTGACTTCGCACGGACGTTATATCAATAACTGTTTCGCGCGTTATCAGGATTACGCGCACGGCACGAAAGGTTCCGCGCTGTTGATGGGAAGTCTCGGCGGAGCGGAAACGAAAATTTATAAGAATCAACAAATGGCGCCGGAAAACGTCGTCTGGGCGTACCCCGGCAAAGAGCCGAATCCGTATCAGATTGAACACGATCTCTTCTTCGACGCGATTGTCAACAACAAACCGTACAATGAAGGGTATCGCGCGGCGGACGCAAACTTTGCGTCGTTGCTTTCGAGAGCGGCAATCAACACCGGACAGATTGTCACGTGGGATCAAATCGTCAAATCCGAAGTCGAATTGCTTCCCGGCGGAATCGATAATCTTACGGCGGATACGCAGCCGCCCGTTCTCCCGAATGAAACGGGACATTATCCTTACGCGATTCCGGGGAAAGACGTGAAAATCTGAACTCCGCGTTTTATTTCACCCCGCCGTAAACGACGGGGCGTTTTCAACAACCGTTCAACTTTTTCCTTTCAAAACAAGAAGCATTTATGCCGGACATTGATAAATCGCCGGAACGAATCCAAACGTTATTCAACGCGATTGCGCCGCGTTACGATTTTTTGAATCATCTTTTGTCGTTTGGAATCGACCGGAATTGGCGGCGGCAAACAGCGCGGCGGCTCGTTCCGTCGGCGGACGGCGCAATTCTCGACGTCTGTACCGGCACGGCGGATTTTGCGATTGCTTTTGCCGTAAAAAATCCGCAACGCAAAATAATCGGACTTGATTTTTCCGCGAACATGCTCGCCATTGCCAAAAAACGAATCGAAAAAGCGGCGCTGCTTTCGCAAATTGAACTTGTCGAAGGAAACGCGATGGCGACGCCGTTTGCCGACAATTCTTTTGCGATGGTTCACGTTTCTTACGGACTGCGGAATATGGCGGAACCGATGCAAGGATTGCGTGAAATGGTTCGCGTTTGCAAGCCGGACGGAACGGTTGCCGTACTTGAATTTCGGACGCCGGAACGCGGTTGGTTTGCGCCGGTTTATCAATTCTATTTTCGCCGGTTGCTGCCGAAAATCGGACAGTTTGTCGCCGGAGAAAGCGTCGGCGCATATCGTCATCTTTTTGAAAGCGTGCAATCGTTTCCGCAAGACGAAGCGCTCGCCGAAATGATGCGTCAAGCCGGTCTTTCGCAAATCGTGCAGTATCCGATGACGTTTGGAACCGTCGCTCTCAATGTTGGTCGGGTAC
>JAISZO010000278.1 GCA_031269105.1 Planctomycetaceae bacterium | reverse complement strand
TCATTCGATTTTACACCTTGAGACGTTCTGATTGGAAGCGACATCGGCTCATAAAAAAAACAAAATTTAATCTCATAAAAATATTAAAAAATAAAAAAAAGAAACAAAAATAATTAGCGTGCAAAAAAACAAAAGTGCAAGCGTTCGCGGGACGCCAATTGACAAAACTCATCAGAAAAAGTGTCCCACGAACCCTTGCACTTGACCATTAATTGATTAACGTAGAGGAAAGTATATTCACTTTTCCACAACAGTAAACGCTTCAAACAATCCATAGCCGATCACATCGTAATCGCTTCCCGGCGGCGGTCCGTCTTGCGGGGCTTTCCAAAAAGCGCTGGGCCACGCCGTGCCGCGCATCGCGCCGCTGTGATGCGGTCCAAGTAGGTTTTTCGGAGCGCCGATCACCGTTACCGTGATTTCATTCACGCCCGGTTTCGCCCATTCCGTGACGTCGCATTGCCAGGGAGCAAATCCAATATACCCCGCGTCTTTGCCGTTCACCGCGACTTTCGCAACGACGCCGTACCATTTATTGAGCGTAACAAAATAACGGCTCTTTGCGTTTTTCGCGGCGTTTGGTCCAAAATCAAATCTTTCCGTATAAGCCACGCCGTCAGGATAAAACGGCATTCCCTGCCGATTCCAACCGCGCTCGGGACGTATCAAGCCCGAACCGTCAACCAAATGTTTTGCGGCGCGGTCGAACGACTGAACCGTCAGTTCGCTTGATACTTTAGTTATCACCGGCGTCTTTGCTTCATAAACTCTGCCGCCAACCGACTCGTAGAATATTTTCACTTCCGAAAGTCCGACAAATGCGTTGTCGTCGAATTTTTGCGGCTCGGAGCCTTCCGCCGGTGCGGGAATCGGATATTTTACGCCGTTATGATTGGAGACAATCTCGAAAATCAAGTAACGGCATCGGCGGTCGTCGCGGTCGAATAACCGTTGTCTCGGCGGATTAAATTGAATCGTTTGCGGACCGTTGCTGCTGCCGGGCGTGAGCGGATATTCGCCGAGAAGTTGTTTCTTTTCGGGATAAGTAAACTCGTTGATATTTCCGCCGCGCTCGCGGTATTTGCGTCTCGCTTGTTGAAACGTTTCCCGCGTTGTCGCTTCCGCCGTAATATCCGGTTTATTTGCCACATAAATTTTCAAACTCGCAACGCCGCGTTTTTTCATATTCGCTTCGTTGTAGTTCCAAATTTTCACGCTTTCCACAACCCGTGTTTCGCCGAGATCAAAGATAAGATACGGCGCGAGGTCGTCCGCTAATTTGTTTTCCGGCGCAAAACCGACGCCGCTTGTCAACCACGCCACGCCTTCAATCGCGACGGAGTGAGCGTCTTCGACATTTGCCGGAGGAACAAGATAAAGCGGTTTCGACGCTTTCACTTCAAAACCTTTCTCCGCCGGTTCGACCGAGAAATCACCGATTAAATATGCCGGTTCGAGTTCGTGATACATCGTCATCGGCTTTGCGGTAATCGTCACTTCGTTCACGCCAAGCTGCGCCGCGGACGAAATATCGACTTTGCCAAACGCTTTATCAAACCGCCAATCGCCCGGTTTCGCGGAAACTTGCTTTCCGTTGCACGTAATCGCGTAAAGATCGGGACGCTCAATCACGATGTGAAGCGGATACGGAATTTGCCCGGTCAGCGTGAATTTGTAGGTTGCCGAAAAGCCGCTGTCCTGCGGAAATGTTTTCGTAATCAATCGATCTTTAAACTGAACCTCGTTATCCCAAGGGTTTTTCGCAAAACCATGTTTCTGCCAAATCCACTTGTTCGCTTCGTAAGTATATTGATTGTTTCGCACTTCGCCGCCGATATTCACGTCAACGTAATCAATCGTCAGGACGTTCGGTTTCAGACGTTTCACTTTCGGTTCGCCAAGCGGCTGATAAACCTTTTGTATTGCGTTTGACGGAACGACGGCTTTTTCTTTCGGCGCTTCGGCGCTTAAAAAGAGCAGCAAACTTCCGCACGGAGGAAGATCGACGTTGAACGAAATTCTGTCGCCGCCGGATTCATACGGATAAGGAGAAACCGCTCCCGTTTCGGGACTCCATTGTTCGGCGGATTTCGCGGCGCTGTTGACTTTTCCAATCGCGCGGCTGTTTATGTCCGTATTGCAAAGGAAAAGAATTTCTCCGCCGGAAACTTGCCGACGATGATGAAATACTTTGCCGATAGAATTGGCTTCCCTTTGTTCTTTTGAGTATGTTTCAAAAATTAGTTTCGTTCCTTCCATTACAGGAAATCCATAAGCGTTGTAACGAAACCCTGATTTATAAGTGAGACTTAATGCGCTCCATGCAGCGGTCATTGTATCAATATCATTCGCGTTTTCGCCGCCCAGCGTCTGTTTCACGTCGGCATTTGCGATTCCGTCAACGCGATCGGGATACGAACAACAAATCAACGAACCTTTCGCTTGCACGTAAGCCGTCAAAAGTTCCAGCGTTTTTTCGTTGATATTTTCCATATTCGGCGGAAGAATCACCAAATCGTACGCGCGTTTGTTGACGACAAACCTTCCGTCTTCGACTTTTCCCCACCGCGCAATGACGTCCTCGCTGCCGAGATCATATTCCGCCTGCCAACGTTCAAGCAGGTTCACAAAATTTTGAAACTCGCCGCCGATTTGGGAAAGATGCGGATTTCCCTGATACATCCACGCGGTTGTTGTCGGCTCAATGACCAAAACGCGGTTGATTTGCTCGCCGCGCGTCAGGGCGTAAGACAGTCGCGTGTGATAATCCGCCATGAAGCGATACGCCTCCCACCACGACGCGTGATACGAGAACGATTGCGGATGATCGCGTTTTCTCGCGCCTCGTATCGTGACGTAAGAAAGATGTTCGTTGGTCGTGTTGACGCCGAGAGCGTACTGCCAATCGGCAATTCGCTTCATGTCTTCAAACCGCAAATCCCAGCCGCCCGCGCCGTAGGTTTCGCTGAGCGTCCGCTTGTATCCCATCTGATTGGCGACCGACGCAAGTTCCTTGACGCTTCGCGCGTTGCCGAATTGCGCATTAACGCCTTCGTTGTACTGATTCATTAAAATATCAATTGCCGGTCGCTGATGCCACGCGTACATTGCCATATTGTCCGGTCCATGTCCCGCGCCGGGCCACCCGTGTTCCCAATAATGTCCGGTGAATTGTAAGCCGTATTTTTCGCAGTAATCATGACACGGTTTTGCCCAACGTTCAATGAACAAGTCGAGCAAAATCTGCTGATAATTGTGCCGCACTTTTTTCCAATCGCCGACCTCCGCCGTAAGCGACGGAAGATTGTCAATTAAACTGTAACCGAATTTTTTCTCGAACAGTTGCGGAATTTCTTCGTTCCAAGTCAGACCGCCCGCCGCTTGTAAATGCGGCTCATCGGTGAACCAGCCGGGGAGACGTTTGCCGAATTGTTCGCCAAAACGTTTGCGGTACGGTTCTAACGTGATTTCAATAAACTTTTCCGTCACGCCTTGTTTCAACAAATCAACATACCACCAACCGCCGAACCATCCGCCTGTTCCGGCGAGTTGAATTTTGCCAATCAGCCAATCGCCTGCGGGAAGTTGTTTTTGTTCTTTCGCCCACGCGGTGACATTTTCAAACGTCTCCGCTCCCGCTTCGTTTTTCGTGATTTTATAAACGTACCAAACCGTATCATCAACGGCGGCGAGTTCTTTGACACGTTGCAAATGCAAACCTTTGCCGCGAGAATCGGGCATGGTTTCCGGCACAAAACCGCCCGCGAAACCGGACGGATACGAATTTTCGTCATAAATCCAAACGTTCATATCGAGTTTTTCCGCCTCGTCGAGCGCGATTCCCCAAAGCCGAAACCAATCGTCGCTCAAATACGGCGTCATCAAACCCGGTCGCGGATGCACCCAAACCTGCTTGACATGTTGCGCCGCCATATCCTGCATAGTCGAGCGGACTTGCTCTTCGGTGAGCAAATCGTTCCACGTCCAAAGCGGACCTGTACTATAATCGCGTCCCGGCTGCTGAAACAACGTCCGAATTTGGTCGATAGTTTCGACGGGAACTTGCGCCGATTCCTGCGCCGAAACGGATATTCCCGCAATGCATAATAATATTGTCTCTAACGCCGTTTTTCTAAAAACGTTAAAAAGTTGCCGCGTCATTTTTCTTTCCTTTTCAAATCAAGCGGTGAATTTAAGTGAAACAGAAAAATATTGTATCAGATTTTGGGAAAGAAAAAAGAGACGGCATTCCCTTGTTTTATGATTCGCGCAATTTCAAAACGAGGGAATTACGTTCTTTTTTGACGAACATTTCTAATGGTCTTGTTTCCGGTTCGGTATATTTGACGTCAATGAGCGAATAAAATTTGGTTACGCCTGAAACATCCGGCGTTCCGATAACGGGTCAAAAATTTTCATTTTATCACAAATCCCGGAACGGCAGGCGTTAAGGTTAATCATTGTTACGCAAAAAAATACGGACGGGCTTACTGGCGTCAAAGGTTTCGGCAGCGCCTTTTTTTGTAACTGTGATTGAGTAAGGCGGATTGTCTTCGTCGCCGAACGCGGAGGAAACGTAAGAATAAATTTTGCCGCCGCTATGCCAACTTTGAGGCGAATAAACGCCCCAACGATCTTCAGCATCGCTTTGTGCACATGCCGGACCGTTAGGCGGCATAATCGTGTTAAACGAGTTATAGGTCTGAAGGCGGTCAAATTGCCGTTCACCGCGAAAAATATTGTTTGAACCGCTTCTTAACAAAGAACGGTTACCGGTATCAAAAGCATTGTTGATACACCACGTTATATTTGGGGCGGCAATCTGCCGGATAGCCCGTTTCAGGATCAACTGTTCCATTGGCGATTTGCAGCGAGGCATTGTTATAAACGCCGCCTTTGACTGTTCTGTCGCCGATGGCTTGAGCGGTTGCGCCTTCGCTCACAAAGATTGTATTACTTGTTCCATCGGTGATGCTTTCCATTCCCATCGGTCGAATAAGTCGGGCGGCAAGCGACCTGTCATCTCGTTGCGCTGTTGTTACCGTTGCGCTGCCATCCCATGTGAACAAGCCGCGTCTGTTCCCCTGCATACGGACGCGAAGCCACGTGAACGCTTTCCGGCGGTTTCACCGCCGGTTACGCATGATTCCGCTGCTGCTGCGTGGCTACTCCAAGATTTTGTTTTAATCACCGAGCGAAACTTTTCACTTTTCGTTTTTAACTTTTCACTTCCACGAAGCGTCCCGTCAGCCGGCTTACGCCGTCAGCCGCCCCTCCAACGGATCTGAAACCTTCTTTGCGTTTCTATTGCAACTTTGGCGTTACGGTTTTTCCGGCTCGTTGTTCGCGAATGTCGTCGTATGCACCGTAAAAATCGGCGTTGTTATCGAGCCAAAGAACGATTCGTTTCCATTCGTCCGGCGATAATTTCACACCGTAATGCCCGTCTTTCAGCAAGCGGTATAACTTCGACGCTTGCGCTCCAAATTTGCCGGAAATCGTTTTCGACGTCGTCCACGTCGGATCGTCGAAAAAGAAAACGTATTTTCGCAAATTGGAATACGACGGCGAAAAATGTCCCGCGCCGCGACCGTTGCTCAGATCGATAGCTTTTTCTTTTTGATGACATTCAACGCAACGTTTATCCCAAATTGATTGAACAAGTTTCGGATAATTAAGAGGTCTCGTACCGTCCGGCGCGGGCGCAATATTCGACGGCGCGCGTTGAAAGGCAAGCGGCAATCTGTTGGAACGAAGCGGCGCGCGGTGACGTCCTTCGTGACATCCCTGACAAACCAACTCTTCGCCCGGCTTGACGTATGTCGCGCTTCGCATAGAAAGCGCCGCCGTGCCGTCTTCATTGACCGCCTGAAAATAAACGGGAATATCGACCGGCATATTAAACAACGCGCTGCCGTCTTCTTCCACCGGTACCGTACCGAGAATCATTCGCGCTCCCTTTTGACTCCCGTAGCCGATTGCGGGGTTATGACCAATCGGATTGGTTTTCGGAAGAAGCTGTACGACGCGAAGTTCCTTAATTCGCGTTCCTTTCGGAATTTCCCGCACGGTATCGTAAACGTTCATGACGCCGACAAACGCGGTTTGGGGTAATGTTGCGGGATCGGTTGGCGTGAATTTTTCGCCGCGTTGAAGCGGTTTTGCAACAAGCAATTTATGCGGTACAACCGGCGGAACTTCACGCGCGCGAACCGGCGTCGGCGATTGACACGAGATATCGGGATCGCGGTACAAAAGCGTGCGGTTGCCGAAAGAATCCAGCAAATAAATCCCGTAATTATTCAACGGTCCCGCAGCGGAACTGCTAAACGGATCGTAAACGCAAAGATAAAAATCTTCGCTCAACGGATACGGCTGACCGTAATTGACCGGATCGCGATGTACTGCATTTTCCGATTCGGGAAATAACTGGTCGGGCGTAATACGCCGCACCGGCGACATTTCATCGTCGTCTTCTACGTCGGGGTTAATCAGAACCAGCGAACCGAAATATTGTCCGTGATGACAACACGCGGTTGCGGCGTATTTATTGGAATGAGGAACGCTTCGCAAGTTGTTTTCAAAATGCGGACGGTTATGTTGACGGTTAGGATAATTACCGTGAATCGGTCGAGAATCCCGCCCGTCGGGAGTTGTTATCCAAGGATGATGCGCCTGATTAAATCCGCGATCAACATAATCCCATCTTGTATAAATAATCATTCCATTGCGGTCAATGTTCGGAAACCATTCGTTGGTTTCATGTGGGCTGAGCATTGCGACGTCCGAACCGTCGTAATTCATGGAATACAACGTGTAACTTGGCACGGGGCGACCGTGACAACGCCCGTAACCGCCGCGACGTTCCGAAATAAACGCAATACGACCGTTTGGCATGTAGCAAGGACAAATATCGTTCCATGCTCCGTCGGTCATTTGCGTCAGATTTTTGCCGTCAACGTCCGCTTCAAAAATATGATAACAATTTTCGGTATCCCATTTGTAGGTATGACGCGGCTGTTTTGCGTCGGCGGCGGAAAAGATGATTTTTTGCGCATCATACGAAAGTTCCGGCGAAACAAACGCCCATGTCGAATCCAACGCCGTTCCTTTAAGACGCCCGTTTTCAACAACGCTGTTTGCAAGTATGTTGCGGACTGTCGGTTTGTCCGAAAACGGATTTTCCAGTACGAACAATCCGCCGCCTTGCCGACCATGAAAACCGAAAAACTGATCGCACATGTGATTCCCTTCTTTTTCCGGTTCGGGATTGAAATGACGTTTGATAAATAAAATCTGATTGAAGTCGAGCAAAGGATTTTTCAAAGAAACGATCCGCCGCAACGCGACCGCTTCGGCAAACAACGCCTTACGCGATTCGGAATTTTCTCTTGGCGTTTCGGCGTTCTTTTGATCCAGTTGCGCAAGAGACTTCAACTCTTTGTCCAGATTCGGAGCGTTTTCAAACAATTGCAAATTTTCCGCAAGCGCGCGGGTTCGACGCAAGACTATATCAACAGGATCGCGGTCGGTTTTGAGAATCGTCGATTCCGGTCGCAACGCTTCGGCGATAACATTCTGTTTCATTCCGGCGGCAATTTGACGTTCCAAAGAAACAAATTCGCTGCCAATTTCGTCCATTGCGTCGATTCCGAACCGCCGCGTATTACGCCGGATCGTGCGTGTCTCGCCGCCGGACTGGATTTCAAGTTTCGCGTCCGCCCAATCGGTATGATCGTGCGAATAACCTTCCGGTCCAGTTTCCACCGTAAGCGTCAACGTTTTAATATTGGCAAATTCGACTTCGCACCGTTTCGCTTCGTTGCCGCCCGCCATAAAACCGCTCCGCCAAAGCAATTTTTGATCGCCATGGACAATAAATTCCGCATGACCTCTTTTCCCAACTTCGTCGTCGATACCAACCCACGCGGAAAATTTACCTTGCGTCTGCGGAACGCGAATCGCGATCATTCCCGGCGCATGATGTCCGACGCCGCGATCAAACAAACGTCCGGCAATTGAAAGCGGACGACCATCAACCGATTTCTTTGACTGCGTCGTTCGCCATCCGCAATCGGTAACGCTCAAATCAAGCGAATCAACATAAACCGTATCCGCCAATAAACAACAATTTGTCATCGCCGTCAAAAGAACGGCAAGTCCCGAAAAAAACGCCTTTTTCATGTTTATATTAAACCTCGTTAATTGTAAAACTTATTCTACTTTTAATTTCCCAAACGTTAATTCTCAACATTGATTCTTTCAATATTGAACCGTATCAAAGATACGCGATTCCGCTCGCTTTTTATAAAATTTTACAAGGAAATCTCTGAAATTGAAACATTCGGGAACCAAAATTCGGCGGAAAAACAGTGTTGAAAAGCGAGTAAGTGACCATATTATCAAAGTGACGTGATCCACGCCAGATACCGCTTGCGGCAGACGTCAACTGATTGAGATCGGCGGGGTCTCGCGCATTATTCATGCACCAGGAAGATAAACCGTTACCGCTGTTTTCGATATTCGTATTAACATGTATCACGCCGCCTTTCACACTTTTATTGCCGATTGCCAGCGTGCTTACAATTTCGCTGCATAAACACATGTTACTGGAACCATCAACGATACTTACGAATGTTCGGTAATAAACAGTCGCATTAAGACCCGACATACTAAAGGCGACAATTCCACGATAATTGGTGGCATGCGGTACAAAGCTATCGCCGATAGAAACGATAATCAGTAGTTCCTCGTCTCGTCATGAAATTCCGAAATTGCTATTGACGCCCCCAAGTCATTTCAGCTAAAAAGGTTATAACAAATGTTATTCGCAGGTACAAGAGGAGTTCACCGCCGCGACGTCTGTCATTTTCCACAAACAGTACGAGGGAAAAAAATGTAACAACGCAATTTTTATAAGAGCGTTATTTTGCGCGATTTGTCGCGTGCAATCGCTCTTCGCCGTTTGCCGCAATTGATCCAATTCTCCGAACGACGCGAC
This sequence comes from Planctomycetaceae bacterium, assembly GCA_031269105.1. Taxonomy (GTDB): domain Bacteria; phylum Planctomycetota; class Planctomycetia; order Pirellulales; family Thermoguttaceae; genus WRMR01. The sequence goes on along the minus strand of JAISZO010000278.1, from coordinate 704 downwards.
AGTTGCTCATGCGGTTTTGGCGATGCTTCCTGCGTTTCATGAATTGCAAAAACGAGTGAATCAAGTTCTTGCAAAGGGCTTGCCGAAAAATTTATTGAAGAGCAGCCAAAACCTCGCCATCGACTTGACATTGCTTCCCTATTACGGTCAACCGTTAAGTGAACAAGAGGAATGGGATTATCGTAGTAAGGCGAAAGACGGTACAAATCACTTTCATGCTTATGCGACATGTTATGTGGTCAAAAAAGGTTTTCGTTATACAATTGGCTTGACTCCGGTTGTCAAAGGTGAAAAGATGCAAGATGTGATTCAACGTTTAATAAAACAATGGAAACAAGCCGGAGTCTCGTGTAAATTACTGCTCGTAGATCGCGGTTTTTACAGTGTCGAAGCGATTTCGTACATGAAGCATGCGCAAATTCCGTTTGTGACGCCGTTAGTGATTCGCGGCAAAGAGGCGACAAAAAATTCTCCCGCCGGCGGCACGCGAAAATAGGCAGCGTGGAAAAAGAGCGGCTTTGACAAGTACGAATGAAAAACGATCAAAAATAAGAAAGAGCAAAAAACAGGGTTCTATGTCGGCGTGAGAGTTATACTCGAAAGTTGTGTATGCGTTGAAAAGTTAGCGGGGTTATTGGAAAATGGTGAGTGCAATCCAAACCATCATTTTTCAAGGAAGCGCCGCTATGAAGAAGTTTAGCAGA
>JAISZO010000240.1 GCA_031269105.1 Planctomycetaceae bacterium | reverse complement strand
AATCCTTTTTCCTGGCATTGTTTGTATAACACCATTTTCAGCATCGGCGCTGAAAAACAAGGGGGATCTCAGATTTTTTCTTTCTATGGACTTTCCGCCTTCGCTTGATTAAGGACTAGCAGTGTTGTAGTTGTTGAAAATGGTTCGCGATGCAGGAAATGCCCCTTGCGTGTCGTGATAATTCTGCAACGCCAAGCCCAACTGCTTGAGATTGTTGCCGCATTGCATTCGTCTTGCCGCTTCCCGCGCGGCTTGAACCGCAGGCAAAAGCAGTGCGATCAAAACTCCGATAATCGCAATCACAACGAGCAATTCGACAAGCGTAAACGCCCGGCGAATCAAAGAAAATTTTCCAAAACGGGCAAAAATGCTCAAACAGGCAGAAGCGCTCGCAATGATACGAGCAAAAACACTCGCAATAACGCGGGTAAAAAAGAGCGTTACAGTACGTAAAACACGGCTTATTAGCCATATTACGTACCCCACCCCCCCGATACATTCTGCTGAAGTTCAAGAAAATCAAACGCTTTGTTCAACTTTTTCATAGTCGAAACTCCTTCTAAATTTTTTTGTTTTTTGAAACTGAATGACAAAAATCACAGCGACTTTATCAATTCAGTAAAGTGTATTGATCTTTATTATGCACAAATAATCCGCGACGTCAATACGAAATCCTGGACTTTTAAGATTTTTTAAAAAGCAATAATTTTGTTAAAACGGATAAAATATTCGGTAATTATTCCGTAGTCATGTTTGCCTGAAAATCACGTCTCTTACGGGATTAGCGCTACAAAATGGAAAACGATGGAAATGAAACGTTTGGAAATTTTTTCATTTTTTCCCGCCGACAATAGGACGACAAAACATAGCGCTGACGAACGGCGACTCTTTCGGCGTAATAAAAAATTTTGCATCTTCAGAAACGTAATATTTTTTATCCGGCGTTACCATCAAATCATGAATTTCCTGCAACTGCGACGCAATTTCCAAAAATTCCTCCGACGCTTTCGATTCTTGAATCATTTCAACAATGTTTTCGATCATTGCCGTTGAAAACAAGGACGTCTCTAATTCCGATACAATGTCATACTCGTTTTGATCGGCGGCTTTTCCAATGGATTCAACAATCGATCTTTCCGCTTCTTCTTTAAAACTTTCGGAATTTTCTTGGAGGCGGGGACGCCGCGTTTCTATTTTTTGAGATTCAGGCGTCAAAGAAATTGTTTCGGCTGTCGTTGTCGGATTGTCGGTTTTCACGTCAAGAATTTTTGCAACACGCAAACTTTGCTCTTTTTGACGAATCGCTATCCAAACGCCAAATCCCATCGCCAAAAAATTGACGAGTAGAAAAAAAATGGAAATCATAAACATCATGCAACATTATTTCCCAAAATATATTTTTTCAACGGAATTAACAAAATTGAAATGTCTCTAAAATTATGTTAATTCCGCTTGAAATATTTCGCTTTATTCTGAATTGATACTTTACACGGTAGGAAATTGCTATTCTGTTTGTCGATGAAAAATCTTATTGCGAATTTATAGACGAAATAAAAGCGCAGTTTCTTCCTTTGAAAAGTATAATAGACTAAAAGTTATGTGCAAATCTTTTTTAGAATTTCTCTGATTTTTTTTATAAGTTTTCACAAATATAATTTTCTTAAAATGCGATTTTTAGCAAATTTTCCGAATGTAGCGCTTTATTTTCACGTAACGTCCGTATCTTCATTGCGTTTTCTTCGCTTGAACAATCGTTCGAATTGTTTCGCAAAGTTTCAACAGCGTTTCGACAGAAAGCGATTCGGCGCGGGTCTGGTCGGTAAAATTCATTTTCGTCATGACGTCGTCCACCTCCGGTTTGCCAAGTTTGTCTTTGAGCATCGCGATAAGAACGGAGCGAAGAAATTTCCGCCGATGAAAAAACGTTTCGCGGCAAAATTGATGAAAATACGATAAGTCGGGAATGCGTTTTCGCAACCGCAAATCAAACGTCGCCTGCACAATCGCCGAATTAACTTTCGGACGGGGCCAGAATACCGACGGCGGCATGTTTCGGATAATACGGCAATGACATTGACTTTGCATCCAAAGCGACAACGCGCTGTAATCTTTCGTGGATGGCTTGGCGACAATGCGTTCCGCCAGTTCTTTTTGAATTGTTACCGTCATCGAATACGGCGGAACGTCGCTCAGCAACAAATTCGACATCAACGGCGTCGCCACGCAATACGGTAAATTCGCCGCCAATTTGAAACGGCTGTTCGGAATTTCCGCCAACGCCGACCGCACGGCGTCCAACACAAGCGGACTCAGCCGATTTTTATTTTGCAAAATATCCGTATGCAAAAACGTAATATTTTCGCGTTCCTGCAATTCTTCTTTCGCGAGTTGATGCATCGCCGAATCGACTTCCACCGTAATCACGCGTCCCGCGTTTTGCGACATCAAACCGGTCAACGAACCGGTTCCCGTACCGACTTCCAGCACAACGTCGTTCGATTCCAATTGCGCCGAACTATGCAAAAGCCGCAAAAGATTCAAATCAATCAGAAAATTCTGTCCAAGATTCGTGCGCGGACGAATTCCGATTTCCGAAAATCTTTGCATTAAATAAGAACGTGTTTGATTATTGGACGAACCTGTACTCATAATTTTTGCATCAGCTCCGCGATTTGAACGGCATTGGTCGCTGCGCCTTTGCGGAGATTGTCGCTGACGCACCAAAATGCGAGACCGTTTTCGCACGACAAATCCTCGCGGATACGTCCGATAAACACTTCGTCGCGTCCCGTACAAGTTGCCGGTTGCGGATACTGTTTGTTCGCAAGATCGTCAATCACGACAATTCCCGGAAAGGCGGCGAACAATTCGCGGGCTTTTTCGACCGTAATTTTCGATTCCGTTTCGACCAGAATTGTTTCGCTATGACAATTGGAAACCGGAACCCGCACGCATGTCGGACAAATTTGAATCGAATCGTCGCCAAGAATTTTCCGCGTTTCGTAAACCATTTTCATCTCTTCCGACGTGTAACCCTGAAATTTAGGCGAGCCGATTTGCGGAATGAGATTAAACGCAATCGGATACGGAAAACATTCGTTTGCATAATCTTTGCCGTCGAGAATCGCTCTCAAACCGCCGGTTAAATCGCGTATTCCGGCAACGCCCGCGCCGCTTGTCGCTTGATAGGTGCTGACAACGACTCGTTTAATTTTAGAATAATCGTACAACGCTTTCATTGCCACAACCAGTTGCGTTGTCGAACAGTTTGGACTGGAAATGATCCCTTTGTGTTGACGTACCGCATCGGGGTTGATTTCAGGAACAACGAGCGGCACCGTCGGCTCCATTCGCCAATAACCGCTTTCGTCAATGATAATACAACCTCGTTTAACCGCTTCCGACGCAAAATCGCGAGCCGTATCGTCCGGCGTACTGGCAATCGCAAGTTGAACGCCGTCGAATACTTCCGGCTTCAATTCCTCAACCGTGTATTTTTTACCCGCAAACGTTATTTCGTTTCCGGCGCTTCGTTTCGACGCAATAAATTTAATTTTCCTGAACGGAAAGCTACGTTCCTCAAGAAGTTGCAGAATAATCGTTCCAACAGCGCCGGTCGCGCCGATAACAGCAATCGAATCATACACGAATCAAAACCCTCAACTGGTGAAAATTGTTTGCGAAAAAGAATAACTACACAATAGTATCAAAATAGGGAAATTTATTTTCTATTGTTTTCTCAAAAGTTGCCTTATTATTCCATTTCCGTTCAATTCGACAAGGGGTTCATGTAAATCAAATTATCTTTTTCCGCCAATTATCGCAGATTGACTTACAGGGAGAGCGATAACTTGGTAATTTTGGATAACTGCATTTGGATTAAATCGGCAAAAGAGTTATTCTTCGGTTAATGTTGTTCTCTTGTTATTATCAAACTTATTAACTTTAGGGAACTACTCAAAATATTCAATAAATATTTTTTCGACAGAATTAACATGATTTATCAGGGGAGATTGGAATAAAAAATCTTGTCAATCCTGTTTAAAAAATAAGTTTTTAGAAATACTACTAGGACGAAACGATTGACTCGCGAAAATACATTACCGGACAAAATTGATTCGGAATCGGAAATTGAGAATAAACTCAAATTACGACTCAATACTTATACAAACCAATTTAAATTACCTCGCCCGCTGTTAGAGTATCCGTTTGCGATTAAACGCTGAATTGTTTCGCCCAATTTAAACCATCGATGGCGGTTTTGGCGTAATGATCAATACCGCAGCGCTCGGCGACCATATCGCTTGCCGCCGCGCCGCCGACGCAAATTTTGACGTTTTCCCGTAAACCGGCGTTGGCGATTGCTTCCATTGTCAACATCACCGATTTGTAACAAGTGGTCAGCAGCAAACTCAAACCGACAAATTCCGGTTTGTGCGCGAGGATCGCCTCGACAAATTGTTTCGGCGAAACGTTGACGCCAAGATCAACGACGTGAAAACCGTTTCCGCGAAAGACCATCGCCGTAATATCTTTACCAATATCATGCACGTCGTGCTGCACGGTACCAAGAACAATCGTTTTGCCAACCGGCGTTTGTTCGCCCGCGCCGGGAAGTTGTTCTAACGTCGTCATGATCTTTTTCATAATCATTCCGCCGAACATCAGATCGGGAATGAACGCGTCGCCGGCATCGAAACGCTCGCCGAGTTTACCCATTCCTTCGTTGCACGCGGCGATGACTTCCGACGCCGGAACTCCCGCGTTTAACAGTTTTTGCACCGCGTCGGTCGATCCCGATTCATCGCACGTTGAAAGCGATTCTTTTAATTGCGACATGATTTCTGTCATAATCGTTATTCCCTTTGTTAAAAAAATTGTTATACTGACGCCAATGAAAAGCGAAAAGTTTCCCGATAACGGCTCGATGAATGATGAGAATCATTCTTTGTTTCGTTGATAACTTTGAACTTTCCTCAATCGTTTCCCGTTTATTTTAACACAAATCACAAGACAATACCAGACCGTTCAAGAAAAATGGCGAAAGAAAACATAATCCTTTGTCCCCGATGCAATGAAGAAATCAACGTCAGCGACGTCCTTTACCGTCAGGTGGAAATACAACTGAAAAAAGATTTTGAAAATCAGTCCGCGATTCGCGAAAAAGAATTTCAAATAAAGTTCAATGAATTGGATTTAGCGAAAAAAGAGTTGGCGGACGCGCAAAAACAACAGGACGAATTGGTAAACCAAAAAGTCCGCGATGGTTTGAAATCGGAAAAAACGAATTTAGAAAAGTCGATTCGCCGTCAAATTGAGGAGGAAAAGTCGGAAGCGTTTCAATCGTTGAAAGACGAGTTGCGGCAAAAGTCGGAGCAGGTCAAAGAATTGAACAAAACCAAAGCGGAAATCGAGCGGCTGAAACGCGAGAAGGAAGAATTGAAAGAAGAAATCCTTCTCGAAAAAGAAAAGGAGTTGAACGACCAAATCAAACAGGAACGTCAAAAGCTGCAACAACAATTCGAGGAGAAAAATCAACTGGAAGAGCGGCGGCTTGAAAACGAGCGCGAGGAAATCCGCAAAAAATTTCAGGAGGAAAACGCTCTGAAAATTCGGGAATTGGAGAAAAAGCTGCAAGATCAAACCGAACTTGCCGAAGCGATGAAACGCAAAGCGGAACAAGGTTCGCAGCAGTTGCAGGGCGAAGTGCAGGAGATCGCGATTGAAGAAATTTTGCAACGCGCGTTTCCGACCGATAAAATCGCGGAAGTTCCCAAAGGCGTCAACGGCGCGGACGTGATTCATACGGTTCGAACGAAATTTGGAGACGACGCGGGAATCATTCTTTACGAAAGCAAGCGGACAAAAACATTTGGCGTCGATTGGGTCGGCAAACTGAAATCGGACGCGGCGGCAATCAATGCCGACGTTTGTATTATTGTCACGGAGGCGACGCCCAAAGAAATCAAACGCATTGGACAAATCGACGGCGTTTGGATTTGCACCTTTAGCGATTTTCAGGGACTCGCGACGATTCTTCGCGAGTGCATGATAAAAATTCATGCCGCTTACGTCTCGCAATCCAACAAAGGCGAGAAAATGCAAATGCTCTACGACTATCTTACCGGAAATGAATTTCGGTTGCAATTCGAGGAGATTATTCATGGTTTCAACGAGTTGCAACGGGGCTACGAGAAAGAGCGGCAAGCGATGGAACGCATCTGGAAAGAGCGAGAAAAGCAATTGGCTCGCGTGCTGCTGAACACGAATCGTTTTATTGGTTCCATCAATGGAATTGCCGGCAGTTCGCTCCCCGCAATGAAATTGCTGGAAGAGAAACAACAAGCGTTGTTGGAAGGGTAAACGACGCGACTAATGTTGTTTTGTTAAGAAAATAAGGTGAAAATAAAATTTCATTAAAACAATTAAACCTTCATTGAAAAATTCCACTGATATATTACAAATTTTTTAGGTTCTGAATTGGAAGTTGTTCATAAAGTACGAGGATTTTTATGTCTCCTACAATTTGTTTTGTTGAGGGGGATTTACTTGACCAGAAAGTTGATGTGATTGTCAACGCCTGGAATCGTAATTTTATTCCGTGGTGGTTACTTCTGCCGCAGGGAGTTTCCGCTGCAATCAAACGACGCGGCGGTTATGAACCTTTTCGTGAACTTGCTAAACATGGACTCATTCCACTGGGCGGTGCAGTTCATACCACAGCGGGAAAATTACCGTTTCGTGGAATCATTCATGTTGCCGGTATTAACATGTTTTGGTTCGCCACAGAATATTCGATTCGAAAATCGGTTCGTTCCGCAATCGCTTTGGCAAAGGAAAAAAATTATCGTTCAATCGCATTTCCGTTGATCGGATCAGGAACAGGCGGAGCATCGCAACTCAAAACACTCAACATGATCCGCGAAGAAATAGAACATTCCGAATTCGATGGTGAAGTGATCATTGTAAAGTTTAAAAATAGTAGTAAGCAATATTTTGCCGAAACAGAAAAAATACATAGTATTGGCGATATATGGTTTTATCGTTCCGTTAATTCCTGTGAAGAGCGTAAAGTACAAACTCTCACTGTTGAAATAAAAGAACGTATTGATAAATTAGTACAAGAATTTAAAAGTCTAAAATGGCATGATCGTTGCCGTTTGTCGATTTACATAATGAAACAGATGTTACCGACATGGGAACAAGAAATAAAATTCAAGTATTTTATTTATGAGGATCATGTTGTTGGGATGAAACATAAAATCAGTAAAAAAGTGATCGCTGATTATATTATATTTCTTGACAGAAATCTTCAATTATGGGGAGGCTTGTCGCATAATTTTTCAAAAAACTTGTTCTTTTTTTCGTTTTCGAGCGTATTAGAGTTATCGTTTCGTTCCCTTTAACACCCTAACGAGGTCAAAGACGTCACGAAAACCACCAATATCCGCGAAAAAAACGCAAAAACCGGCGAAAA
>JAISZO010000146.1 GCA_031269105.1 Planctomycetaceae bacterium | reverse complement strand
CCGTTCACGGGGTTTTGAAAATAGTGTCTCGTTTGAAATTTACCTACTATATGTAGTCCATCACAATATCGTGCATAAAATACCCGCCGCAAATCACGTCAAAGCAGGAAAATTGCGTGCTTTGCGTTAGGTAAAAAGCATGTATTTAAGCTACCCCGTGAACGGTTACAAAAAGGATTAAAAGTGCGTTGCGTCATCGACGAAAATAAATACAAAAAAGGAATAAAAATCACCGAAAAAGAACTAAAAAATATCAATATCGAAACACACTATTTTCACCATGAATGGAACGACTCAATAAAACAAAATTAGAAAACTTATTTGCGTACAATGACTTAACTTTGAGCTTTCGGCGCTTACCAATTTCCCGAAAAAGCGCCAAAAAACGCCTTCGACGTTATAACAACGCCGACGCCATTTCAAGAAATATTACGGAAACAACTCAAAACCATAACTCCCCTCAAGACGCCAAAATAATCTTGTCGCCAGTTTTGCCAAGTCAAAATCTTCAGAACATGAAAGAACGCAAGGACTATAAGATTTAACAAAACTCAACGCCGGAACTTCGTTTAATAAGGTAATAAGTTTTCTTGTTTTGTTATTTTTTGCTACTCAGGTTGTTTTGTTAGGAAAATAAGGTATAAATAAGGTTTTAGGAACGTTAAAAGTGAAAAACTAAAAGTTGGAGGAAAGTTACAAAGATAAGAGTGAAAAATTTCGCAAGCGGAATGCGTCTCTGGGATTGAAACAATCGTTTGCCCAACTTTTACTTTTAACAATGGCAGACCGGAACGCCAGCGACGGTTTAGTCCTCGCTTACGTTTCGGGACGCCATTTTTCACTTTTCGTTTTTCACTTGCGGTTTGAGTAAATTCTATCGGAAAGAAAATTAAGTCTTAATAAAAAGAGAAAGCCAAAAAATGAAACCATCGGAAACAGCCGTCATTTTTATTGAATTTCAAAACGATTTCTGCAAAGAAGGCGGAAAATTGTTTGAGCTTGTCAAGTCGGAGACGACGCGAGTGCGGACTGTCGAAAATGCGCGGCGGTTATTGGAAGCGTCGCGTGCGAAAGGTTGTACAATCATTCATTGCCCGTTTTCACTCGACGCAATTTGGGTGGATCATTGTTCGATTTGCGGATTGATCGCCAATGTCCGTCAGGAAGGATGTTTTCAGCCGGGAACTTGGGGACATCGTATCATCGACGAACTGACTCCTCTTGACGGCGAAACCGTCCTCAACAATAAACGGGCGTTGAGCGGTTTTACCAATACTTACCTTGATGAAATTCTGAAACAAAAGAGCGTCAAAAATGTGATCATTGCCGGTTTTCTTACGAACGTCTGCGCTCAGGCGACGGCATGGTCGGCGTATGATCTCGGCTATCATGTTCGTATAGCGATTGACGCATGCGCCGCGACTTCGCAAGCCAATCATGAATATGTTCTCAACGAAGTTTGCCCGATTCTCGGCGGCAAAACGACTGTCGATGATCTGATTGCCGCACTGGAATAACATGGAAAAGACAAAGCGAAAGCGTACTGAAAAAGACAAACTCGGCGAGATAACTTTGCCGGACGACGCGCTGTATGGAATTCAAACCGCAAGGGCGGCGGAGAATTTTGCGCTCGGACGTCAAAAGACCAATTTGCGGTTGATTTACGCAATCGTCCAAGTGAAAAAAGCCGCCGCAACGACCTATCAATCGCTTGGTATCGGCAAAGAGGGAACGTATCCGGCGCTTGTCGCCGCGTGCGATCAAGTTCTTGCCGGAAACGCGGATGAAATGTTCATTGTCGAGTCGTTGCAGGGCGGAGCGGGAACATCGACAAATATGAACGTCAACGAAGTCCTTGCGAATATTGCGCTGCGGATTTTGGGAAAGCGTTGCGGCGATTACGACGCGGTTCATCCGCTTGACGACGTGAATCGCGGACAATCCACCAACGACGTTTATCCGACAGCGTTGCGGATTGCGGCTATTGAACTTTTGCGGACTTTAAGCGGAGAATGCGCCGCATTACAAGAGTCGTTACAACGTCGCGAGAATGAATTTGACGACGTGAAAAAGCTTGGGCGAACCGAGTGGATGGACGCCGTGCCGATTACGCTCGGTATGGAATTTGGAGCGTTCGCTCAGGCGATTGCCCGCGACCGATGGCGGTTGTATAAAATTGAAGAGCGTTTGCGTCAAGTGAATCTCGGCGGAACGGCGGTCGGATTGTCGGACGCGGCGGAGCGGAAATATCGTTTCGGCGTAATCGAAACGTTGCGGGAATTAACCGGTATCGGATTGGCGGCGGCGGAATATCCGATGGACGTCACGCAAAATTACGACGTGTTTGTCGAAGTTTCCGGCTTATTGAAAGCGATGGCGGTCAATTTGATAAAAATTTCCGGCGATCTAAGGCGGATGAATTCGGGTCCCCGCGGCGGATTGGGCGAAATTCAACTCGCGCCGCTTCAAATGGGAAGTACCATCATGCCGGGCAAAGTCAATCCGGTCATTCCCGAAATGATCACGCAGGTTTGCTTTCGCGTCATGGCGAACGATTACGCAATTACCGCCGCCGCGTCGCATGGAGAGTTTGAATTGAACGCTTTTTCGCCGTTCATTGCCGATTCGCTGCTTGAAAGTTTGTCGCTGCTGGTTCGCGCCGTTCCGCTTTTCCGAACGAAATGTATTGAAACGCTTCAGCCAAATCGAGAACGATGCGAGAATCTTTTGAATGCGTCGCTGGCGTTTGCGACGGCGTTTGTTCCGCGTCTCGGCTACGACAATGTTTCGCGGATTATCGAGGAAAACAACGGCGATCCGCAAAAAGTCAAAACGGCGTTGGAAAATTTTGAACTCAACAAAAGCGACGAGAATCCGCCTCGCAGAATCAATATCAAAAGCCATTAACATCTTTTCCGAAATGTTGTCCTACGGCAAGCGGATGACCGCGTAAAAAGTCGGCGGCGGACGTCATTGTTCTGCCTTCCGGCTGCAATTCGTAAATCTGTAACAAGCCCGAACCCGTTGCAACAATCATTCGTTGAGAAGACGCTTCAAGAATCATACCCGGAACAATATCCGCTCCCGCCGCGCCGGAATTGTTCGCCATAAAACGTTCTATGATTTCGCAAGCGATATTATCGTCGATAGGACGGATACGTCCGATAATCAACCTCGTTTGCTTTTCCGATTTTGCTTTTGAATCCGTATGATAATTGATGCGACACGTCGTAAAAATTTTCGGCCAAGGTTGCAATCCCTGATATTGCCAAACAATTTCCGACGCCGAACGCCGCCAATCAATTTCTCCCTCGTGCTTTTTTAGTTTCGGAGCTTTTGACGCTTCTCCATTTTGCTGCGGAATCGGTCGTATTTTTCCGGTTTCAATTTGCGCGACGACGTTTGGAATCAATTTCGCGCCGATAATAGCGAGTTTCTTTTCAACGTCAACCGCCGTTTCGTCCGCAAAAACCGGTATCGGTTCCGACGTCGCTACGACGGGTCCCGCATCGACTTCCGGCGTAATATAAATCACGCTGACGCCGACGGTCGGTTCGCCGTTAAGCAACGCGCGGTTAATCGGCGCCGCTCCGCGATATTTCGGCAACAACGAACCGTGCAAATTGATTCCGCCAAATTTTGACGCTCCAATGACATGCGGCGCAAGAATTTTTCCGTAATCGCAAACAAAAAATAGATCGGCATTCCAACTTTTGATTTGTTGTAAATAGACGGGATCGTTAATATTCTCCGGGTCGAAAACGGGAATCCCCGCTTCCATCGCAACATTTCGCACCGGCGTCGTTTTTCCTGAACGCGTTCCCCGCAACGGCATTGTTACTACCATCGCAATGTCGTGATTGCTCTCCAGCAACCGCTCAAATGTCGGAACGGCAAATCCGCCGGTTCCCATAATGACTATTCGCATCTTTCATCCGTTGTTGTACTTTGAACAATATCCGATAAACGTTCAGGAAAATTTTTGACAACCCGAACAATGATATGAACGCCGTCCACATGTACGACAACAATCGCGGTTTTCGGGTCAATCGCCATGCCTTCGCTCATCGCGTCGTAACATTTTCCTTCAATTTCAATCTGACCGGCAGGAGTCATAAAACTTTTTGCAATACCGGTTTTGCCGATTAACGTTTTATATTTTTCAATTGTTTCATCCGGTTGAAGCGCCGAATTTTCCGCCGGATTAAGCAGAATGCGCCGCGCGAACGGCGTTGTTTGCCAGATTTTCAGCAAATACCAAATCAAAAACGGTACGCCGACCATGACAAAAATAAAAAAAATCGCCCCAAATACCGTGTCGTGTAAAAACGCGAAAACAAGACTTCCAATTAACGCGAGGATTGCCAAAACGGTTAGCGAACCGCCGGACGGCACAAAAAGCTCAATAAATCCGACGGCAATCGCCAGAATCAATAAAAGTAACGCCCAAACCCAATTGTCCATAATAAAAAACAAAAAGAAAAGGAGAAGTATTCAAGTAATCACGATTTCTTATTATATTTCAAAAATCCGAAAAAACAAGAGAATCATTATTTTACACGACGGTTTGGACGTCTATTCAAAAATTCAAATAAATTCCGGCACGACGCGTTTGGGAACGCTTCCGGTTTCGTAAGCGCGTTTGAGAAGTTCTTCGACCGCTTTGCGTCCTACCGCTCCGAAATCAAGCGTCCAATCATTGACATACATTCCGACAAACGTATCCGCGTCGTTTCGCGCAAGTCCGCGACCGTATTTCAAAGCGTAATCCAGCGCTTCATGACGATTCCGCAAACCGTATTCGATACTCGCCTTGAGTAGCCGCGCGACGTCGGTCAGCGCGGGAAAATTCAAATCTTTGCGAATTGCGTTTGCTCCCAGCGGAAGAGGCAAGCCGGTTTCTTCATGCCACCAAACGCCGAGATCGACAATCAACTCAAATCCTTCTTTTTTATAAGTGATTTGTCCTTCGTGAATAATCAATCCGGCGTCAATCGGAACGCCGTTGTATTCGCCGCGTTTCACAATGTCGAAAATTTGATCAAACGGCGCAACTTCATAACGAATCCCGGCGCCGAGACAAAGCTTCAACGCCAAAAACGCGGTCGTCAGTAGTCCCGGCACGGCGATACATTTGTTTTTCAATTCGGAGAGCGTCAATTTTTGCGGTGCGACAACGATCGGACCGTACTTGTCGCCCATGCTCGCGCCGCATGAACAAAGTGCGTAAACGTCGTTCAAATAAGCGTAAGCATGCGCGCTGACGGCGGTGAGTTCCAACTCGCCGCGAAACGCCCGTCGATTAAGCGTTTCGATATCCACGAGTTCATGCGTAAAAATGTAACGTCCGGTATCGACTTTCCCGTTCGTCAACGCATGAAACATAAACGCGTCGTCGGAATCCGGGCTGTGTCCAACGCGAATGAGTTGTTTTTCGCTATCATTTCTATTTATCGTCATATTGAAATCCTTTGAGCGTCATTTGCGACGTCTTTTTTATTTATTCATGGTCTCTTCAATTTCCGGCAAACTCATTTCGCGGCGAACGCGGTTTGCGTCTTTCAGAGCGATAGAGTAAATATAAATGGAGTAACCGATCATGTCAACCGGTTTGAATTGTTTCAACCATTCGTATTGTTTTGATTTTCCGTGAAGTTCATTTACGCCGATTGCAAACCAACCCGATTCCGGTCCTTGAGACGGTTTGGATCGATAATCAATAAAATGATCGGGTAAATTGAGATGTTCATTCGTATAAGGCGTTTCATAATAACTTTTTAACGGCGAGGCGTTGGGATGTTTACGACTCCAGTCCGACAAATATAACATATTTTGTCCCCAGTCAACGTTACTTCCTAAAAGATATTGAGAACCGTTCTCAGCAGAACCGATAAAACAATTAAAATGCCCTTGCGAATGAGGATAAAAAGATAAGGAAGAAAGAATACTCCACGTTGACAAACCTATTATTACAATACTGAAAATTCGCAAATGATAACGAAAAGCCATCGCAAGACGGCTGCATTCAAGAAATAAAAACGGCAACACAGGAATCGCATATCGCAGGTGATGATTCAATTTTGTTTGCGAACTGACTAACAAAAGAATGACAAGAACAGGAAGAATCAGAATCAATTCGCTGATTGCGTCCGAAAAAAACTTTTTGGAAAAAATGATCGTTCCCCATGAAACGATCCAAAGCAGCCAAAAGCCGAATGGTTCTTTTATGAGCAATCCTAAAATGTAGTAAAGAAACCATCCGTTATTACGCCATTCTCCCCAAAAATAAGAGGGTTGACCAAGTTCAAAATCTTTCTTCTGAACGTCAATTCCCATCATGTAGTTGATTGGTAACGGAACGGGAATTTCTCCCCAAAGAGAACGCCGGAAACGATTTCCCGTGATGGTAAACCCCTTGTCGCGATTCCATTTTGTGTCGCCGCACAATGTACGGCTGACAAATTCATAATTCTTTAGCGGAGTCAAACTTCCTTCAAATCCATAAGCCATGTTGATAACAAACGCGCTGACGGCAAAAATAGAAATCAATTGTTTCGATTGAGAAAAGAGACTTGCCCGCGTTATCGTTTTTCGTTGAGAAACAACGGCGACGATCCACGCGATAAGCCAAAGAGGATAAAAAACAAGGAGCGTAAATTTCGCGAGTTCCGCGATTCCTAATAAAACTCCCGCCAGCAAAGATTGATTCCAACAAGGATTTTTCAACCATTTCCAGAAAAAATAACAAGCGGTTATTCCTAATGACGCGCAAGCGACGTCCGGCATTATCGTATAACCAAACGCCAAAATCATCGGTGAAAAACACCACAAAACAAGAGCCGTAAGACCGGCGGCTTTTCCAAAAAGATCGCGTCCCCAACAATAACAAATCCAACCGCCCAATAAACTGAACGGAAGACAAAACAATCGTGAAAGAAAGAGGAGAAAATGATAGCTTTTTGCGTTTTGATTCAGTAAATCTGTTCCTACCTGAAATTCCGCGCGTTTGTAAGGATTTTCCGAATAGGAATTCCAATCCATCTTGTGCGGAATAAAAAGAAGCGGAATTGCCGCAACACTTCTTACTAAAGGCGGATTGACGCGATAAAGATCAAAGGAAAAACGGCGCCAATGACTTAAACCGGAAGCCAAATGCGCCGGTTCGTCCACAAGAGGCGAATGTTTCCACGCGCTCCATGTTAGCATGAAAGCATGAACGGTTAGAAGTAAAATAACAATCCGCCGCATTTTCTACCTCAAGAGTTATGGCGACGTCGCATTAACCGTTATTTGCGCAGCGTTTTGAGTTCCTTTGGAATTTTCAAGTTTGGCGGTGATCGTATAATAGCCGGTTTTTATTTCTTTTTCTTTATCAAGACGAATGGAAATCGTATTGACGCCATTTTCTTCTTGATTTTCAGCGATGATAAAATCCGCTTCGGGTTTTATTTCCAGAATTTTGATTTTGTCATTCTCGTTTTCCGGCTCAACTTGAATCGTTATTGTTTCGGAAGAATCTTTTGCTAAAGAAACAAGATATTGACTGAAACGATAAAAATCGCGTTGAAAAACTTCCACTTTCATTTCAACCGGTTCCATATCCTTGACGCCTGAAATATGAAGCGTTCCTTGTATTTTACCGTCGTTTGATTCGAGAAGCGGACGCAATTCTTTCACGGAAATCTTCGCGTGAAGTTCCGCCGTTTCATATTCGTCTTGTTTTGCTTGTTCGGTTAATTCCGGCGCAAGCCATGAAACGTCGGAAGTCATTTTGATTTCCTGAATCGGTCTTACATAAGAACTCAATTTTGCCAAACGAACGTCAAACGATTCTTTGTCCGTTTCCTCCGTGATTTCAACAACCGCCGAATATTGCGACAACTCAATGCGTTGACTTTCGACCGGCGTTTGACCAGTTCCGTGAATTGCGACGTCGGTTGAACTTCCATCGGCGAAAGAAACGCGGGCAATCTTCTTTTGCTCGCCGCGTCCCCATGCTCCCGGAATGACGGAAAATTGAACTTCCTTATTTTCTCCCGCCTTGAGGATTCCGCCTTCCCATTTCAATTGAGTACATCCGCAAGACGTTTGAATCGAAGAAATTATGATTGGAGAATCAGAAGTATTGATCAAACGGAACGACGCTTCAATGAGCGTTGAAGAATCCGGTCCGCCGATCATGAACTCGCCAAGTTCAATCGTTTGCGAATTAATTTTGACGCTTGCGAGAGACGAAACGTTTTTGTTTTTTTCTTTTTTGATGAAAAGAACGACGCCGCCCGCGTCTTGAAATTTCTTCTCCAGACGTTCGTTGTACTCTTTTGATTTTTGACTAACAAGCGGCGAAATACCTTTGGATACGTTGACCAATTGAACAACGCCTTGATCGTCCCTCATGCCGATGTAATAATGATTCAGTCCGTTTCCCGAACTTAACGGAAAGAGAGCAATGTATTCGCCGTTAAGAAGAGACGCGATTTTTTTGAGCGTAACATTTTTTCTCGCGTCGGTTTTTAAGCCGTAAGCAAGAAGGATTTGCTGAATATCCGCAAGAGAAATCCCTTTTTCCGTTAGTGGAAGCCCTACAGAAACGCGGGGGAGAGAATACTCAATTTTGAAATACTTGAGCGCAAAGAGAGTAACGTCAAGCCCGCACTGAATTGCGTAAATTTTTCGTGAATCGGTCGAATTGATGATCCATTTTCCATCCGGTGTGGATTCTACCATGTTTTGTTCTTTTGGCACTTCCTGTTGAGTGACGGTTTCTTCCGCAGAGAGTGAAAATGAAAAAATGATCAATACTCCCAAACAGCAACAGGAAAACAAGTCTTTTTTTGAGTTTCTCATGCTTGCATCCTTTTACGAAAATGAAGGATGATACTTGCAAGAATCATCAAACTTCCAATGACAATAAGAACATAACGAACAACTCCGCCAGTGGTGGTTGTCACCGGAACATTACCGGTCAGACCGTGACGAACAATAAACGCATCAATGGCTTTGTCTTCATCAACAAGATCACCCACTTTGTAATATGTTTTCGTGATATAATCCGTGACATAAGATCCATCCGGAATTTTGAATTGAAATGATTCATCACTGACTTTGGGATTAAATTCAACATCTGTATAGTGAAACTCCGTCATCAATTTATCCAAAGGATAAATAAGTCTTGCAATGCTTGGAACGAATTTCCCTTGTGAATTTTGGATATATTCAACTGTTCTCTTTTGTTGGATTACATCTTTATTATCAATTCGTGAGAAACAAATGAACTCATCAACAACTCCATCGTGAGAAGGATCACAATTGAAACGAATGTATCTCTCGGAGTCAGTTATCCATGAGATAACTCCTTCAATTTCCCATTTTCCTTCTTGAGTTTCTTGCAATAGAACTGGAGTTTTCTTATCGTTCCAATCTTTAATCAATTCTGGTATCGTAATAGAACGAAAATCGTTTGGCTTGTTCAATGTAATTCTTACAGGAAATCCAA
The DNA here is from genome assembly GCA_031269105.1 of Planctomycetaceae bacterium. Classification (GTDB taxonomy): domain Bacteria; phylum Planctomycetota; class Planctomycetia; order Pirellulales; family Thermoguttaceae; genus WRMR01. The sequence goes on along the minus strand of JAISZO010000146.1, from coordinate 2,231 downwards.
TCCCAAAACCAGCAGAAGCTGCATCTGATGTCATAAAAGATTGGTTTCCTAAGTGTTTCGTATCATCTGAGACAAAAGCAGAACCAGAGTGGTCTTTCGTGTTTACTCTATCTTTTTTCCTCTTCTCCCAATAAATATACTGTTTTCCATCAAAAGAAATACCAACTTCTTTTATTATTGTAGGTGCTTCACCGTCAACCCAAGGGACACAGTATTCACCCTGTAAAAGGAATCGCTTTTTTTTAAGATCATACAAAACATGATAATCTTCAAAAGTCTCTTCTTTACGAGGCAATTTACTATTAAAATCATTAGGATCAGATAATCGAAAATTTCTTTCAATTCTACACTTCCATTTAACCATATTTAATGAGTTGTCAATAGAATTAAATAAATTCTGAACATTCGATAGTTTTGGTGGATCAGAGTAGACTTGGGAAGATAAAATAATAAATAAAGACAACCATACTAAGAGACATATCTTTAAATACCATTTTGTATTATAGTTGAACATCATTCGATCTTTCGTTAATAATATTTCAAATTTCCTAATAAACGCAGAAGTAAAACACACAATTGACTATACTTTTGCTCTTATAAATTTCGTTTTTAATAGTGTATCGTTATCTATCTGGGAAACTTCGATTTGTCATCTGTACAAAACAGAAAATTCAAGCACAATAAAAAACATGAATATATAAAACCAATGTCAACTGGTTAAGCGTTTTTTGTATATTTTCTCGGTAGAGGGATAACCTTGTATCAAGGGTCGGAAAAATACACAAGGATAGTTTTGGGGGTACAAATTTTTTTAACCTGTTGACATTGATAAAAAACTCTAAAATCTCCCCTTTCAAAAACTCCATATTAAAATTATGGTACTTATGAAAACAGTTTGATTAAAATTTATGGTTTTTAGAGGTTACTATTACTAAGTCCTTATAATTTCTCTCTATAGTTTTAAAAGTTGAAAGCTCTTGCAAATTACGGCTTTTCAAAATTGCTGTTATTTATAAGGACTTAAATAATATATCTCTATATATCATTAGGTTATAACTTTACTTAAACAAAGGTAAATCTAACCTAATAACCCATAAAATTTAGTTTTGGTGATGTATTTGTGTAAAATTAATTGCTACATTGTAACCTTATACCAATGGCAGTAGTTGTTCCACTTACACACTCACAGGGTCTCGCACTATTTCCCGTAGAATGACATTCACCTGATACATCACAACACGACGTTGTCGATTCATTACAAGGAGTGGTTGCTGTTTCTGGTGTATTTTGACAAGTTTTATTTTCTTCAGAACCGTTACAGGTACCACAAGTAGATCCACCTGTACCGGAAGTACATGTAGAATCAGTGCTTGGATATTGTTGTTCTGGAATACACACCCTATTACCTTGACATGTTGTACCATTTGTCTGGCAAATTCCATAGGCACCACCCACAACTTCCGTTAAGTTATTCCCCGTAGTAGAATCTCCTGGTAAATCACTTGATTTTTGGATATATCCTGCTCCAAGTATCAAAACACATCCCAAAACAACGAAACACAACAGACTTACTTTTTTCATTTTTTACCTCAAGTTTTTCAACTTTTATTTGAGATTGACAAAACAACATTTTTGGTATCAACGCTTGATACCTGACCATTTTTGAGTTCCAACACAAGAGGCGTTTGAACAAACCACTCCGTCTGATCACGAAGCCGCCCCCATTTTCCATAACTTGGTTTTTTATGAGCATCCCTTGATTCTCTCTCCTTTCCGGGAATCTCAAGGATTATCAGTTTTTCAAAAGATTGACGACGGGATTGCATTTCGAGTTCCGCCAGGACTTTTTGACAGTTCTGACAGTCAACATGATAAAGCAAAACCTTCCAATCGCCGTTTTTTAATTCGTCGGGTGGGACGTTGTTTTTCCAAACGATATGTTCAAATAAAGGAAAATCTTTTCCCACCCAACTCGTCGGTTCCAATGTGATCGACTTTTCTTTTCCTGTCAATACGGTATCCGGCGCGAGCGTCGCAAATTTCACCGACGTCATGGCATACGTAACCGGCAAAACAACAACGAACCAAATTCCAATAACGGCGAAAAATCGTTTACTAAATTTCAAATTGGTTAATTCCTGAAAAAACGTTTGCCAATGAAATATTATTTCTTTGGGTCGAAACATTGCCAAAAGTCCGACGATTGTTAAATCCAACGTCATCGTAATCCA
>JAISZO010000062.1 GCA_031269105.1 Planctomycetaceae bacterium | reverse complement strand
GAGAAACGCCACCCAATGATTAAATTTCTGGTCGGCATAAGAACTTCGCACATGCAGAATCATCGGCGTTTTCGATTTTTGCAAATCCCGCCATGTCAGATTCCCGTAAGTTTTGCCGTGAAGTCCCTGTTTTTCCGCGGCGGCGATCAATTCTTCATTGCTGCTTCCCTGAAACGAACCGACATATTCCGGCGCCAAAAGCGATTCCAAATCCACGCGAATCCCGTAAATTTCCAGACAAGCGATAAGAGAATAAATTCCGCAATACGGTCCGCTCACTTCGATTTCTTTCAAATCGGGAATCGACAAACCGGATTGAGATTGAGAATTTTGTTGCGTTGCGGTTGTTGGAGAATTTTCCTCCGCCAAAGAAAACGCAGACGGAAACAAGAATAAAATCACGGCGATAAGAAACAGAAACCGTACCGTCAACCCGCCAATTGTCCAATCGGTATTAAGAATAAAATTCTGCCGGGCGCCGTATTTTGTTGTTTTCATAACAAAGTTCCTACCGCAGCTTTGCTCAATGACAAGGAAAAATTAAAATCGGAAACGATAAAAATCTCTAGATGATTAAGACCGCAAAATCAATTATCTGTGATTGTAACCAGTGTTTTTACTTATTGCAATAGGGGATAGAACGAAAAATGCAAAAAAATAAACAAAAAAATTGTTTTACAAGATTTTTGCACAAAATTATTTTTTATAAATTGTTAATAGATAATAATTTGCGCAATAATGAAAATTTTAAAATATTTTATAAATTGTTTTATTTTAAAAGTTATGTATCAAAAAATCCTTCGTGGCGCAGAAGGGTTTTTAGAAATATTTGATAGCGATATTTCAGTAGAATTTGCGATATTCAGAAAAACGTTTCAGCCGGTATGTTCCAAAATATGGCTGCGGATTTCGCAAATACGTTGAGCAAGCGCGCGGGTTTCTTTATCAAGATCGTTGTCTGCAATACGTTTCAAACAATGATAACTCGCCGAAAGTCTGCCTAACGCTAAAAGTTTGATTCCTTTAAGACGTAATGAAACGTCGTTTTCCTTTTCCACAAATTGAATCAACGGCGTCTCAAATCGAACCGCTAAATGTTCTTCGGAAATCATTTGAAGAAGAAAATCTTTGTGTTTTTGTTGAGGATTGATCAATTCCAAAGCCATGACCTCTTGAAATTCAGGGTCAACTTTCCGAATCACAGAGAACATGAATTTTTGTTGTTCAGGCAAAAACTGATCGAATTTTTTCAAAAAACGCGCCATTCGAAATTCTATCAACTCGCGGCTGATCGTTTCGCGGACAAGCGGCGAAGGAGAATCAACGTATTTCAACAGAATTGCCGTCCAATTTTTAATATTCCGTTCGCGTAATTGCGACAACGCCGCCGCCTGAACTTCCGGTTCCGAATCGTCCGCCGTTTGCAACACAAGCCGATTGATGTTGGACGATTCCATATTGTTGCGTAACGCTTCCAGCAACGCCAATTTTCCCGGCGTTTTTCCATAACGCAAAATTTGGGCGTACAAATTGATTTTTTCCAATTCGTTAAGACCGGAATAACGAATGAGCGCCACGACAAAACAATGATAACCGGCGTCTTGCTGCGGCAACCAATCGCGAAGATGGTTCAACCATTCCCATTTGTGAATTTTTGAAAGATTTTCCTGATATAACAACGACGGTTTATATCCAATCGATTCAAGCAGCATCCGCACAAACAACCGGTCGGTTCGCCGCGCCGCTACCGATAAGATTCCCGGCGGCGCGGAAATCGACTCGAGTTGACGAATAAGAAAACGAATCACTTGCGGGTCGGGAGAATCAACAAGTTTGCGAATGAGCGGCAATTGCGCCGGATGATTCGGATCGGACGTCATGTCGCGAAATTCATAGCCGATATTTGTCATGTGATCGCTTAATTTGAAAAACACGTCGAAAAAAATCATTCGCTCGTGTTTTTTCCATAAACAAAAACCGTGTTGTAACGTGTCGATTATTTCCGTCAAAATATGACCGTATGCCGGAATTTGCGGCACTGTTCCGTTGAATTTCCGCGAAAATTCATTGGTCAAAAACATAACGACTGCCTGTACGTTTCCCAAATAACGCGATGGCGGTTCCTGTTCAAAGATTCGTAACAAATGAGGAATCAAAGAATAAGGACGCAAATCCTGTACTGCGATAATGGCGTTATTTTGCACGGATAAGTCTTCGTTCAGCAACGCCGTCCTAATCGGAGAGACGAGTTTTTCGATGTTTTGCGCGAGAAACTCGCGTTGTTTTTGCGGAAGTTGCGAGTAATTTTTGATCAGTTCAAAAATTCCCGCCGAATGATTTTTTGCCAAAACTTCCTGACAAGCCAGCAAACAGACGCGCGGTTCCGAAGAGTGAAGAGCAACGTTCAGCGCACGTCTTGACGCTTTCCCTTTTGAGGACGTTAAAATTTGAATCGTCTTCGTCAACGGGTCTGCCATATAGATTTTTTACAGATAATAAACTCAATATCAATAAAATGCGTTTTTTAGATATAATCGGCAAATTCTATTCGTAAAATTGAAAATTATCGGCGAAATTTACTTATCAGAAAAAAATTTCTTATGATTCCCGGAAATAAAAGTATCGTAATATATCAGTGGAATTTTTGTTTTGACTTAATAAATTGTTTTGATTTAAAATAAAATAGCCGCGCTAGCGGCGGCATGATGAATAACCGGCGGTGTAGCGCAGCGGAACCGCCGGACACCAA
>JAISZO010000055.1 GCA_031269105.1 Planctomycetaceae bacterium | reverse complement strand
GAGCCAACGCTTCGCAAGCTCTTCGTCGGAAAGATGAAATGTGTATTTGAGATAAAATAACCCGACGATAAGACGAATGGAAAGCGCCGGCACGCCGCGATCTTCGCAAAACATGTCGGCGAAGTCGCGTTCAAAATGAGACTACGTTATTTGGTTTGCGAGAATGACGAGTTCGTGATTGAGGTCGATATGGTTCTCGAGCCGGTTGCGAAATAATTCGTCTTGCCGAGGTTTTTCAACGGGAGCGGTTTTGGGGTTCATGGGAATAATTTTTGGGGTTCACGACAACGATTTGAATAAAATTTGCAGCGTATTTTGAGAAAATACGCTGCTTTGCAAAAAACAACTTGCAAATTCTAACAAACAAAAAACGCTCGTCAATCGTATTTCTTAAGAGATATATATGGGTTTTCAGGAACGACGAATTACGACTCAATATCTTTATACAAATCAATTAAATTACCGCCCCTGCTGTTACGGATTTATGTGATATAATACGGTTTATTATGTCGAAAGAGGGAATCTTTTGGTTATAAATGCTATTATCTTTCTTTCTATTTTTAATATTTGGGAAAAAATTACTAAAAAACGGATTTATCTGATAATTCTAAAATTTTTTTTTGTTTTTTTTAGTAAAACCTCTCGACTTTTTTGTACTTTTCTGTTTATACTAATGATGTTGTTTGGCTTTTCTCACACCAACTACTTTCAAATAAGTCACTTTTTATATTCTTTTAGGAATCAAAACAAAATGAACAAGAATCAGCAATCCCACTTTTTCACCCAAATTGACGTTGTCCCATCCAATTCGAACAATCGTTCGTTACAAGAGTCGTCAGGAACTTTGAGTGAACTTTGCCTTTTGATGCGTGAAATGTTGGTAGCGCAAGATAAACAAAATGAATTGCTTGAAGAATTGATTGAACAAAATGTTGCCGCACAGCGTCAACGAGTCAACGAGTTGGCAATGTGGAAAAAAGCTAATCCGGAGCTTGCTAAGTTTTGTAAAACCGCAGCCGACCGTTTGGGAAAAATCCAAACGGAATATCTTAACGTGATTACGGATGAAATTTACGATAACTTTGACAATATGCGAGATAGTGAATTTATGCTCAATGATTTTGTGGATCGATTCGGACCGCGGTTTGTTCATCTTAACGGAATTTTGCAGGTTTTAGCGCAACTCGGCAATGCACCGGATATTATTCCGGCACAACCTAAAGCAAAATAATTGACCTGTACAAAACAAATTTGACTTAATCTCTGTAATAATCAACGCCGCGCGTTTCGTCATGGTAGCCCGAAGAATTGGCGCGGTTTAACTCTCGCCGACGTTTCGGGCTACAATTGCACATTCCATTCTTCGGGACGTCGTTGGAATATTGATTTTTCAAGCAATTTTGATAAAATTTCCGTAGGAATGGAATTTTATCAAAAACTTTTAGGGATTCTTTTTTACCAATGACTGTTCTTCAAAAATCGAAATCGCTTTACGACGTTTTTGAACGAAAGACGGACGCTAATCAGAAAACGACGCATTATTGTCCGGGTTGCGGACACGGGATTCTTCATAAATTGCTCGCCGAAGCTCTCGACGATCTTCGGATTCAGGACAAGACGATTTTGATTGTGCCGGTCGGATGCGCGGTGTTTCTCTACTATTATTTTCGCACGTCGGCAATTTCCGCGCCGCACGGACGCGCGGCGGCGGTGGGAACAGGAATTTCACGGGCGCATTCCGACGCGATAACAATCAGCTATCAGGGCGACGGCGATTTGGCGGCAATCGGAACAAGTCATACGATTCACGCGGCGAATCGCGGCGAAAATATGATTGTCCTTTTCGTCAATAATCATAATTACGGTATGACCGGCGGACAACTCGCGCCGACAACGTTACTCGGACAAGTCACCGCCACTTCTCCTTACGGACGCTCGCAACTTAACGACGGGCGCCCTATCAAAATGGCGGAAATTATCGCCACCCTCGACGCTCCGATTTTAGTGGCGCGTTGCGCTCTTAATTCGCCGAAAAATATTCTTACGGCGCGAAAAATTCTGCGGCGGGGATTGCAGGCGCAAGCGGATCGCAAAGGTTACGTATTTATCGAATTTCTTTCGCCTTGTCCGACAAACTGGCATAAAACGCCGGTGGAAGCGTGCCGATGGATTGAAGAAACGGCGGAAAAAGTTTTCCCGCTCGGAACGCTGAAAGATATTATCGACGAAACGCCGCCGCAAATCCGCGTTTTGAAAAAACCGGATTATCACGACATTCTTGACGCGATTGGACGCGAACAACCGCTGGATGAAAACCGTTCTCAAGTCGCTTTGCCGTATCCGGTTGTGAAATTGAAAATTGCGGGATTCGGCGGTCAAGGCGTTCTTTCGGCGGGAATTTTGTTGGCAAATGCGATTATGCGGAAAGGAATCAACGTAACATGGCTTCCGGCTTATGGACCGGAAGTTCGCGGCGGTTTTGCGAATTGTTCGATGGTCGTTAGCCGCGAAACGATTGGTTCGCCGCTTGTGGAGAAACCGAATATTCTTCTGGCGCTGAACAAACCGTCGCTTTTTAAGTTCGCTCCGCTCGTGCCGAAAGACGGTTTGATTATTTATAACAGTTCGCTGATTGATACCGCGCCGGAAAATATCGTCGCGCGAATTGTCGCCATTCCCGGCAGCGACCTTGCGCAACAGGTCGGTTCCGTCAAAGCGACAAATATGGTTATGCTTGGCAAATTGCTGAAAGAAACAGGAATGCTCGACGCCGCCGACATGATTCCGGTATTGCAGGAAACGTTTCACAACGAAATCGTTCTCACGCTCAATTCCCGCGCCGTTCAAGTGGGAAAAGATTACGAATCAAAGCCGTTTTCCGAAAAACTTGAATAGATTGCCAAAAGATGATACAATCACGGAAAACAAGAAACGAAAATTGTAGAACTCCGTGCGAAATGCGTCGCTCTGGGATTGAAACAATCCTTTGCCCAACTTTTAACTTTTAACTCTTGCCTTACTATGGCTCTTGACGTTTATAAAGAATGGCTTGGAATTGACGCGGCGGAACGTCCGCTCAATCATTATCAATTATTGAAACTCGCGCTGTTTGAGGACAACACGCTGTTGATTCGCAAACGGTACCGAACGCTCAACGCTCACATTCGGAAATATGCGACGGGCGATTTCATTGACGAATCGCAAATGTTGCTCAACGAATTGGCGCAGGCGATGCTCTGTCTGACCGACGCGGAACGTAAAACCGATTACGACGTTTCGCTAGGACGGACGACTGAAAATATTCGGCAGCGAAAAACGTTTGAAGATATTCTTCTCGCCGGCAAAGTTTGCACGCCGGAACAGATTAAAAAAGCGAAAGCATACGCCGACGCGGTGGGACTCGATACGTATCAGGCGGCGTTGCAGCATAAGCTCGCGCCGCCGGAAACAATCATGCTCGCTTACGCCGAATCTATCGGGTTGCCGTTTATCAGTCTCGACGAAATTGGCGTTGACGCGGAATACGCCCCGCAAATTCCTCCGGCGATGGCGCGTCAACATTCGTTTGTGCCGGTTATGGTTACGGATGGAAAATTGCTGCTCGCGTCGCCGACGCCGGTCAGTCCCGACGTAGAACAGGAATTGCGGATGTTGTTTGAGATACCGGTTCGCTCGGTCATTTGCGCGCCGACGCAGGTCAACGACGCGATTGCGAAGTATTATCCGAAAGACGCGAAACAATTATTCGCCAAAAAAAATGACGCGGACGCGGCGGCAAAATCCGTCGAGGAGCTTTTTGAGCAAGCCGCGATCGACCGCAAAGCAAACCGTTCTCAAGCGAAAAAAGAACGCGAAGAACAAGCCGCGCCGATTTCGGAAGACGCGGCGAAACAGCGTTTGCAATATACGATTGTCGCGTTTAATTTCGGCGTGATGGCGATTGCCGGATTGTTGTATTCTGATTTGTTAATAAAAAACCCGTCGCTTCCGTTGTTGATTGCCGGCGGTTTACTCGGCGGAGCGCTTGCCGGCGGGACAACTTATTTTGCGGCGTCAAAACGATAGAACGAACCGAAATCAATATGAGTTGAATATTTTAATCGCGATAAACTGAAGTATGTTCATAACTTGACTATCAACAGTTTTGGGTTACGCTAAACGCTGAAACTATGTTTGATTTTGAAGAAAAAATGTTTGAAAAGAATGAATAATTTAGGTATTTACGAATTGGATCAGGTATATTGCGGCGATAATGTTCAGTTATCCGCCGGTTTACCGGACAATGGAATTGATTTGATGGTAACGTCGCCGCCGTATGATCAGGTTCGGGATTATAAGGGACGTCTCAATTTTGATTTACATGAAATCGGGAGTCAGATTTTTCGCGTACTGAAAAACGGCGGTATTGCGGTGATGGTTATTCAAGACCAGACTAAAAATTTTGGTAAATCGCTTACTTCGTTTAAAACAATTATTGATTGGTGCGATAATATCGGTTTTAAATTATTTGAAGCGGTGATTTACCGAAAAAACGGTTCTGAAGGCGCGTGATAGAAAAACCGTTTTCGCGTGGATCATGAATATATGCCAATTTTTCTCAAAGGAGATAAGCCGAATTTTTTCAATAAAGAGTCGTTAAAAGTATTATCAAAACACGGCGGTAAAGTGATGACCGGTAGCGGCGCGCGCAAGACAAACGGCGAAACGCAAAAGACGGTAACGCGTCCTATCAACATGACGAAATGTCGCGGAACAGTATGGGATTATTTAATGGCAGGCGATAAAAATCCGTTAAAACGCAGGCATCCCGCCGTATTTCCCGATAAAATTCCTTACGATTTTATTCAATGTTTTTGTCCGTCGGGCGGCGTTGTTTTTGATCCGTTTTGCGGTTGCGGTTCGACGCTCGTCATGGCAAAAAAACTGGAAAGACGATTTATTGGTTTCAAGATTGAGCAGGAATACTGCGAACTGACAAGAGAACGTTTGCAGGCGGAGTGCAATGATTACGCTCTTTTTCAATGTGGAAAATGCTGAGGGAATTATGCCGATCAATGATTTACTATGCGGCAAAAACGATCAGATTGATTACGAATCTGTTTGCGAAAAATATCAATGGATATTAGAAAAAGGGCGTCGCTGTATTTTGAGTCCCGATAGCGATGGATTGTTGTGCGGTCTTTTTATGTCGCATTTTTTTGACTGGAACATTGCCGGTTTTTACGACGGCAAGATAGCGATTATTAATCGTGATTTTAAGGGCGATAAAAAGACGATTACAATCAAAAACTTCCTTGAATTTATTGAAAACAAACCTTTATCTTGGGCAATGACCAGCAGCGACAACATCGAATACACGTTGGAAGAGCCGGATAAATTACTTCAATGAATGTTAAAATATTATTGAGTTACAATAAACTCAAAATAGAACGTTTGATTTTTATTTTACGTCTGGAAATTTTTATAAAATTTAATTTTTTTCAAAACGGAGAGAAAAAGAAGTATGCGTATTGGCATTTTGTGCAGCGGCGGCGATGCGCCGGGAATGAATCCGTGTCTTCGGGCGATTGTGCGTGCGGCGGTTTCGATTGGCGACGAAGCGCTTGGAATCATGCACGGCTACGAAGGATTGATGAACGAGGAATTTTACACGCAGCCGGACGGCACGGTGTTTATGGGGTTGCGAAGCGTTTCGGGACTTTCCAATATCGGCGGGACTATTTTGCACAGCAGCCGTAGTCAACGTTTTACAACCGAAGAAGGTTTGAAATGCGCCGCGAATGTTCTCCAAAAATATCATATTGACGCATTGATTCCTATCGGCGGAAACGGAACGCTGACCGGCGCGCTGGAACTTTCGAAAGTTTGGAACGGTCAGATTATCGGACTTCCCGGAACAATTGATAACGATTTGCTCGGCACGGATTATACCATCGGTTTTGAAACGGCGGTTCATACGGCGGTGGAGGCGGTGGATAAATTGCACGACACCGCCGGAAGTCACGACATGATGTTTTTTGTCGAAGTGATGGGACGGCATTGCGGCGACGTTGCGCTTCACGCGGCGATTGCGTCCGGTTCGGAAATTGTTTGCGTGCCGGAAATTCCGACGGATCCCGAAAACATTATCAAACATTTGTACAATATTAAAAAACGCGGCAAAACGTCCGTGCTTGCGATTGTCGCCGAAGGAGACGATTCGGGCGGCGCAACGAACTTGCGGCAAAAATTGATTGCAACCGGCGAATGTCCGTATGATTCGCGGGTTGTCATTTTAGGACATATTCAGCGCGGCGGTATTCCCGTGCCGTTTGACCGCATTCTTGCGACAACGCTTGGCGTGCGCGCCGTTGACGCGCTACACGAAGGAGAAACCGGCAAAATGGTCGGACTGATCAACAATAAAGCGACTCTTTCTCCGCTGGAAGAAGTCATTTGCGGTCATCGCTGCGTCGATACGAACATGATCAAACTCCTGCAAATTATGGCAAATTAACGTTGCGTTTCGTATTTCAAAACTTTTCTTCATTTCATAATGAATCAACTTTACGAGATTGCTTTTCATCCTGATTATCAGTTTTTGCGGCAGGCGTTTTTAGTCAGCGCTTTGGCGAGTTTGTCGTTTGGAATCATCGGGACGTTTGTCGTAGTGCGGCGTATCGGTTATCTTGCCGGAGCCATTTCGCATTGTGCATTCGGCGGCGTTGGAATCGGCGTCTTTCTGCAACAGGCGATACTTTCCGCAGGTATGACGACATTGGCGACATTTCTTGATCCAATCGCAATTGCGGTTCTTTTTTCGATTGGCGCTTCTTTAATGATCGGCGCGGTGCAAATGCGCGCGAAAGAACGCGAAGACTCGATTATCGGCGCGATTTGGGCGCTCGGCATGGCGCTCGGCGTATTGTTTTTTACCAAAACGAAGGGCTTTCATACGATTGACGCTTATTTGTTCGGCGATATTTTATTAGTTTCCACAAACGGCGTGCGACTTGTCGGTATTTTAGATATTGCCGTGCTGTTGATTACCGTCTTTTCTTTCCGGCGGCTTGAAGCGGTTTGTTTCGATGAAGAATTTGTGCGTCTTCGTGGAATTCCCGCCGGTTTTTATTTTCAACTTCTTCTTGTTTTGATTGCCGTGACCGTTGTCTTGATGATTCAATTGGTCGGTATTATTTTGGTGATCGCTTTGTTGACGCTTCCCGCGGCAACTGCCGCACGATTGACGACGCGACTTTTACCGATGGCGTGCGTTGCGATCATTCTATGCTTTGCGTTTTGCTGGATTGGGCTTTACGCGAGCGTGTTATTCAATCTTGCCGCCGGACCAATGATGATTCTTGTTGCCGGAATATGTTATTTTTTCGTATTGATCGGCGGCATGATTCCCGCCCCAAAATCCGCCGGTTGATTTGATAAGAATGAACGTTGCAGGAATTGCCTTGTTCTTTGGCGGGAAATGAAAAATTTTCCTGATTTTTTTCATTTTTTTATTGTCATTATGAAAAGTTTAAGTATATTTAATGAGAATGAAGTTCCTGTTTCAATAATGCATAGGATTTATCAATAGAAAACAACGGTCTTGTTTCCTATATTAGTCGCCCCTGAAAAAAAGAGAGAGTTTATTTTACAATTTTTTTTTGGCGATCGGAATGTTTGGCAAGGCGGTAACGAAGGCGGCGAGTTGATGAAAAGCGGCGATCAATCGACAAAAGTATCCGTAAATCTTTGTAAAGTACGAGTAACTCCTTGTAAAAATAAAGCGAG
>JAISZO010000016.1 GCA_031269105.1 Planctomycetaceae bacterium | reverse complement strand
GTTTCGCCGGCGGCGTCTATTAAACTGGAGAAGTTAAAATTCGCTCGCAAACTCAATCATTTTGCCCTCAAAGCGAAAATCGACTGGGCGGCTTCCAAAGCCGCATGGATCGAACTGGGAAAAATGAAACTCGCCGATGGGGCGTAACATGAGTTATTTATTCGCCGCTTTTTCACTTTTCACTTTCCCTTTTTTGCCGGAAGAAGAGAACGGCGGAGTTTCTTTTGTTCGATGTTCGGACGTAAGCTGTTGCTGCCACTGCGTTATCATTTGAAACGCTTCGAGGGGAGTGAGTTCGTTCAAATTGGTATTGCGTAATTCGTTTAACACCGGATGATCCATAAAACCAAACAGCGACAATTGCAAACCGCCCGGCAAAATTTGTTTCGCTAACAACGGCGGTTTTTTTTCGTTTACGCCGGCATTCTTATGTTCCGGCATATCGGGAAATTGCGGCGTAAGTTTTTGCCGTAAGGGATTCGGTTTCGGCAAAAGTTCGTCATTTGTTGCGTCCGCACTTGAATTTTTGCCGTCGAGAATGTGATATTCGTTAGATGAAATTCCGTTTCCGTTCGTATCTTCAAGATGAATCAAAATTTCGTCGGCGCGTTTAACCACGTCTTTCGGCACGCCCGCAAGCCGCGCGACATGAATTCCGTAACTTTTGTCGGCGGCTCCCGGTACGATTTTATGCAAAAACACAATCTCGTCGTTCCACTCGCGCACCGCAACGTTCAGATTGTTAATCCGATCCAAACGTTCCGCTAGCGCGGTCAGTTCGTGATAATGCGTCGCAAAAAACGTGCGGCAACCGATATGATCGTGCATGTGTTCGACAATCGACCACGCCAGTGAAATGCCGTCAAACGTGCTGGTTCCGCGTCCGATTTCATCGAGAATCACAAGACTTTGCGGCGACGCCATATTGAGAATTCGCGCCGTTTCGGTCATTTCCACCATAAACGTACTTTGTCCCCGCGCCAATTCGTCGCTTGCTCCAACCCTCGCAAAAATTCGGTCGGCAATACCAATCGTCGCCGATTTTGCCGGAATATAACTGCCGATTTGCGCCATGATTGTCAACAGCGCAATTTGCCGGATAAACGTGCTTTTTCCCGCCATATTTGGACCGGTAATCAGATGAATCATTCCCGATTCTTTGTCCGATTTCGCGTCGTTCGGCACAAACGTTCCATTCGTAAGAACCACGTCCAAAACCGGATGCCGTCCGTCCGTAATGTCGAGAATCGGCTCTTCAACAATTTCCGGGCGGCAATAATTTCGCTCGCGGGCAAGCACGGCGAATCCGACAAGCACGTCGAGGTGCGCCAACGCCGACGCCGTTTTGTGCATTTCCGACCGCACCGCCGATACCGCGTCCCGAAGTTCCACGAACAAATCATATTCCAATTCGCAGGCGAGTTCTCCCGCCGTCAAGATTTTTTCTTCGTATTCTTTCAAAGTCGGCGTGATATACCGCTCGGCGTTTTTGATTGTTTGTTTGCGGACGTAAGTCGGCGGAAGTTCTGCGCGTTTTGCGTTAGTTATTTCAATATAATAACCGAACACCCGATTATAACCGACTTTAAGATTGGGCAATCCCAACGCTTCCGATTCTTTCTTTTGATATTCTGCAATCCAGCGTTTGCCGCCCGCCTGCAATTCCCGTAGCGAGTCGAGTTCCTGATTGTAACCGTCGTTGATAAAACCGCCTTCGCGCGAAGTCAACGGACATTCCGCCATCAGCGCGGCTTCGAGTTTTTCCGCCACGTCTTCGCATGGATTAATAATATCCGCAAGCGTTTTCAGCAGAACGCTTTGAGATTCCGCCAATTGATTTTTGAAAAGCGGCAACGTTTTGAGCGTCCGTCCGACAAACGCCAAATCGCGCGGCGTGGCGCGGTTTGCAATAATCCGCGTCAGCAACCGTTCAATATCATATACTTTTTTCAGCGTTTCGCGAATTTCCTGTATCGCCGATTCGTTCTGCTGCAATTCGCCGACGGCTTCCAAACGTACATTAATTTGGGAAATATCGGTCAGCGGCGCGGCAACCCAATCGCCAAGCAAACGCGATCCCATCGCCGTAACGCATTGATCCAGCGCCGCTAAAAGCGAACCGTCGCGCCGTCCTTCACGAATTGTCCGCGTGATTTCAAGACTTCGGCGGCTCGCGACGTCAATTTCCAATTGCGCCCCTTTTCGATACGGCACAATTGTATCAAGATGTTCCAACGAATGTTTTTGCGTTTCGCAAAGATAATCCAACACAGCGCCTGCGGCGCAGAGCGCCGCGATATCGTCTTTCGGCGACGTGAACCCAAATCCTTCGAGCGTTGTCGTTTTGAAATGCTGCAACAAGGCGTTAATCGCGGTTTTTTTGCCGAAAGCCCAATCGGGACGTTTGGTAACGACCATTTTTCCAAGCAGTTCCGGCGGCAGAGGTTCTTTTGCTTTTTCCGACAAAATGCACTCTGACGGCGCAATTCTCGCGAGTTCGTCCGCGAGTTGCGATCTCGGAACCGTCGTTGCGTACAGCTTTCCTGTCGAGAGTTCCGCCCATGCAACGCCGGTTGGATCAGAATCCGTAACGCCCGCCAGATAATTGCTCGATTTCGGATCAAGGAGCGACTCTTCGATAATGGTTCCGGCAGTGACAACGCGAGTCACTTCGCGTTTCACGAGACCTTTTGCCAATTTCGGGTCTTCCATTTGGTCGCAAACCGCCGCCCGATATCCCGCTAAAATCAACTTTCCGAGATAAGAATCAAGCTGATGATACGGAAATCCCGCCATCGGAGTTGCATTCTCTCCCCGCTCGCGACTGGTCAATGTCAATCCGAGAACTTTCGCCGCCGTAATTGCGTCGTCGAGAAAGAGTTCATAAAAATCTCCCATCCGAAACAAAAGCAACGCCTCTGGACATGCCTTTTTGGCGGCAAGATACTGTTGCATCATGGGAGTTATTTCACTTTTAAACATAGTATTCCTATTTTATCAAAAGAAACAATAATGAAAAGAGTATCAGTTTGCATAATAGAACGACTAGATGACGTTTTGTGAAAATGATAATTGTACCGCTATTTTTTAATAAAAACCGAAGCGTAAGCAACAGTTCAACTCTCGTTTATTTCCCGCTTGCTAATTATTTTTCGTTTTTCCCTCGATGCCGTGCGGTCGGCAACGTGTTTGGTATCTATAATCCGATTACTTACACAATCGTAAATAAAATAGTCGATTAGTTTTATTTATTCCACCTGTTTTGAATCCGCCTTTCGGGTTCAGAAGTTTTTTTCAAGAAAATTTCAAAATATTCCACATTTCTCTTGTTGGATTCAAGATTTTGGTGTATACTAGAGACCAATCAATGAAACTTTGAGACAAAAATTATGGTGATTTTTGTTAATCAGTTTCAAAAACTTAAAAGTTTAGAAGGAGTTTCGACTATGAAAAAGTTGAACAAAGCGTTTGATTTTCTTGGATTTCGGCAGAATGTATCGGGGGGGGGGGGTACGCAATATGGCTAACAAGCCGTGTT